>DBGAZC010000044.1:0-12911 GCA_048472015.1 Collinsella sp. | reverse complement strand
CCCCGCCGGTTTGACCGGCACGCCACGGGTCAAGATGCACTAGGCCTGGACGAAGTCCGGGCCCGCGCCTTTAGACGCGAGCCCGGGGCCCGTGGGTTATACCCTAAGAGCAAACCACCCTTTTTAAGGGTGGTTCTGATTGTTGGACATATGTTGCGTAAACGCCCCGACTATCACCCTTTGCGAACTCAGATTTCGGAAGTATGCGGCAAAATCTGAATAGACCGAGCACACCGAATATGTCCAAGCCCTGTACCTGCGGTTTTATTGGCGGAAAATCGGGGGGTGCTCAAGGGTTCCGGAATTTGCCGCATGCTTCCGCAAACGACGTCTCGGTGGCACAAAAAATCGCCCTCGGAACCCTGAGATAATGAACAGATGTAGCCGTTCGCCGCAAATTACAGTCCGTTTATAGAACCCACCCCCAGTGTGCAGCCCTCTTACGGTTGAATAAATACACATCTATGGAATTACGTAAGAGAGGACTGTTCCTATGAGCTACAAGACCGTTTGCGTTGCCGGCGGCGGCGTGTTGGGAAGCCAGATTGCCTTTCAGGCTGCCTACTGCGGCTTTGATGTAACGATTTGGCTGCGCAGCGAGGGCAGCATCGGCCGCACCCAGCCCAAGATCGATCATGTGCGTGAGGAGTACATCGCTGCTATCGAGGGCATGGCGGACGGCACGGGCGAGTGGTGCGCCGGTATCGCCGATAGCGGCCAGCCCTTCGACAAGGAGGCGGCACTCGCTGCCGTCGAGTGTGCCTACTCCACGCTCAAGCTGGAGCTCGATCTTGCCAAGGCAGTGGCCGACGCCGACCTGGTCATCGAGTCTATGGCTGAGGACACTCAGGCGAAGATCGACTTCTACAAGAAGCTCGCCCCGGTTCTGCCGCAAAAGACCGTCATCGTGACCAACTCCTCCACGCTGCTGCCGAGTACCTTTGCCAAGTACACCTGCCGCCCCGAGAAGTACCTGTCGCTGCACTTTGCCAATTCCATCTGGAAGAACAACATGACCGAGGTCATGGCTCAGGACCAGACCGACAAGCGCTATTTCGATGAGCTCGTCGACTTTGCTAACGATATCCGTATGCTTGCCCTGCCCGTCAACAAGGAAAAGAACGGCTACCTGCTCAACTCCATGTTGGTGCCATGGCTGCTCTCGGGCCTTGACTTGTATGTCTCGGGCGTCAGCGACCCCAAGAGCATCGACCTCGCGTGGACGCGCGGCACCGGCGCTCCCAAGGGTCCGTTCCGCGTGTTCGACACGGTGGGTATCCAGACGGCCTATAACATCGTCATGCAGTATCAGAAGGTCCCGGGCCTGGTGAGTCCGCTGCTCAAGAAGATGATGATGCCCTACAACTTTAAGGCTATGGCCTCCGTCCTCAAGAAAATGCTCGACGAAGGCAAGCTGGGCGAAAGCTCGGGCGAGGGCTTCTTCAAGTACTAAAAAATGATCCCTCGGGGACGGAGGAAAGCGGATCATTTTCGGCCGCCAACAGTGAGAAGATGGACCCAGAAATAGAAAGGAGTGGCAATGGGCCGGCTCGGGCTTTGAGGACAAGTTGCTGCAGGCCCAGGGCGATTTTTCGCTCAACGCGGGCCAGCACAGCGTGACGTATCTGCCGAGTTCTGACACGGCAACGACTGGTCGCTACCAGGTGCTGCTATACGACAACAACTTTGGTGCGGCCGAAAGCTATCCCAAGTTCGACTGGGGCCAGCTGGGCGCCGCGGTGGTGACCGACTACAGCCGCGGCTCGCATTCGTTTGGGCGCATCTTTACGGTGGACGAGGTGGCACGCACCTACGGGCTCGAAGACCAGATCGCGGTGCCGTTCTCGGGCTACGTTAGCAGTGTGCAGCGCGTCGGCAATTCGAACAGCATGCTCGTGGCATCGGGTCAGGCCAAGACCTTCACCGAGTACGACCGCTACGGTCTGCCCATCGCTACCTACGAGATGGAAGCCGAAAAGTATATCTACCGCGTGTACAAGTACGAGCTGTAGGGCTGCGCTTAGGTTTGACCAATGGAGTATGAAAACACGCCGCTCGCCGATACCCCCTCCGCGAGTGGCAGCCATATGGTTTGATAAAAGAAGCATATAGTTGTCGCCAGCCTGCTGGGGACGTTCCCCTCTGACATTGGAGGCTCCAGGTATGTTTCGCGCTCCGTTAAACAACTATCGGTTGGGCTAACATGGGCCGCCGTGCTATTTCGATAACCCTTGCAGTGGTCTGCCTGGCTGTGCTCCTGGGCGCTACAGGGCTGTTTGCTATAAGCCGAGAAACGTCCTATATGCAGGAGTGCGCTTCCGAAGGGTTTGCCATTGACGGTTACTATCGGGACGACAAGACGAGTCTGGAAACCCTGGCCTTTCTTGAAGAGGATAACCATCGGTGGCAACTGGTCGACAAAGACGGCAGCTGCGTTGACGGGCAGTTTAAGCGTACGGACGATCCCAATATCCTGGTATTAAAGAAGGAAAACGGCGAAGAGTTCGGCACGGTTCACGTTGCATATATATCGCGCCGACGCAATCAAGGGCAGATTTACCTAATTAGAAATACTAAGGTGACCCGATTTTATCTTGTGAGCACCGATCCGGCGTTTACGGTGGAGTCTGGCGAGGTCGATTCGGACAGTTGATTCACGGCAATAAAAAAGCGAGCGGGGCGCGGGTGTGAACTGCACCCCGCTATTTGCTCGTGTCCGTATCGCACCTGCGCCTCGTCGTAACTTGCGTCTGTGCGAGCATTCATCCCGCGCTCTGCATCACTTCACATCGAACTCCACGCGATCGAGTTCAGGCACGTTGAGGTCGATGAGCTTGCGGGCGACGTGGCGGTCGTGTGCCCCAAGCGCCTCGCCTGTCGTCACATGGGCGACAATCTCGCGCTCGACGATGCCTTCTTCGTCCCCTTCGGTGGCCGAGGTCTCGACGGCGACGGTGTAATCCTTAAAGCCCGGCAGCACCGCGGCAAGCTCGCGTGTGGTCTCGGTGACGCCGTAGCCGTCCTGCACGCCGGCCTGCGCCGAGCCAATGGAACCCGCGGTCATAACGATGCAGGGGATGGCAAAGACTACCGTACCCACAATGATGCGGCGGCGCACCTTGCGCGATAGCTCGTCGACCTCGGCATCTTCTTCGGCGGTTACAATGCCGTCGCCGTTGAGGTCGCGCTTGAGCGGCACGCGCAAGATAAGTAATACGGCTTCGGCCGCGAGTGCGATAAAGACCACGTTGATGCCAAACTCGTAAAGCGCCGAGAGAAACAGCGACCCGCTTGCGATGGCGATGCCATAGCCCGCCGCGCACAGAGGCGGCATGAGCGCGGTCGCCACGGCCACGCCGGCGATGAGCGTGGCGGGTTCCTGGTCGCGCGAGTTGCCCAGCCCGCCTGCAAAGCCGCCTGCGAGTGCGACGGTAAGGTCCCAGACGGTGGGTGTAGAGTTGTCGATGATGGCGGCCGTGGTGGTGCCAAGGGGCGAGAGCTTAAAGTACAGCGTGGACGTGACCAGGCAAAAGGCCATCTGCAGCGCAAGGCTGGCGACGGCCTCGACGGTAATCTCGCGGTCGAGCGTGGCGATGCCGTATGCCATGGCAAGGACCGAGCCCATGAGCGGGCAGATGAGCATGGCGCCCACGATGGCGATGTCCGAATCGATATCGAGGCCGATGCTCGCGATCAGCATGGCGATGATGAGGATGCATAGGTGGGAGCCAGTCAGACGCGCCCCGTTTACAAAACGCTTGCGGATCACGTGATAGGGCGCGCGTCCCTCGCGAATGTTGAACGCGCGCTTTAAAAAGCGACCAGCCTGCTCGGCAGCCTCACTATGAGCAGGGCGGATGCCGTGGCGCCGGTGATGGCGTTCGCGTAGTCGCTTGATCTGTTGTTTGTCGAGTTCCATGTCCACCTCGTTCCAGCGCGGTCCGCGCAACGCGCCCGTTGTCCTAACTCTACACCGTGGCGGGCGGGGTGTCTGTTGGATGCGGAATCCGATGGGGCAGATGACGCGGGGGCAAATGCAAATCATAGGCTCAATTCGATCCCGCAAGAATATGATGCACCAGCTCCTACATATGTGACGAAATTGTGAAGCACGAGAGCGTGAATTTCAAAAAATACGCTGGTCGCCAATGTTGCGCAACAGAATTCAAAAATCGACAGCTACCGTTTGATACGTATGGATACATCCGTGTCAAAGGGAGAAAGCCATGGCAAACTACAGTCCACAACACTTTGAGCCTCGGGCCAAGGCCGTCAACGTCAAGGGCGTTGCCAACCGCGCCGTCGCAACCGTTTTGACGGCGGGCCTCATCGCTCAGCCGCTCATGTCGCCGCTGGCGGCAATCGCCGCACCGTCAACCGATAACGGCGATTCTGTTCAGGGGGGGGGTAGTTCTGTAGAGAATACCGTTGCCGCCGGTAACCAAGCGGTCGTAAAGACGGCTGCCCAGCTGGCCGAGGAGTCGGCAAAGCAGCTCAAGGACGCTCAGGCCGCCTACGATGCCGCCCAGAAGAAGGCCGACGCGGCGGGCCAGTCTCAAAAGCAGGCACAGCAGCAAAAGAATCAGGCCTCGCAGGCCGTGGCCGATAACGCCGCCGAGCAGAACGAGGCCGAGGTAGCCGCGCTTCAGGAGAAGATCGATGAGCTTAAGGCAGCCGTCGAAAAGACCGAGCAGCAGCAGAAGAAGCTGGGCGACCTGAACGATCAGCTCGAACAGGCCAACAAGAGTGTCGAGGATAAGACCCAGGCGCTCAAGGACGCCAAGGCAAAGCAGGATGAGGCCAAGAAGGCCCTCGATGATGCCCAGGCCAAGCTCGAGGCCATGGGTATGGACGAGTACGAGGCCGCCAAGAAGGCCGTCGAGGACGCACAGGCAAAGCTCGATGACGCCAATAAGGTCGTTGCTACTGCACAGGCCAATCTGGACCAGGCCAAGGCTGCCGAGGCCAGCGCCCAGCAGGAAAAGCAGAATACCGAGGCAGCTTTGACGACTGCCCAGGCCAAGAAGCAGGAGACTGCCGCTGCTCTCGCAGCCGCAACCACCGCGCGCGATAACGCCCAGCAGAAGTTCAACCAGGCGCAGGCCGCGCTCGATGCTGCCGTCTCGGGTACGGGTGTTGACCTGAGTGCGCTTGAGGCCGCCATGAACGCTGCTGCTGGTGAGCTCAAGACCGCGCAGACGGAGCTCAATGCCGCGACGGATGCCGACGCTACCGCCCAGGCGAACCTGCAGGCGGCCCAGAATACCGCCACCGCCGCGCAGGAGAAGGCCAACGCCGCCAACGCTGCCGTGGCATCTGCCCAGTCTGCATACGAGGCGGCAAACAAGGAGTACAAGGACGCGGCCAGTAAGCGTGACGCCGCGAAGACGGCATACGAGCAGGCCCAGCAGACCGAGGCCGACAAGAAGGCTGAGTACGACCGACTCGTCGAGATTCGTCAGCAGAAGAGCAACGAGTTCGATCAGGCTCGTGCTGAAGTAACCGACGCGCACAATGCATACGACGCCGCAAACGCCGAGGTCGAGAAGCTTAACCAGCAGATTGCCGACCTCAAGTCGAACATGACCGTAGACCAGAATGTCATCAACCAGGGTATGTTCGGCTTCATGAACTACATCATCGGCGGCAGCCAGTTCACGGCCACGCAGAAAAAGAATGCCCAGGAAGCCGCATCGATGCTGACCGGTGCCGCTGACAAGGCCGAATGGTATGACAAGTACGTCGATCAGGACATGTCTCGCGACACCAATCCGCTTTCCTTGGAGCAGATGCGCAACGCCCTGACCTACCTCGATACCCAGAACAACCTCCGCAAGGCGAACGGTCAGTCGGAGCTCAGCGTCAGCCTCCGCATGACTGCGGCAGCCGCACTTAATACATCATATTCATCGAACATCTGGGGACACTCGAACTGCTATTTCGATCAAGGTGAGAACCTTGCGGGCGGCGGCGGAGCATACACCGGAGGCGAAACCGAGGATACCCTCGGCTGGCCATATACCGGTCTCTACACCCAGGAGAAAGAGGCATTCGATAAGTACGTTGCACAGTATGGCGACGAACTCGGCAGCCACCGATATGATTCCTACTATATCTACCAGCACTACAACAGCATCTACCATGAGTGCGGACACTATCTCAATATCATCGATGCCGGTGCGAAGGCTATCGGCATCGCAACTGGTAGCGGTAAGAACACCGATTCCGAGGTAACCATTTTCGACTATAGTGGAAGCACGGGGCAGAAGGACTTCACTGTCTCCGAGTTCAAGAAGCTCGTCACCGACTATATCGATTCTGCTTACAATGCAGGCGGCACTCAGGAGCAGAAGGAGCAGCTGAAGCAGCTACAGAATAAGCTGGCGGAGGCGCAGAAGAACTTCGGGACTGCCGGAACGGCTTATTCTGACGCATTGGATAAGCAAGAAAGCTCTCGCGACGCCTATACCGCGGCCGACACGAACATGAACACCGCCAAGGGCGAGTATGAGAAGGCTAAGTCCGGTACCGCCGCCGCGAAGACGGCATACGACGCCGCGAAGGACGCACTCGGCGGAATCGACATCGAGTCCCTCAAGCAGAACCTCGATGCCGCCAAGGCCGAGGCCGCTACTGCCCAGGCGGCTCTCGATAAGGCAAACGCCACGCTTGCTGACAGTAAGACGAAGGCAGCCGAGGCCGCTGCTCACAAGGCGAAGGCTCGCAGCGCCCGCGATGCCGCCAAGGCAAAGTCCGAACAGGCCAATGAGGCGTATGACAACGCTACCGCTTCGGTCAAGGACCTTGCCGCCAAGTGCGATGCCGCCAAGACGGATCTTGCGAACAAGCAGGGCACGCTTAACGATGCCAAGAAGGCCGACGACACTGCCCAGGCTGGCGTTGACAAGGCTCAGGCCGCAGATGTGCACGCCGCGACCGCTCTTTCGGGCGCCAAGCAGGCAGTTGCCGCCAAGACGCAGACCCTGTCCGACGCACAGGCGAAGGCCAAGGCTGCCGAGGGCGAACTGGCCGGCGCAAACAAGGCCTTCGAGCGCTTCGCTGGAGCCCAGAAGGCGGTCGACGACGCCAAGGCCGCCTATGACGCCGCCGTCGCCGGTGTCGCCGATGCCCAGAAGCAGCTCGAGGCCGCCAACGAAGCCGTCGTCGATGCGACCTTCGAGATCGTCGAGGCCAAGGCCGAGCTTGCCAACGACGAGGCGCTCAAGGCCGATCTTGAGGCTGTCGACCACAAGGCATCCCTTGCCGCGGGCACGACGGGCAACGAGAAGCTGGTCAAGCTGAACGCTGCCTACGCTCGCTATAAGGCCGCCGTCGATGCCGCCGCTGGCCTCAAGGCTGCTCTGAGCGATGCCGATGCCAAGCTGTCCGATGCCAACGACGCCTATGCCGCCGCGCTTGCCGAGCTCGGAGATGCCAAGGATGCCCTGGCTGCCGCTCAGGCCGAGTACGACAAGTATCATCCCAAGGCTGAGCCGCAGGCCAAGCCTCAGGTTGCGCAGGCTGCTGCAAAGGCCCCCGTTGCCAAGAAACAGGCTGCGCCTGCCGCGCTCGCCCAGACTGGCGACAATTCCGCGCTTGCGGGCGAGGTGTTCGTCATCGGCGGTGTGACGCTCGTGGCAGCGGGCGTGACGCTGGGCGATCGTCGTCGCAAGCAGATGTAGCGTTTCGAGCGTAGATTCTGCAACGAACTTCGGTTCATAGCAGGAACGCTTCGATAGCTTAACCGATAAGGCCGGCGCGCTGTTAAACGCAGCGCGCCGGCCTTTCTTTGTTTCGATATCAAAAAGCCCGGTCAGCAGCCGCAGAAGCTACCGACCGGGCAAGCCGTAGGCAATATGGTTGCTGTCGAGCAGCTGCTCGACTTAGCCCAGCAGGCTTAAGCCCACGGAGACAAACGCCAGGATAACGCCGACGATGGACTCGCCGCCGAGCAGGCCGCTGGCAACGACCAGACCCTGTTCCTGGAAGGCGGCGTCCTTGGCAGCTCTCTCCTCGTCGGAAAGACCAGCGGTGGCGTCGCGGTGGGCGGACCACTTGTCGTAGGCGAGCTTGACGCAGGAGCCCAGGAATGCCGTGAGTGACATGTAGAACGGCAGGTACACGCCCAGGCCGATCATCATGGCCGGAATGCCGAGCCAGTACATGACGATGCCGGCGATAAAGCCGCCAACGAACCACGGCACGCTCGGGATGCCCGAGACCATGGTGGCGACGACGCTTGCCTGCGCGGCAACAAAGCTCTTGTCGGGGCCAAAGGCGTCCGGGCCATAGGCGGTGACGAGCGCGACCATGACGGCTGCGGCGACCAGGGCGCCCACGATGCCGCCGATGGCTTGGCCGATCCATTGCGCACGCGGGTTGGTGCCCAGCACGGCGCCGGCCTTAAAGTCGTTCATGACGTCGCCCGCAAGGCCGCACGCCACGGCAACGATGCCGGCGATAAAGAACAGCTTGACCTGAGCGATCTGTGCGAAGGCAGCCACGATGAGCATAACGATGAGGCCAAAGATTTCCATGGGGTCGATACCCGTCTGGCCGCAGCTCTGCGCGCTCATGATGGTGGTGACAAAGGTGAACAACGTGACGATGACGGCCGGAACGGGGCCAAGGTCGAGCGCGATGGCAACGATTACGGCGATGGCGGCAGCGCCCAGGCCGATGATGCCGGCGTCGAGCTTAAGAGAGCCCGAGATAAGCGACTGCTCGTCGGTGTCGGTGGAGCTGTCGGCGGCAAGACCGCGGACGATACCGGCGACCTGCGGCAGGATGTCCTTGAGGACGACGGCGACGCCAAAGCCCATCATAAGACCCATACCGAGGGATTTGACGATACCCTGCGCGGTCACAATATCGAACAGGCCAGCAGCGGTGCCGCCAACGATGATGCCAAAGTTGCCCAGCAGCGCGCCGGCAAACCAGAAGGCGACGGGGGCGAAGCCCACGAGGAAGCCGATGGACAGCAGCATGGGCGAGTTGTAGATGGCAAAGGTCACGCCGGGGATATTGAGCGTGCACAGCATACTGGGCACCACGCCCAGGGCGTCGCGCAGCACGCTGTAGATGCCTGCGATGGCCATGGAGCCAAAGAGCTGCTTACCGGTCTTGCCGCCGGCCTCGGTAGCACGTAGAGTCTGGGCAGCGGCGTTGCCGGTGGGGAACTCCAGCGCGGCGTCCACGATAAAGTGACGGTGGATGAGCGCTGTCGCTAGAAGGCCCAAGATGGTGCCGGCGAGCGCCACGATAAACATGTCGAGCCAGCTGATCTGGTCGGCATAGCCCAACATCCAGGCGCCCGGGATGGTAAACGCCAGGCCGCCGGCGACCATGGCGCCCGCAGACATGATGGTGTGGGTGACGTTGGCCTCGTTGAGGCTGGCGTTGCCCATGAGCTTAAGGAAGAACAGCGAAATGACGGCAGCGAAAATGATCGGCCAGGGGAGGGCGCCCATCTTGAGGGCGGTATAGGCCGAGCTTGCCGTGATGATCACGCAGCCAAGGGCGCCGATGACGACGCCGCGCAGCGTGAGTTGACCGCGCATCGAGGTGCGGTTCGAGGGATTGCTCATATAGAACTCCTTTGCGTATATCCGCTTCCCCCGGGAGCGCCGCTACGGATACGGCGCGGGAAGTCGGGTTACCAAGGGCCGCCGCGTGAGCTCGCAAACGACCGCGCACCAGTATAGCCGCAAGCTAGTCATTTTGGGATGACTGGTTTAGGTAGGCGATATACTGCTGGGCAGATGAAAGGAGCGCCGACGATGCTTAATGGGTGCGCATATATATTGACGGTCGACGTGGGCAACACGTCCATTCGCTTTGGCCTGTTTGCCGAGGATTCGGCCGCGGCACAGGAATGTCCGCTTGCGACGTGCGAGATCACGACGCCGTCGAGCACCACAGCCGACGAGGCGCGCATGCGTCTCGTGCAGGTCATGGCTGCACTGACGGCCGATGCGGGCATGCCGGGCGCGCTTGTGCCCGCGGCTGCTGTGCTGAGCTGCGTGGTCCCGGCGCTCGAGCGCCCGTGGAAAGCGGCGCTTTCCCGCACCTGCACGGGGCGCGTGCTCACGGTGGGGCCGGGACTTAAGACCGGCATGCCCGTGCACTACGACGATCCGGCCGAGATTGGTCCCGACCGCATCGCCGACGCCGTGGCGGCCCGTGCCGTCTACGGCTCTCCGTGCATCGTGATTGACCTGGGCACCACGACCAATATCGAGGTCATCGACGCGCGCGGTACCTTTGTGGGCGGCGTCATCGCGCCGGGTCTGGCGCTTGGCGCCCGTTCGCTTTCGGCGGCCGCGGCGCGTTTGCCTCAGGTCGAGCCCTCGGCGCCCACGCATGTGATCGGCCGCAACACGCGCGAGGCTATGCGCTCGGGCGTGGTCTTGGGCGAGGTGGCCCGCATCGACGGCATGCTCGACATGGTGCTCGCCGAGATGCGCGCGACCAAGGCCGCGGGGGAGGGCGACGTGCCCATCGTCATTACCGGCGACGACGCCGAGGCGCTCGCGTTGCTGGTCGGCCATAGCCTGACGGTTGACGACGCGCTGACGTTGCGGGGTCTCGCCGAGCTCTACCGCATCAACCAAAAGCCCCGCCGCGTGTAAAGGTGAGGGCGCCGGTGGGACAAACGCCTCCACCTTTCACCTGCTACAATGGGTCAAACTATTGCGATTACGGAGGTGTCTGCCATGTCGGACGATCTTCATCAAACTTCGTCAGGCAAGCGCCTGGACGTCATTAGCTGGGACGAGTTCTTTATGAGCGTGGCCATCGCCGCGCAGCGCCGCAGCAAGGACCCCAACACGCAGGTGGGTGCGTGCATCGCCAACACCAACCACCGCATCCTTTCGGTGGGTTACAACGGCACACCCTCGGCACTCAACGATGACTTTTTCCCGTGGGGAACGAGCGACGACCCGCTGCAGGACAAGCACAACTACGTGGTGCATGCCGAGGCAAACGCCGTGCTCAACTACCGCGGCTCGCTCAAAGACCTCGAGGGTTCCACGGTCTACGTCACGCTGTTCCCGTGCCACGACTGCGCCAAGATCCTGGCGCAGGTGGGCGTGGGCGAGGTCGTCTACCTGGACAATAAGTATGCCGACACCGATGACGGCCGTATCAGCCGCCGCATTCTCGACTCCTGCGGCATCAGCTACCGCCAGGTCATCGTCGATGTTCAGATTGGTACCGGGGGACAAGCTCAGCAGTAGTGCGTGCCAACGCCAGCTGGCGGCAAAACAGCCAAAAGAGCCCCGTCCCAAATTGACTACTCGTGAAAGTCGCGTCTGCGCGCATGGACGGCTCGTGAGCGGGTACATGGCTGTAGTAACATAGCTTCTGTCCGCGGGCGCGCCCGCGTTATTGTGAGAAAGGAGCCCCTGTGGCTGTTAACGAAGAGCTGCTTAAGAAGGTTCTTGAAGAGATTCGCCCCAACCTGCAGGCCGACGGCGGCGACATGGAGTATATAGGCGTTGATGACGAGGGCGTCGTCAAGCTGGAGCTTCAGGGCGCCTGTGCCGGTTGTCCCATGAGCGCCCTGACGCTTTCCATGGGCATCGAGCGTATCCTCAAGGAGCACGTGCCCGGCGTTACGCGTGTCGAGCAGGTCAATGCCTCCGGCGAGACCGATGACCTGTACGACGAGTATGCGCCGTTCTAAGAAGTGAAAGCTGCGGGCGATATGCTCCGCATAGACGTCACGCCCGAATATGCGGCTGCGAGTGCAAGGCCCGCGGCCGCATTTGTATGTAGGGAGCAGGGGGACCGATATGCTCAACGACCTCTACCATATGCTTGATCCCGTCGCAATCTCGGCGGGCCCCATCACCATCTACTGGTACGGCTTGGCCTATGTGGTCGGAGCTCTGCTCACGGCGGTCGTCATGTACCGCACGCAGCGCCGTTGGGGTTTTGACATTACGGTCGACGACCTGACGAGTGTCGTGGTCGGCGTGGTCTTTGGCCTCATTATCGGTGCGCGTCTGTTCTACGTCGTCTTTTACGGTGATGGCTACTACTGGGCGCACCCGCTCGAGATCTTTGCCACCAACGAGGGCGGCATGAGCTTCCATGGCGGTTTGGTGGGCGGCATTATCGGCGGCATCATTGTGTGCCGCATGTATAAGCTCGATGCATGGACTTTGGCAGACCTTGCCGTCACAGGCGCGCCGCTGGCCTTGTGCCTGGGCCGTTGTGCCAACTTTGTCAACGGTGAGCTGTGGGGCAAGCCGACCGATCTGCCCTGGGGTGTGGTCTTCGGTGGCACCGCGGGCGATATGCCGCGTCACCCCTCCCAGCTCTACGAGGCATTTCTTGAGGGCATCGTGCTCTTTTGCATTCTGCAGGTGCTCAGCCGCAAAAAGCCGCTACTGCCCCAAGGCACGTTTATGGGCGTGTTTGTGATGGGTTACGGCATCGTCCGCTTCCTCATCGAGTTTGTGCGCGTGCCCGATGCGCAGCTGGGCTATCTACTGGGTGGCGTTATCACCATGGGCCAGTTGCTGAGCCTGCCGCTCGTAATCGCGGGCCTGGCGCTCATCATCTTTGCTCGTCGCCGCAACCAATCCCAGCGCATCTACCTCGACGCCTAACTACCACAAAGGGGACAGGCACCTTTGTGGTGATTCGCTGGGCAACGATGACAGAACCGTAACGTTTCCCCAGATAAAACCTGCCAAAATAAACCTGTCCCTTTTTGGCAGGTTTCTAGAAAGGCTCTTTGGACTGTGAAGGATTCCGATCTCTCCACAACGGCTGCGCGCGACGCTGCCCGCATCGTCTGGTTTAAGCGCTACCCCGCCAAGCAGACGCTCATCGCATTTTTGCTCGCGCTGTTGGCGACCACGGCGTTTTCCATCGATCCCGCCCCGGTGTCGAGCAAC
>DBGAZC010000043.1:0-1150 GCA_048472015.1 Collinsella sp. | reverse complement strand
CCTCTTTGGCAGCAAGGATGCACTCATCAGCTTCGACATGTCCGAGTTCGGTAGCGAGTTCGAGGTCTCCAAGCTCATCGGTAGCCCTCCGGGTTACGTCGGTCACGACGAGGGCGGCCAGCTCACCAAGGCCGTTCGTCGCCACCCGTACTCGGTCGTGCTGTTCGACGAGATCGAGAAGGCGCATCCCGACATCTTCAACATCCTGCTGCAGGTGCTGGAGGAGGGTCGTCTGACCGATAGCCAGGGCAAGACGGTTGACTTCCGCAACACCGTGATCATCATGACGTCCAACGTGGGCGCCCGCGAGATTGCGCAGGATGCGAGCGTTGGCTTTGGCACCACCGGCGAGCAGGGTCTTACCTCGAGCGAGATTAAGGGTCGTGCGATGGGCGAACTTAAGCGCCTGTTCCGCCCCGAGCTGCTCAACCGTATCGACGACATCGTGGTGTTCCAGAAGCTTTCGGGCGAGAATCTGACCAAGATCGCGCACCTGCTGGTGGACGACCTGCGTCAACGCCTGATTGCCAACGGCATGAACATCAAGCTCACCGATGCGGCCTACGACAAGATTGTGGCCGAGGGCACCGACCTCACCAATGGCGCGCGTCCGCTGCGCCGTGCCATCCAAAAGCTCATTGAGGACCCGCTGTCCGAGGAACTGCTGGCCGGTGAGTGGGGCGAGGGCGATACCGTTCAGTGCGATGTGGCCGACGGCAAGTTTGTCTTTAGTCACGGCACGGGCGAGATTCCGGCACCGCGTCCGGCGGGCACGCTCGGTGGCGATACCGCCCCGGCGGCTCCGCACACCGGCAACGTCGCGCCCGTGAGCGGCGGCGTGACCTCGGGCCCCGGCGGCATGATGCAAGCCGGTTCCGGCGCGCTGTAGGGCGTGGCGACAATTTGATACGCGCAATCGAGGCGCTCCGGAAAGGGCGCCTCGATTTGTAGAGCTGCGGAAGTTGTGACCGTTACGCTATACGGTCCACCGTTAGCCGATGATGCGAGGGCGCTCGGCGTTTTCGACTGGTTTATGCACGCAAAGTCTGGGAATATACAAGTCGCATGTCTTACTGTCTAACCAGTTGCGCCAAGGAGGCACCATGGACTACAAGATTACCGGCTACGAGCCCGCCCAGCTGTTCCATTT
>DBGAZC010000042.1:0-18032 GCA_048472015.1 Collinsella sp. | reverse complement strand
AGGGCACAAACAAAGGAGAACTACCATGGCAGATCAGAAGACCTTCGAGCGCGTTTGCGACGTTATCCGCGAGACCGCTGGCCTTGACGACGTCGAGATGAAGCCCGAGTCCACGCTCGAGGAGATTGGCCTCGACAGCCTGGGCACCGTCGAGATCCTCGTCGCCGTCGAGGACGAGTTTGGCATTGAGCTCGATACCGAGGAGAACCCCAAGACGGTCGGCGAGTTCGCCGATACGGTCGAGGCGGCATTGGAGAAGTAGAGATGCTCAAGACTCCTCTCTGCGAGCTGCTCGGCATCGAAAAGCCCGTGTTCCAGGGCGGCATGGCCTGGATTGCCGACGCCTCACTGGCATCGGCCGTATCCGAGGCGGGCGGCCTAGGCATCATCGCGGCAATGAATGCCGACGCCGACTGGCTTCGCGACCAGATTCACGAGCTGCGCACCAAGACGGATAAGCCCTTTGGCGTTAACGTCATGCTCATGAGCCCATTTGCCGACGAGGTTGCACAGGTTGTGATCGATGAGCAGGTGCCCGTTGTGGTGACTGGTGCCGGTAATCCCACCAAGTACATGAAAGCTTGGAACGATGCGGGCATCAAGGTCATCCCCGTTGTGGCTTCGGTGGCGCTCGCCCGTCTCGTGGCGCGTCGTGGAGCCACAGCGGTTGTTGCCGAGGGCACCGAATCGGGCGGCCATATTGGCGAGACCTCGACGATGGCACTGGTGCCGCAGGTCGTCGATGCGGTCGACATTCCCGTTGTGGCCGCCGGCGGTATTGCCGACGGCCGCGGCGTGGCGGCCGCCTTTATGCTGGGCGCCGAAGGCGTGCAAGTGGGTACGCGCTTTCTGGTCGCAGACGAGTGCACCGTCTCGGAGCAGTACAAAGAGATGGTCCTGAAGGCCAACGACACTTCGACGCGTGCGACCGGTCGCTCGACGGGACATCCGGTGCGCGCCCTCAAGAGCCCCTTCACCAACGCCTATGCCAAGAGCGAGGGTTCCGGTGCGAGTGCCGAGGAGCTCGGTGCTTTGGGAACCGGTGCACTGCGTAAGGCCGCCAAGGACGGCAACTACGAAGAGGGTTCGTTTTTGTGTGGACAGATTGCCGGCATGGTCAACGAGTGTCAGAGCGCACGCGAAATCGTTGACGATCTGGTCGATGGCGCCGAGCGCGTCCTGAAGGGTGCGTCCGCATGGGTAGCGTAGCGTTTCTGTTTGCCGGCCAGGGTGCCCAACACCCCGCGATGGGCGTCGACCTGATCGAGACATCGCCGGCGGCCGCCGAGGTGTTCACCATTGCCGACGAGGTGCGCCCGGGGACGAGCGAGCAGTGCCGGAGCGCCTCCAAGGAGGAGCTCTCGCAGACCGAGAACACGCAACCGTGCGTGTTCGTGCACGACTTGGCTGTCGCCGTCGCCCTGCGCGAGCGCGGCGTGGTGCCTGCCGCCTGTGCGGGATTCTCGCTGGGCGAGGTCGCTGCACTCACTTTTGCGGGGGCATTCGATACGCGAGCGGGTTTTGAGCTCGTGTGTGAGCGCGCGGCATTGATGGCCACGGCGGCCGAGCGTCACCCCGGCGGCATGCGTGCCGTCATCAAACTTGATGCTGCGCAAGTCGAGAACCTGGCTGCGCAGGCCGGCGAGGACTGCTGGCCGGTCAACTACAACAGTCCCCAGCAGACGGTTGTGGCCGGAGCGCCCGATGCGCTGCAGACCCTCGACGTCCTAGTAAAAGAGGCTGGCGGCCGCGCCATGAAGGTCGCGGTGTCGGGTGCATTCCATAGCCCATATATGGCAGAGGCGACCGAGGGGCTGGCGACGTATATCCAAGCCGGCCACGCGCCGTCTCCGCTGCTGATTCCGGTCATGGCAAACATGACGGCGGCGCCCTATCCGGCGGACCCGCGAGCGGCATCGGATGTCTTGGCCAACCAGGTGAGCCATGCCGTGCGTTGGGTCGACACGCTGCACACTCTGCAGGATCAGGGCATCGACACGTTTATTGAGGTCGGTCCTGGCAAAACACTGTCGGGCCTGGTCAAGCGTACGCTGAGCGACGTTCGCGTGTATTCGTGCGAAACGGCCGAGCAGGTCGCAGCTATTGCCGATGAGCTCGCATAGCCCACAGGGCTGTAACCCGAAAGGAATGACATGGGCAACTTGAACAACGGCGCGCTCGAGCGCAACGACTCACGCCGTGTGGCACTGGTCACGGGCGGCTCGCGGGGAATCGGCCGCGCTTGTGCGGTTGGCTTGGCGGAGGACGGCTTTGATATCGCCGTTGTCTATGCCGGTAGCGTCGATGCCGCGCGCGAGACATGCGGAGCCTGCGAGATGGTTGGCGCCACGGCGCGCGCATATCAATGCGACGTGGCAGACCCCGCTGCCGTCAATGCGTGCGTGGAAGTGGTTCTCAACGACTTTGGCTCCATTTGGGCGCTCGTCAACAACGCCGGCATCACGCGCGACGGCCTGCTCATGCGTATGGGTGACGATGCCTTCGACCGCGTGCTCGATGTCAATCTCAAGGGCACGTTCAATACGACGCGCGCACTCACCAAGACCTTTATGCGCCAGCGCGGCGGTTGCGTCATCAACATGAGCTCGGTTGTGGGCCTGATGGGCAATGCCGGGCAGGCCAACTACGCTGCCTCTAAGGCGGGCGTGATCGGCCTGACCAAGGCGGTAGCGCGCGAGCTTGCGCCCCGCGGCGTACGAGTGAACGCGGTCGCACCCGGGTTTGTCGAGACCGATATGACGGCAAAGCTATCGGATAAGGTGCGTGCGGCATGCGAGGAGCAGATTCCCCTGAGGCGCATGGCGCGTCCCGAGGAAGTGGCCGGCGTGGTGCGCTTTTTGGCGAGCGACGCGGCTGCCTACATTACGGGCGAGGTCGTACGCGTCGACGGCGGAATGGCGATGTAGAAACCAGGGCCGAAGAACGGCTTGGATGAGGAGACCATGATGGAACAGAGAGTTGCAATCACCGGCATCGGTGCCGTATCGCCGCTCGGCAACACGGCGCTTGCCACCTGGGCGGCCATGTGCGCCGGCACGTGCGGCATCGGCCCGATCACGCACTTCGATACCGATGCGTTTGCCGTCAAGGTGGCGGCCGAGGTCAAGGGCTTTGACGGCAACGAGTACTTTGGCAAGCGTGACGCCAAGCACCTGGACCCCTGCGTTCAGTTTGCCCTGGCAGCGTCGGACGAGGCCATGCACGATGCGGGCTTTGATGTCGAGGGCACCATCGATCGCGAGCGCCTGGGCGTCTACGTGGGTTCGGGCGTGGGCGGCATGCAGACACTCGTCGACAACGTCCACACGATTGCCGACCGTGGGCCCCGCCGCGCATCGCCCTATATGATCGCGATGATGATCCCCAATATGGCTTCGGGCAATATCGCGATCCGCCACAAGGCAAAGGGCCCGACCCTGCCCGTGGTGACCGCCTGCGCGACCTCGGCCCATGCCGTGGGCGAGGCGTTCCGCGCCATCAAGCATGGCTATGCCGATGCAATCCTGGCTGGCGGCGCCGAGGCCGCAATCATCCCCGATGCCGTTGCGGGCTTTACGTCCTGCCGTGCTCTCACCACTAATCCTGACCCGTCGACGGCATGCCGTCCGTTCGATGCAGACCGCGACGGCTTTGTGATGGGCGAGGGCGCCTGCGTGCTGGTGCTCGAGAGCATGGAACACGCGCTGGCTCGCGGGGCGCACATTTATGCCGAGGTCGTGGGTTACGGCAACACCGATGATGCCTATCACATCACGAGCCCCGATCCCGAGGCTGCCGGCATCGCCCGTGCGATATCGCTGGCGGTGGCCGAGGGCGACGTTAAGCCTTCCGAGGGCCTCTACATCAACGCTCACGGCACCTCGACCAAGCTCAACGATTCGTCCGAGACGGCGGGCATTAAGCGTGCGCTCGGCGAGGACGCGGCACGCGCCGCGCACGTCTCGTCGACCAAGTCGATGACCGGCCACATGATCGGTGCTACGGGCGCCATCGAGGTCATGGCCTGTGCCATGGCGCTCGAGCAGGGCGTGGTGCCCCCGACCATTAACTACCACACGCCCGATCCCGTCTGCGATCTTGATTACACGCCTAATCGAGCGGTTCGCGCCGACCTTACCTGGGCGCTTTCGACCAACCTGGGCTTTGGCGGACACAACGCCGCCATCGCGCTGCGTAGATATACGAGGAGCTAGAGCATGGATTCCAAAAGACTTGCCGAGATAGCCGATGTTATGGAGGACCGCGGCCTCACGCGCGTACGCGTTGAGGAGCCCGATGGCACCGCGGTCGAACTCGAGCGCGCGAGCGCCGCGCAGCCGGTTGCCGTGCCCATGCCTATGCCGAGCGCTATGGCCGCTCCAGTTGCAGCTCCCACAGTCGCGCCTGCCGCACCGGAGCCCGCCGCGCAGACACCTGCCGCCGCACCGGAGCCCAAGGGCACCGAGGTGGCCGCTCCCATGGTCGGCGTTTTCTATGCTGCCCCGGCGCCGGGCGACGAACCGTTTGTGCGCGTGGGCTCCAAGGTCAAGGCTGGCGAGACCCTTTGCATCATCGAGGCCATGAAGGTTCTCAACGAGGTGACGGCAGAGGCGGATGGCGAGGTGCTCGAGATCTGCGTGGCCGACGGCGACCTCGTGGAGTTCGGCAGCTGCCTCATGAGGATCGGATAGGTGATATCCATGAACAAAGAAGAGCTCAAGAAGCTGTTACCGCATCGCGAGCCGATGCTTTTGCTCGACGAGGCCGAGCTGGTGGGCGACGAGGCCCACGGCAAGATCACGATTACGGGCGACGAGTACTTTTTGCAGGGGCATTTTCCGGGAAACCCGGTCGTCCCCGGCGTGATTCAGTGCGAGATGCTCGCCCAGAACTGCTGCGTGCTGCTGATGGGCGATGAGGAGGCGCGCGGCGCGACGCCGTTCTATACGAGCCTCGATAAGGTGCGCTTTAAGCGTCCGGTGCGCCCGGGCGACACGGTTGATCTGGTGTGCACTATCACGCGTGCGCGCGGGCCGTTCCGCTTTGCGACGGGTACTGCGAGCGTCAACGGTGAGGTTTGCTGCCGCGCCGATATGTCCTTTGCACTCATGCACGAAAGTTAAGGAAGGCTTCATGTTCGACAAAGTGCTCATTGCCAACCGTGGCGAAGTCGCGGTCCGTGTTATCCGCGCGTGCCGCGATATGGGCATCAAGACCGTCGCCGTCTATTCCACGGCCGATGCGGACGCGCTGCACGTGCAGCTTGCCGACGAGGCATATTGCATCGGTGGCCCGCGTCTTGCCGAGAGCTACCTCAACGACGATGCCGTGCTCACCTGTGCCGTAAAGTCGGGAGCTAAGGCAATTCATCCCGGCTATGGCTTTTTCTCCGAGAAGGCGAGCTTCGTACGCGACTGCGACAAGTATGGTCTGGCGTTTGTCGGCCCTTCGGCCGAGGTGATCGACAGTATGGGCGACAAGGACGCCGCACGTCGAACGGCTGCCGCGGCGGGCGTGCCCATCGTGCCGGGCTGCGATTTGCTCAAAAGTCCCGAGGAGGCAACGGCCGAGGCTGAGCGCATTGGCTGCCCCGTGCTTATTAAGGCGCGTGCGGGCGGCGGCGGTCGCGGTATTCGTAAGGTCGAGCGCGTGGAAGATGCGGCAAAGGCCTTTATTGAAGCACGCGCCGAGGGCGAGGCCGTTTTTGGCGACGGCGAGTGCTACATGGAGAAGTTCGTCGCGCCGGCGCATCACGTTGAGGTGCAGATTATGGCCGATAAGCAGGGCCATGTGTTTTCGCTCGGCGAGCGCGAGTGCTCGGTGCAGCGGCGCAACCAAAAGCTAATCGAGGAGAGCCCCGCGCCGTGCCTCGACGGACACGACGACATTCGTGCTCGCATGCACAAGGCGGCACGCGACCTGGCTCGTGCCGTCGGCTACGAGGGAGCCGGCACCATCGAGTTTTTGTACTCGGACGACGGCAATTTCTACTTTATGGAAATGAACACGCGCTTGCAGGTGGAGCACCCGGTTACGGAGTTTGTGACCGATACCGATTTGGTCAAGTGGCAGCTGCGCGTGGCAGCCGGCCAGCCTCTGCCCTTTGAGCAGGAGGACATGCCGGTCCGCAACCACGCCATGGAGTGCCGCATCAATGCCGAAACGCCGGACTTTCTGCCGTCATGCGGAACGGTCACCGCGTTGCGTGTGCCGGGTGGTCCGCGCGTGCGCTGGGATTCCGCCATGTTTACCGGTGCTAAAGTTCCGCCGTACTACGACTCCATGCTTGGCAAGCTCATCGTGTGTGCGCCCACGCGTGACGGCGCCATTCGCAAGATGCGCTCGGCCCTGGGCGAGCTCGTGATTGAGGGCGTGAGCGAAAACAGCGAGCTTCAGCTCGACGTGCTGGCAAACGACGAGTTCTTGTCGGGCATGTATCACACCGATCTGATGGGGCATCTCTATGCTGATGAATAGAAAAGCGAAGACGGTCAATGTACTTGAGGGGCCGATAACCGAGTCGTGCGCCGAGTTTCCCGCGCGCCACGTGTTTATCAAGTGCCCGGAGTGCCGCCGCGTGATCGATGAGGCACGCCTACACGACAACCTCGAGGTCTGCCCTCGTTGCGGCAAACACTTTCGCGTGAGCGGTCGCGCGCGCATGCGCATGACGGTCGACGAGGGCACGTTTGAGGAATGGGATGCCAATCTGGCGTCGGAGGACTTCCTCTCGTTTCCCGGCTATGCCGATAAGCTCAAGAGCGTGAGCGAGCGTTCGGGCGAGCGCGATGCCGTTGTGTGCGGCAAGGGCAAAATCTGCGGTTGCGACACGGCGCTCTTCTTTATGGATGCCAACTTTATGATGGGCTCGATGGGTTCCGTGGTGGGCGAGAAGATCTGTCGCACATTTGAGCATGCGACCGAGCTGGGATTGCCAGTTGTCGGCTTTACCGTTTCGGGCGGCGCGCGCATGCAAGAGGGCGTGACCTCGCTTATGCAGATGGCCAAAATCTCTGCGGCGGTTAGGCGCCACAGCGAGGCGGGCGGCCTGTATATCACGGTGCTCACCGACCCCACGACCGGAGGCGTAACCGCGAGCTTTGCCATGGAAGGCGACATCATCTTGGCCGAGCCCGATGCCCTGACGGCATTTGCCGGCCCGCGCGTGATCGAGCAGAACATGCACAAGCGCCTGCCCAAGGGATTCCAGCGCTCCGAGTTTTTGCTGGAGCACGGCTTTTGCGATGCCGTTGTTCCGCGTGGCGAGATTGCGCTCACGGTAGGCGAGCTGCTGGCGCTGCACGAAGGGCACGCGCCCGGCCTGGGGGCACCGCACGAAATTGTGCATACGGGTCGCCGCGGCAAAAAGCTGGGACATTTGTTTAAGCGCTCGGCGGCACCAAAAACCGCGCTCGAGATTGTCAAGCAGACCCGCTCGGCAGATCGCGCCACGGCGGGTGAGATGATCTCGCTGGGCCTGGATGGATTTGTGGAGCTGCATGGCGACCGTTACTTTGGCGACGACGCCGCTGTGGTGGCTGGCATTGGCTGGAAAGACGGATGCCCCGTAACGGTCATCGCCATCGAGCGCGGTACCACGACCAAAGAGCGTATGCGCCGCAACTTTGGCATGGCGCATCCCGAGGGCTACCGCAAAGCGCGTCGCCTTATGCGCCAGGCCGAAAAGTTTGGTCGACCGGTTCTGTGCCTGGTCGATACTTCGGGCGCGTTTTGCGGCATCGGTGCCGAGGAGCGCGGCCAGGGCGAGGCGATTGCCCGGAATCTCATGGAGATGAGCGGCCTTAAGACGCCGATTGTCTCGGTGGTAACAGGCGAGGGCGGCTCTGGTGGCGCGCTGGCGCTGTCCGTGGCCGACCGCATCCTGATGCTCTCGAGCTCGGCCTATTCGGTCGTGAGCCCCGAGGCCTGTGCGTCGATTCTGTGGAAGGATACCGAGCGCGCGGATGAGGCCGCCGAGGCGCTTAAGCTCACGGCCCCCGATCTGTTGGCGCTTGGCATCATCGACGGCATTGTCGACGATAGGGGCCTGTCGCATGAGGAGATCGCCGGCGCCGTCATGTCCTCGGCATTTGATGCCTTCGATACGCTTGGGCGGCTCGACGACGCGACCCTCACAAACCTCCGCTACGAAAAGTACCGCGCAATCGGTCAGTACCGCACGATGTGATAAAGGGACAGCCTACATGTCACATTGGGAAAGGCGTTCCATGCCACAAGTTTCTAACACCTCGTTTACAACGACGGTTTCATCAAACGCCATGGCCGTGGTGGACTATCTGTCCAAAAGCATGATGTCGGCGCTGCCGTTTATTGTCTGCGCGGCGTTGTTCCGCACCGTCGCCGTCATTATGGGCGAAGGCATGCTGGGCCTGTGGTCTGCCGATTCCGAAATCTATCGCCTGTTCTACAGTTGGCTCTATAACGCCGGCTACTACTTTTTGCCCGTTTATCTTGGTTGGGCGGCCGCCCGCCAGCTCGGTTGCTCGGAGCAGCTGGGCATGATGCTGGGCGGCGTATTGATTGCGCCCGATCTGCTTAAGCTCGTCGATGCCGCATCGACGACGGGGGCATCGATGACTTCCGTGTATGGTCTGCTTCCCGCGCCGGTCAACGATTACACGACGACTGTTATCCCGGTTCTCATCTCGGTGCCCGTGCTATGGCGAGTGGAGTGTTTCTTTCAGCGCGTTATCCCTAAGGCCGTGGCGTTTTCGTTCGTTCCGTTTGCAACCATGCTCGTCATGGTTCCGGTTTCGCTGTGTATTACGGCGCCGGCGGGCAGCTATTTGGGCATGCTGTTGGGCCAGCTTATGTTTATGCTTGGCAATTCCGGTGGCATCGTGTCGCTGCTCACGCTCATGGGGCTTGCCGCGGGCTGGGAGTTCCTAAAGATCGCGGGCGTCAGCAACGTTGTCCTATCGCTCGCCTATGCGCAGTTTATGAGTGTGGGAACGGATTCGTGCATCCTGATCGCCGCGACGATGGCAACGTTTGCCGTTTGGGGCATGTCCTTTGGTGCGTCGCTTCGCGTTGCGGATAAGGACGAGAAGGCCCTCATGCTGGGCTATTCGATCTCGGGCGTGCTTGGTGGCGTAAGTGAGCCGGCGCTGTACGGTTGCGGCTTTAAATATGGCAGGTGCCTGACGTGCATGGCCATTGGCGGCGCCGTCGGAGGCCTTGTTGCGGCCGTGGGCCACGTTACGGCCTATACCATCGGTATGACGAATGTCCTCATGGTCATTGGCTTTGCCACGGGCGGCATCTCGAACCTGCTGTGGTGCTGCGCTGCCGGCGGTGTGGCATTTGCGGTGTCTGCGGCGCTGAGCTACTGCTTTGGCGTGGTGCCGGCGAAGGGGCAGGCGGCGGGGGATGGAGCCGATTTGCCCGAAACCTCTAAGAGCGCGGCCGAAGTAAGCGCGTAAACCTGTGCGACACAAGGACGATTCCTTTGCCATGCTCCAAGGCCGTGGCCCGTGTGGGTCGCGGCCTTTTTTGTATCTGGGGGACAAAGTGGCTACACTACAATCCGTTTGAGCAATAGATATATAGGTAGTACCGTGGGGGCGGATGTAGATGGTCGAGTGGATTGTTAAGCGTGCGCAGGGCGACCGTGCGCGCGTGGGCACGTTGACGGGCGTGGTGTGTATTCTCGCCAATGTGGCACTATGCGCTGCGAAGGGCGTAATTGGCGTGCTGTCGGGATCGGTTTCGATTGTGGCGGATGCCATGAACAACCTGTCCGATGCCAGCTCGAACATCGTGAGCGTGCTGGGCTTTAAGCTGGCGAGCAAGCCGGCCGACCCCGAGCATCCTTACGGCCACGGTCGCTACGAGTATCTCTCGGGTCTGGTCGTGGCGGCGCTCGTGCTGCTGATTGGCGTTGAGCTGGTGAAGTCCTCGGTTGAGCGCATCATCCACCCCGAACCTGTCGAGTTCTCGCTTGCCCTGGTGGCAGTTCTAGTGCTTTCGATGGTCGTAAAGCTGTGGATGGCGGCCCTCAACCAAAAGCTCGGTGACCGCATTGAGTCCGAGACGCTGCATGCGACCGCGCAGGATTCCAAGAACGATGTCCTAGCCACGGGCGCCGTGCTGGCGTGCGCGATTGTTTCGCAGGTGACGCACATCAATCTTGACGCATGGGTCGGCCTTGCCGTTGGCGCCTATATTGGCTGGAGCGGTTTTGAACTCATCCAGGATACGGTGAGCCCGCTTTTGGGTCAGTCGCCCGATCCTAAGCTGGTCAAGCACATTCGAGACAAGATCATGAGCTATCCCGGCGTTTTGGGCGTTCACGATTTGATGGTTCACGACTACGGCCCGGGCAGGAAGTTTGCAAGTGCGCATGCCGAGATGGCGGCCGAGGACAGCCCGTTGGAAAGTCACGACACGCTCGATAACATCGAGCAGTCGTTTAGGGACGAAGACGGCATGATCGTTACGCTTCACTACGATCCCATCGTGACCGATGACCCCAAGCTGGCGAGCATGCGCTTGCGCATTCACGCCATGGCCCAGGAGATCGATAACCGCCTTTCAATTCATGACCTGCGCTGCGTGCCGGGTCCTACGCACACCAACGTGATCTTTGACTGCGTGCGTCCCTCGGATCTGCAGATGAGTGCCGAAGACGTAAAGCACGCGCTGACACAACGGGTCGAATCGGAATATCCCAAGTCGATTGCCAAGATTACGATCGACGAAGACTACGTAGGGCATACCCACGAGTAAGGCTATGCCGGCAAAGCAGGTTATGCAGAAGGGGAGAGCATGAAGAAGCTGTATCTACTCCGCCACGGTCAGACGGAGTTCAACGTCAAAAAGCTGGTCCAGGGCCGCTGCGATTCACCGCTCACCGACTTAGGCCGTCAGCAAGCCGGGATGGCAGCCGCATGGCTCAAAGCCCACGGCGTCGTCCCCGACAAAGTGGTCTCTTCGCCCTTAGGCCGAGCCATGGACACAGCTCAGCTCGTCGCATGCGAGCTCCTCGGCCCGGACGCAGCAGCCGAGCCCTGCGAAGGCATTATCGAGCGCTGCTACGGCTCCTTCGAAGAAGGCCCGCACGGCGCGCTACCCACCGACGTCTGGGATCCGGGCGAGGACCTGGTCCCCTTCGGAGGAGAAGGAAGCCAAGCGCTGCAAGAACGCATGTTAGGCACCCTCACCAATCTCATGGGCTCCGAGGGCATCGAGACCCTTCTAGCAGTAAGCCACGGCCGCGCCAGCCGCCAATTCATCAAGGCTGCAGCCCCAGAGGGCTTCGAGCTCCCAACAAAACTCCCCAACTGCGCCATCATGATCTTCGATTTCGATGAGACAAAGCCACAAGCAGAAGGCGAGCCAATGCAATGCAAGTTCACCCTCCAGCAAATTGTGGATCCCCAACAAAGTAATTAGCTGAGCAAGCAGAGTTAAGCAGACATCAACGTGTCGTCTCCCGAGCTTGGCAGAGGGGCGGCTAAATATATTAAGTTTGTCGCGAGTTCCGCACGCAAAGGAAAGCACTTAATGTGCTTTCCGTCTTGCGCAGGACTGTAGAGCAGCAAACTTAATATATTTCGCCGCCCCTCTGCCAAGCCCAGGCGACTCCACGCACTTTACCTGCGTAAACAATGTGAGTGAAATATGAATCTCGATGGATACGCCCGCAGCCGTGTATACTAAACAGCTGTGTGTAACCAGGGGAGTATTCTGGCTGGACAAAATGCCTGCTTAATAGGGTTGTCAGGTAGTCCGGGCGAAATACAAGGCTGGGGAGCACGTCGTGTAAGTAGTGGTCCTCTAGGGGCGTACGCTCGGTGGTGTACGCATTGTCCCAAGACCACGCGAGAGTTGGGATCATATCTTGATCAGCATGATTCTCGGCCGCAAGATTGGCATGACCCAGGTTTGGGACGAGGACGACAACGTCGTTCCCGTCACGGTCATCCAGGCTGGCCCCTGCGCTGTCTCGCAGGTTAAAACTCAGGCAACCGACGGCTATGACGCCGTCCAGATCGGTTTCGGCGACATCAAGGCCAAGAACGTGAACAAGCCCATGGCTGGTCACTTCGCCAAGGCTGGCGTCGAGCCTGTCCGTTTCCTTCGTGAGGTCCGCGTCGAGAACGGCGAGGAGCACAAGGTCGGCGAGGTCGTCACCGTCGCTGATTTCGCTGATGTCGAGAAGGTCGACGTCATCGGTACCTCCAAGGGTAAGGGCTTCCAGGGTCGCATCAAGCGCTGGGGTCAGCGCCGCGGTCCTATGACGCATGGTTCTCACTTCCAGCGTCACCCCGGTTCTATCGGTCAGTGCGCCTATCCTGCGCGCGTCCTCAAGGGCGTCAAGATGGCCGGTCACATGGGTAACGAGCGCGTTACCGTCAAGAACCTTTCCGTTGTCCGCATCGATGCCGAGCAGAACCTCATCTTGGTCAAGGGCGCTGTCCCGGGTGCCAAGAATGGTCTCGTCGCCATCCGTATGGCCTAAGGGCCCAGCCCATTTAGCCCAGCGTCATACCAAGGAGAACACTTAAATGGCAAAGTTTGAAGTAAAGAACAGCGAGGGCAAGAAGGTCGCCGAGGCCGAGCTCGCCGCTGAGGTGTACGGCATCGAGCCGAACATCCACGTTATGCACCACATCGTCAAGTGCCAGATGGCCTCTTGGCGTCAGGGCACCCAGTCCGCTAAGGGCCGCTCTGAGGTTTCCGGTGGCGGCAAGAAGCCTTGGCGTCAGAAGGGCACCGGCCGTGCCCGCCAGGGTTCCATCCGTGCTGCCCAGTGGCGTCACGGTGGCGTTGTCTTCGCCCCCAAGCCCCGTTCCTACGCTAAGCGTATGAACAACAAGGAGGTCAAGCTGGCTATGCGCTCCGCGCTGTCCGCCAAGCTGGCCGATGGCGAGCTCGTGCTCGTCGACGACTACGGCTTCGAGAAGCCTTCCACCAAGGCTGCCGTTGCCATGCTCAAGGCTCTCGGCCTTGAGGGCAAGCGTCTGACCATCATCGTTCGCGATGAGGACGTCAACGCCTACCTGTCGTTCCGCAACATTCCCAAGACGTTCATCATCACTGCCGACGAGGCCAACACCTACGATCTCGTCAACAACAACGCCGTGCTGATGCCCGCCGACATCGCCGCTCACTTCGGGGAGGTGCTTGCTTAAATGACCGCCCACGAGATCATCATCCGTCCGATCGTGTCCGAGCGTTCCTTCTCCGGCATGGAGCAGAACAAGTACACGTTCGAGGTCGCCAAGGATGCTAACAAGTATCAGATCAAGGACGCTGTCGAGGAGATCTTCGGCGTCAAGGTCGTTCGCGTGAACACCCTGACGGTCAAGCCCAAGACCAAGCGCGTGCGCTATGTCGCCGGCAAGACCCGTTCTTGGAAGAAGGCCATCGTCACGCTGGCCGAGGGCGACACCATCGAGGTCTTTGGCAACCAGGCCTAAGACTCGCTGCTGTTGAGTGAGCTCATGCCTCCCAAATAGGGGAGGCGAGAGCTCAAGGTTTTGGGCGTATAAAATGGACACGCCCGGAGCCGTGTATACGTCCGGTGTCATCGCACCCGAGGCAGAACCTCGAATCCCTGTCTGCGATGGCTAACGGATTCCTATTGAAAGGGATTGTAATGGCTGTAAAGCACCTTAAGCCGACCTCCGCTGGTAGGCGTTGGCAGACGATCTCCGACTTCTCCGAGATCACCTGCACCAAGCCCGAGAAGTCTCTTCTCGAGCCCCTGCCCAAGAAGGCCGGTCGTAACAACAACGGCCGCATCACCACCCGCCACCAGGGCGGCGGCGTGAAGCGTCGTTACCGCGTGATCGACTTCAAGCGCAACAAGGACGGCGTGCCCGCCAAGGTTGCCACGATCGAGTACGATCCGAACCGTTCCGCTCGCATCGCTCTGCTGCACTACGCTGACGGTGAGAAGCGCTACATCCTGGCCCCCAAGGGCCTCGAGGTCGGTCAGACCGTCATGTCCGGTTCTGACGCCGACATCAAGCCGGGCAACGCTCTGCCCCTCGCCGACATCCCCGTCGGTACGCTCATCCACGCCGTCGAGTTCCAGCCGGGCAAGGGCGCTGCTATCGCCCGTTCCGCCGGTAACTCCTGCCAGCTGATGGGTAAGGAGGGCAAGTACGCTATCGTCCGTATGCCTTCCTCCGAGATGCGCCGCATCCTCGTTACCTGCCGCGCCACCGTCGGTGAGGTCGGCAACGCCGATCACTCCAACATCGTCATCGGCAAGGCCGGCCGTAAGCGTCACATGAACGTGCGCCCGACCGTCCGCGGTACCGTCATGAACCCTGTCGACCACCCGCACGGCGGTGGCGAGGGCAAGAACCACACCTCTGGTCGTCCCTCTGTTACCCCCTGGGGTAAGCCGACGAAGGGCCTTCGTACGCGCAAGAAGAAGAAGGTCTCGAACCAGCACATCATTCGTCGCCGTAAGAAGTAATTTCGGATACCGAGTTTTAGGAGAAAGCACTTATGAGCAGAAGTCTCAAAAAGGGCCCGTTCGTGGAGACTCGCCTTCTCTCGCGTATCACCGCGATGAACGAGGCTGGCAAGAAGGACGTCGTGAAGACCTGGTCCCGCGCGTCCACCATCTTCCCCGAGATGGTTGGTCACACCATCGCCGTCCACGACGGCCGCAAGCATGTGCCCGTGTATGTTACCGAGTCCATGGTTGGTCACAAGCTCGGCGAGTTCGCGCCGACTCGTACGTTCCGTGGCCACAAGGCCAAATAGGGGGTTAACCGTAAATGGCAACTAAGTCTATTGAAACTGAGGCCACCGAGGTTCGCGCCGTCGCTAAGTACGTGCGTGTTTCCCCCAGCAAGGCCCGCCTGGTGGTCGATCTGATCCGCCGCAAGCCTGTCGCTCAGGCCTTCGACATCCTCCACTTCTGCGACCGCGCCGTCGCCGTGGATGTCGAGAAGGTTCTCCGTTCCGCCGTTGCGAACGCCGAGAACAACAACGGTCTGCGTGCCGACAACCTGGTTGTCGCCGCTGCCTATGTTGACGAGGGTCCGACGCTTAAGCGCATCCGTCCCCGCGCCAAGGGTTCCGCTTCTCGCATTCTGAAGCGTACTTCCCACATCACCGTCGTCGTTGCTCCTCGAAAGGAGGCGTAAAGCTGTATGGGTCAGAAAGTCTACCCCACCGGCTTCCGTCTTGGCATCACCGAGAACTGGCGCTCCCGCTGGTTCGCAGAGAAGGATTACGCTAAGACCCTCGGTAACGATCTCGAGATCCGCAAGTACCTCGAGAAGCGTCTTTCCCGCGCAGCTGTCTCCCGCGTCGAGATTGAGCGCGCTGGCGACAAGGTGAAGGTCATCATCCTCACCGCTCGCCCCGGCGTTGTCATCGGTAAGAAGGGTGCCGAGATCGATACCCTCCGCACCGAGCTCGAGAAGGTCGCTGGCGTCTCCAAGGGCCAGCTCTCCGTCGACGTTGTCGAGATCAAGCGCCCCGAGCTCGACGCCAACCTCGTTGCTCAGTCTATCGCCGAGCAGCTCGAGGGCCGCGTTGCCTTCCGTCGCGCTATGCGCAAGGCTGTCCAGTCCGCCCGCAAGGCCGGCGCTAAGGGCATCCGTATCCAGTGCTCCGGTCGTCTCGGCGGTGCCGAGATGGGCCGTCGTGAGTGGTACCGCGAGGGTCGCGTGCCTCTGCACACCCTCCGTGCCAAGATCGACTACGGCACGGCTGTCGCCAGCACCACCATGGGCGCTTGCGGCGTGAAGGTCTGGATCTACCTGGGCGAGAAGCTCCCGGGCCAGCCTGTTCCCAACCCTGCACTCGAGGGCTCTTCCCGTCCTCGTCGTCGTAACTCCGAGAGGAGGGGTCAGTAGTGCTTGCCCCTAAGCGTATTCTTCACCGCAAGGTGCAGCGTGGCTCCATGAAGGGCCAGGCCAAGGGTAATACCGAGCTGCATTTCGGCGAGTTTGGTATCCAGGCTCTCGAGGCCCATTGGATCACCAACCGTCAGATCGAGGCCGCTCGTATTGCCATGACCCGCTACATGAAGCGTGGCGGTCGTGTCTACATCACGATCTTCCCCGATAAGCCCATCACCAAGAAGCCTGCTGAGACTCGCATGGGTTCTGGTAAGGGTAATCCCGAGGAGTGGGTGGCCGTCGTCAAGCCCGGCCGCATCATGTTCGAGGTCAAGGGCGTGCCCGAGGAGGTCGCTCGCGAGGCTCTGCGTCTTGCACAGCACAAGCTTCCCATCAAGACCAAGATTGTTGCTGCTAAGAACGCTGAGCAGCGCATCGAGAAGGAGATGGCTGAGGAGGCCGCTCTCGAGGCCAAGTGGGCTGCTGAGGACGCCGCCGCCGCCAAGGAGGAGAACTAATGAAGCCCGCAGAGATTCGTGAGCTCTCGGACGCTCAGCTCGTTGAGAAGCTGAAGGAAATGCGCGCCGAGCTCTTTAACCTTCGTTTCCAGATGGCCACCAGCCAGCTGGACAACACCGCTCGCGTCAACACCGTGAAGAAGGACATCGCTCGCGTCCTCACGGAGCAGCGCGCCCGCGAGATCGCAGCGGAGAAGTCCGCTGTCGCCGAGTAGGACCTAAGGAGAGAACATGACTGATTCGCGTAACTCGCGTAAGGTCCGTACGGGTGTCGTTACCTCCGTCTCCGGTGCAAAGACCATTGTTGTCACCATCACCGAGCGCAAGCGTCACCCCAAGTACGGCAAGATGATGACCAGCTCCAAGAAGCTGCACGCTCACGACGAGGAGTGCACGGCTGGCGTGGGCGATACCGTCCGCGTTATGGAGACCCGTCCTATGTCCAAGATGAAGCGTTGGCGCCTCATCGAGGTCGTCGAGCGCGCTAAATAAGCAGTCGCTCATACGACTTGTACGTTTCCGAAGATGTGCGTATGCCTGGTTTGCATACCACAGGCCGCCTAAAGGCTGCGCACCTCTCTTCGGTTCTTAGTTCGGAGGAACATCTACCATGATTCAGATGCAAACCATGCTGAACGTCGCCGACAACTCCGGCGCTCGCAAGATTCGCTGCATCAAGGTGCTTGGCGGTTCCAAGCGTCGTTATGCAGGCATCGGCGATGTGTTCATCGGTGCTGTCCAGGAGGCTACCCCTGGCGCCAACGTCAAGAAGAAGGACGTTGTCCGTTGCGTCGTCGTTCGCACCGTTAAGGAGATCCGCCGCAAGGATGGCTCCTACATTCGCTTTGATGAGAACGCCTGCGTTGTCATCAACAACGATGGTTCGCCCGTCGGCACCCGTATCTTCGGGCCTGTCGCTCGCGAGCTTCGTGACAAGAAGTACATGAAGATCGTCTCGCTCGCTCCCGAGACCCTGTAGTTAGGGGAGATATATGTATATCAAGAAGGGCGATAAGGTCCAGGTTCTCTCTGGTAAGGATCGCGGCAAGCAGGGCGTTGTCCTGCGTGCTCTCCCCGCCGAGAACAAGGTCGTTGTCGAGGGCGTTTCGGTCGTCAAGAAGGCCGTCAAGCCCAACGCTGCCAACCAGCAGGGCGGCATCGTTTCGCAGGAGGCTCCCATCGACGCCTCCAACGTCAATCTCGTCTGCCCCGAGTGCGGTAAGGTTACTCGCGTCGGTCACGAGAAGGACGGCAAGAACAAGCTGCGCGTCTGCAAGAAGTGCGGCCACAAGTTCTAAGCTGCCCGCAACACCAAGTTGCTAGCAAAGGCCCGGATGCCCCACGGCATCCGGGCCTTTTTCTATCCCTACTCATTGGGGACAGACTTAAATGAGTACCCTAACTGGGTAAGCATAAATGAGCGGGTCGTGCTGTATAAATTGCTTGTGTGCGCGTTTATGCGCGTTAGATTGCGTTTAATTACGCACCTATGCGTATATATGCGCCGTTTACGGGGCAATAATGACCGTTTAGCGGTGAGATACGCAAAAACGCGCACAGACGCGCGTGTTTGTGCGAATATAGAGCTGTCAGAAATGCAAGACGTTCTATGACACAGGAGACACATAATGGCAGATTCCAAGCAGGCTCCACTCGACGCCGCGGCAGCCGCCAAAGC
>DBGAZC010000041.1:0-24832 GCA_048472015.1 Collinsella sp. | reverse complement strand
GCTCATCTCATTTATCGCGTCGATGTCGGGGGAGGGCAACCTTCGCGTCGAGGAGAACCTTGGCGAGGGGTATGTCCGCCTCCGCGTTTCGGAGGCCGAGCGGCGCCAGGCAAAGCACGACATTCAGCATGTCGAGGATATCGTCATCGAAATGCTCCGTAATGCTCGCGATGCCGGCGCCGACAAGGTCTATCTCGCCACGACCAAGGAAGATGGCGTCCGCACGCTTGTCTTTCTGGATAACGGTTCGGGCGTTCCGCAGGATATGCAAGAGCGAATCTTCGATGCCCGCGTTACCTCCAAGCTCGAGAGCATGAAGATGGACCGTTGGGGCGTTCACGGTCGTGGCATGGCATTGTTTTCGATCAAGCAGAACACCGACGAGGCCCGTGTGGTCACGTCTGGTGTCGACCTTGGCTCGGCCTTTAAGGTGAGCGTTGCGGCCGACCGCCTCAGTGAGCGTGCCGATCAGTCCAGCTGGCCCCAGGCCGTCAAGGATGAGGACGGACGTTATGTCTGTGCTCGCGGCCCGCATAATATTATTCGCGCTGCTTGTGAGTTTGCGCTCGAGGAGTTGCGTGGTTGCGATGTCTATCTTGGTTCTCCGTCTGAGATTGCCGCGACCCTTTATGCTCAGGCGTCAAGTCGGCTCGATACGTCGCGTCTCCTGTTCATTGATGACGAGAGTGAGCTTCCGGTTGTCGATCGTTTAGGCCTTGCCTCTGATGCCGAGGACTTTATCCGTATCTGTTCGGGTTTGGGTCTTGAGATGTCCGAGCGCACGGCTCATCGCATTTTGGCAGGGCAGATTAAGCCCGTTCGCGGTGTGACCGCGCGTCTGCTGCGCGAGCGTGATTCGTCCTCGCATGCGCCGGCTCCTGTCGATCTTGCGAAGGATCGTCGCGGGCTACGTATTGCCAAGGATGACATGGCACAGTTTTCGCGTGCTGTGGAGCGTGACTTTAATGACCTTGCCGCCCGGTACTATCTCAACCTTTGCGGCTACCCAAAGATTCGTGTTTCGCGTGAACGAATCACTGTGACCTTCGATCTTGCCAAAGAGGAATAGTGCCTTTACCGAGTCCACTCGGTACGATACAGTTATTGCAGTTAAAACGTACTTTTAAATGCAGGAGTTTCTTCATGGATTGCCTGAAGGTATCAAGCAAATCATCGCCCGCGTCCGTTGCCGGCGCCATCGCCGGCATGGTCAAGGATGGTGTACCCGTCAACATCCAGTGTGTCGGCGCTGGTGCTGTCAACCAGGCCATTAAGGCTGTGGCTATCGCGCGCGGTTTTTTGATTCCAACCGGTTTTGATATTTCCTGCGCGCCCGTGTTCTCCGACATCCTCATTAACGGGGAGTCGCGCACGGCCATCCGCCTTTCTATCTACGTTCACCAGATCAATCGAGCTGCTATGGATAACGTCGTCATGGATGATGTTAAGCCTGTGGCATAGCTTCTGCTTGCCTCGATTCGCCTCCCTTCCATCGTTAGGACTTATGCACATGGACCAGCGTTCCGTACGCGATATTCTTGCCGGTAAAACCTACTTTATCCGCACCTTTGGCTGCCAGATGAATCAGCACGATTCCGAGCGCGTGAGCGGTCTGCTTGATTCGTATGGCTGTCTCATGGCGCTCGATCCCGAGCATGCCGATATCGTTGTCTTCATGACATGCTGTGTGCGTGAGGCCGCCGATACTCGCCTGTACGGTCAGTGCAATTCCTGCAAAAGCCTGCCGCCTTCGCCTTCGGGCAAGCGTGTGGTTGCCGTGGGCGGCTGCATTGCGCAGCGTGATGGCGAGGGCCTGCTCATCAACGTCGATAACGTCAATGTCATCTTTGGCACGCATTCTATCGCACATGTGGCCGAGCTCATTGCCGAGGCGTTCCTTGACGGCAAGCGTCATATCCGCACCAATGAGCATGAGGATACGGATGCCATGAGCATGCCGTGGCATCGCGAGACCCAGTATCACGCCTGGGTGCCCATCATGACGGGCTGCAATAATTTCTGTACCTATTGCATCGTGCCGTACGTGCGCGGTCGCGAAAAAAGCCGCCCCTTCGAGGAAATTGTCGACGAGGTGACCGGTTTGGTGCGCCAGGGCGTGCGCGAGATTACGCTGCTGGGCCAAAACGTTAACTCATATGGTCGCGATCTGTTTGGCAAGCCGCGTTTTGCCGATCTGCTGCGTGCCGTGGGCGATACGGGTGTGGAGCGCATCTTCTTTACCTCTTCTCATCCTAAGGATCTGCTGCCCGAGACCATCGACGCCATGGCCGAGACGCCCGCCGTCATGCCGCAGCTTCACTTGGCCGTTCAGTCGGGCTCCACGCGTATCCTCAAAGAGATGAATCGCCGTTATACACGCGAGGACTATCTGGGCCTGGTCGATCGCATTCGCAACCGCATGCCCGATATCGCGCTCTCGACCGATATTATCGTTGGCTTCCCGGGCGAGACTGAAGAGGACTTTGAGCAGACGCTCTCACTTGCCGAGACGGTCCGCTATGCTCAGGCCTATACCTTCATCTATTCCAAGCGCGCCGGTACCCCGGCCGCAGAGATTGACGATCCTACGCCGCATGAGGTTATTCTCGAGCGTTTCAACCGCCTGGTTAAGGTTATCGAGACTACGGCACACGAGTATAACCAGGGTGAGCTTCATACTGTGGTGCCGGCGCTCATTGAGGGAACGAGTAAAAAGAACGACGCGGTCCTGCTGGGCAAGAGTCCCAAGAATCAGACCGTGCATGCGCCTATCCCCGAGGGTTACAGCATCGATCAGCTTGTTGGCAAGATCGTTGATGTTGACGTTGACGTTGCCAAGACCTGGTATTTGTCCGGCTCCGTTGTGGGCGAGCCGCGCTAATGGTTTCTCCCAGGGCAGGACTTTCCGCCGTTGCGATCGTCGGTCCGACGGCGGTTGGTAAGAGTGATGTTGCCGACCGTTTGGCAGCTCGTCTTTCGTCCGAAGTGCTGTCGTGCGATGCGATGCAAATCTATCGCGGCATGGACATCGGTACCGCAAAGATGGCGCCCGATGAGTGTACGGCGCCGCTGCGTCTCGTCGACATTGTAGAGCCGGGTGTGGCGTATTCTGCTGCGCTTTATCAGGCTGACGCTCGTGCGCATGTTGAACGTCTCCTTGGTTCGGGTTGTCTGCCGGTTTTTTGCGGAGGTACGGGGCTGTATCTCAAGGCCGCCCTCGATGAAATGGACTTTCCTTCGGGTGAACTTGAGGACGATCGTCGTATGGGCTATCAGGAGCTTGCCGAGCGTATTGGCGAGGAAGAGCTGCATGCCCTGCTTGCCGAGCGCGACCCAGAATCGGCTGCTGTTATTCATCCCCATAATGTGCGCCGTGTGATTCGTGCGCTCGAGATGCATGATGATGGTATTTCCTATGCACAGCAAAAAAGTCAGTTTAGTGTTCCGCGCGAGCATTATCATGCCCTATGGTTTGGTCTGACGCGTAATCGCGAGGTGCTCTACGAGCGCATTAACCTGCGTGTCGATATGATGTTTGAGCAGGGTCTTGTCGATGAGGTTCGCGGTCTTATGGACCAGGGGCTGGGAGATGCCCTGACTTCGATGCAGGCAATTGGCTATAAAGAGATCATTGATGCTTTCAATGGCGTGATTTCTATGGATGAGGCTCGCGAACTCATCGAGATGCGTTCGCGTCGCTATGCCAAACGTCAGCTTTCGTGGTTTAAGCGCGATGACCGTATCGTGTGGTTTGATATGGACGAGTTTACGATCGATGAGGTCGTTGAGGACATCCTGCATCGTATTGAGGCTGCCTAATGGCCCGTTTCCGCCTTGTTCCCACGGCACCCGAGCCCGAGCGTGCCATATTAGTTGGTGTTGAGTGGCGCGACAATGCATGGCCGCTCGATCGTTCGCTTGACGAGCTTGAGCGCCTGGCCCATACGGCTGGCGCCCAGTGCGTGGCGCGTTTGTCACAGCGTTTGGTTAAGCCGTATCCAAAATCGTTTATCGGTTCCGGTAAGGTTGAAGAGCTGTGCGGCCTGGTGCATCGCATGGATGTCGATGTTGTTATCTTCGACGACGACCTGACGCCCTCGCAGCAATCCTATTTGGAGAAAGCCGTGGGCGAGCCGGTAAAGATTATCGATCGTACAGCACTGATTCTGGATATCTTTGGCCTGCATGCTCAGACGCGTGAGGGACGCCTGCAGGTACAGCTGGCGCAGCTTCAATATCTGTTGCCTCGTCTGCGCGGCATGTGGAGCCATCTTGCCAAGGAGCAGACGCGTGGCGGCATCGGTTCGCGCTTTGGCCAGGGTGAAAGCCAGCTCGAGGTTGACCGTCGCTTGATTCGCAATAAGATTGCCGCGCTTCGTCGTGAGCTTAAGCAGGTTGAACAGCGTCGCGATGTCCAGTCCAAGAGCCGCATTGAGTCACCGGCGTTTCGCGTCGCGTTAGCCGGTTATACCAATGCCGGTAAATCGACGTTGCTCAATCGCCTGACCGGCTCTACGGTACTTTCGCAGGACAAGCTGTTTGCTACGCTCGACCCGACGACGCGTTCGTATCGCCTGCCCGGCGGTCGCGGCATGACGATTACCGATACCGTTGGCTTTATTCAAAAGCTACCGCATGGTCTCGTTGACGCTTTTAAGTCCACGCTGTCTGAGGTTCTTGGTGCCGATCTGATCCTTAAAGTTGTGGATGCCTCTGACGAGGACTACGAGCGCCAGCTCGAGGCAGTCGATCGCGTTCTTGACGAGATCGGCGCTGGAGAGCGTTTAACGCTGACCGTATTCAATAAAATCGATCTTCTCGATAGCGTTGATCGATTGAGTTTCCGTCGTCGCTATCCCGAGGCCGTGCTGTTCTCGGCCCAGACGGGCGAGGGACTCGACGATCTCGTCGACCGTATTGCTCGTGAGGCGGCTGCCACCGATGTGTTGCTCTCCGCTGATATCCCGTATCGTGAGGGCGCCCTCATCACGCTGGTGCATGAGCAGGGAACCCTTCTGCATGAGGAATATCTAGAGGACGGAGTTCGCATTGTGGCGAAGTTGCCGGCCCGAATCGCGCCGCGTCTAGAGCGTTACCGCACCGAGTAGGCGAGCTCCAAAATGCCCAGAATGATGGGCTGATGCAGCAGATAAAAGGGGAGTGCATGACGTCCAAGGCTGGCGAGCGCCGGCAGGGGGTTGGCGTAGGCCCAGCTTGGGGCGGTCTTACCGATTCCCTGCGCTATGTGTGCGGCGAAGTATCCTGCAAGATACATAAAGATAAACGGGATGATGGGGTAGTAATCACCTGAGATAAATCCAGGGCTCGGAAATCCTAGCCACGCCAGGTATGGGACAGGGTAGGTCGTCTTGGGGATGCTCCAGGTGAGGGCGAACAACACAAGGCATAGGGACATGCCCCATCTCGCCGAAATCTTTTTAAGGACGGGATCGGTCAACGCGACGATGCCGGTACATGCGGCCATACAGTAGATGATGCCAAAATTAACCGAATCGTCTACTGAGACAAGTGTTGTTGCCAACCAGACGACGAGTGCTGCTAAGGCGTATTTGGCGGCACGTTTGATATTGTTGCGCGAAAGAGTGCACATCCAACCCGCGATAAACAAGAATACCCAGCTGATGCTGGCGCGCCAGATGTCTTGAAAGACAGTCTGGGTAAACCAGGGCATATCCCAACCGTACAGGTAGGCGAGATCGTAGCAAGCGTGAAAACCTGCCATTGAAATCATCGTAAACCCGCGGACGGTATCAAAGATGGTGATGCGTTTTTGCATTACGAGAACCGGCGCATCAAGCCGACGACTTTGCCCAAGATAACGGGATTCGTTGCATAGATAGGCTCCATGGTGTCATTCTCGGGTTGCAGGCGTACGCGTCCCTGCTCCTTGTAGAACGTCTTGACGGTCGCTGAACCATCAATCATGGCCACGACAATTTCGCCGTTCATGGCACTCTTTTGTTCACGGACGATGATGTAATCGCCATTGAAGATGCCGACATTGATCATTGAGCTCCCATGCACCTCAAGGATAAAGGAACCCTGATCGGTGGCGATTTCGGTCGGGATAGTAAAAGTGTCTTCGATATTCTGCTCGGCCAGAATGGGAATCCCAGCCGCGACGCGACCAACGAGCGGTAGCGAGACCGTTCCGCGAGGTGCGGTGGGCTCGTCAGATTTAGAAATTGAGACAGAGGAACCGTCCTCGTTAAAGAGTTCCAGGGCGCGCGGTTTGGTGGCATCGCGCTTGAGTAGCCCGCGCGCCTCCAGGGCAGATAGATGGGCGTGCACGGTGCTGGGGGAGGAAAGGCCCACAGCAGAAGCCATCTCGCGCACGCTGGGCGGATAACCCTTCTCCTGCTGATATTCCTTGATGAAGTCGTAAATTTGCTGCTGACGCTTGGTAATTTTGCGAGCCATCAGGGCATCCTCTCTACCCATGTCAAACAAATGTTCGAATTTTGCTTGACAGGAACAACTGTTCGAAGATAATAATAACCGAACATTCGTTCTCGCGCTAGACATTTTTGTCCGCGCGGCTTGATAAAACTGTTCTCAGCAAAACACGCGAGAGGAGAACATGATGAACGCAACGAATATGGTCCAGGGAAACCTCGCCCTTAAGCTCGAGACGCCTGCAGAATACACTTTTACGGTTGTTCAGGGTGGCCGCTCCGGCTTTCAGCCTTTGACCGTAAAGCCTGCTCGCAATCAGCAGGCTGTAGCCGGGCCGGCCCGCGTTGCCCTGAAGGTTCCGACGATTGTCGCCGTTGCCGTTGCGCTTACGCTCTTCTTTGTCCTCGCTACGTCGGTCTTTAGCGCTCGTCACGCCGCGTATGCCGAGTCCGTTTCCAACGTTACCTACGAGACCATTCGCGTTCAGTCTGGTGATTCTCTTTGGTCGCTTGCCGAGGAATATCCAATCGAAGGCCTTTCCACGCAAGAGACTTCCGACATGATCCGTAACGTCAATCATCTGGAGCATGGTTCGCTCGCCGCCGGTGCGCATCTTAAGGTTCCTGCTCGTTCGTAATCATTATCGCGCTGCGCATGGTACCCTTGTTATCGTTTAAGAGGAGGTACCATGCGCTGTCCCAAATGCGGCAAGGCACATACCCGCGTCGTTGATTCCCGTATGCAGGAGTCAAATAACACCATTAAGCGCCGTCGCGAATGTTGCTCGTGTAATTACCGCTTTACAACGTTCGAGCGATGCGAAGACCCAATCGAGGTCATTAAGTCAGACGGAACTAAGCAGCGGTTCGATCGCAATAAGCTGCTCGTCGGCTTGATGCGCGCCACCATCAAGCGTGATATCGACACTAAGAAGCTCAATGAGATTATCGACGATATCGAGGTCGAGCTGCGCTCTCGCACGCTGACGGCCGTCACGTCGCATGAGTTGGGTGACATGGTGCTCAAGCGCTTGGCCAAGATCGATAAGGTGGCGTACATCCGCTTTGCCTCGGTCTACCGCGATTTCAAAGACGTCGATGAGTTTCTGCAAGAGCTCGACAAGCTAAGGTGATTCCATGTCCTGCATTACCGTCAACATAAAGCGTCTCGATCCCACCGTCGAGCTTCCCAAATACGCCCATCCCACCGATGCCGGCTTGGATCTGCGCTCCAACGAGGACTGCGTCCTGAAGCCCTTCGAACGCCGTCTGGTCTCTACTGGGTTGGCCATCGCCCTGCCCGACGGCTACGCCGGCTTTGTCCAGCCCCGCAGCGGCTTGGCCATCAAGCAGGGCCTGTCTATAGTCAACACGCCGGGCCTCATCGACGCCCACTACCGAGGAGAACTCAAGGTTATCCTCATCAACCTGGATCCCTTCAACAACATCAAAATCAACAAAGGCGACCGCATAGCCCAACTCGTCATCCAAGAAGTCCCCACGGTCAACCTCATAGAAGTAGAAGAACTAGACGAAACCGACCGAGGCAACGGAGGCTTCGGCTCCAGCGGCGTCGCTTAATCATTTTCAAGATGTAGAGTTGGCCTCTCACCCGGGGCCCACACATATCATCCCGTGCTCAAACATTCTCGCTACGCTGCGAAACTGCGCGCGGGACGATATGTGTGGGCCCCGGGTGAGAGGCCACATACTTGAATATGTATTTCGACTTGCGCGGTGGGCCTCATCAATATAATTACGACTTGTTTGTTGTTCTGACTCTCTATTAGCTGGACTACATCCTTGTAAATCCTAACCGGGAATGTGTTTTAGGTTCTAGTTAGTATGCGGCAAAGGGATACCGCCTTTGTCGCATCGGCTTACTGTATTTATATTTTCCTGTTTTACCTTTGCAGGTTCTAATGGAGGGGATACCGAAGTAGCTGCTAGTAAGTAAACGCAGCCGCTCTGCCGGAGCCGCCCTTATATCGTTCCACGCGCAGTTTCGCAGCGAAGCGAGAATGTTTGAGCATGGAATGATATAAGGGCGGCTCCGGCAGAGCGGCGGACATTCGACTAGCGGATATGCGCGGGCTTTCCGCCCCAGTAGAAGCGGCAGAAGGCTCGTTTGCGCTTTTGGGGTTTGCCTACTAGCTCCATGGTGGCGATGGCTATGTCTTCGGCTGCGTGGGGGCGGCGTAGCACTTCGCCGTTGATGAGTAAGGCTTTGAGTGATTCGGGATGGTCATGCAAGTGACGTAGGGTTACGATGAGTTCTCGTGCGGTGGTGACATGCATGCTGGCGCCCATACCGGTGAGCATCGTTGTGTTGGCCTTTTCCTGACCGTATGATTTGCCCAGCAGGATCATCGGCAGATGTGCGCATAGGCACTCGGTGACCGTGAGTCCGCCCGATTTGAGGATTGCCAGGTCGCAGCCGTGCATGAGGGCCGCCATGTCGTCCACGTAGTCCAGAACCGTGACGTTATCGAGCTTCATGGCGTCGAAGAGCGTCTTGAGTCGGGTGGCGTATTCCTTATCCTTGCCCGGTAAAAAGACAAAGTGCATGTCCTCAAAGCTGCGTAAGAAGGGGAGCGTTTGGTCCATCGCGGCACGGAAACGCACGTATGGTTGAGGCAAACTGGCGCCGGCCATCACCAATACGACGGTTTTGTCTATGGGGAGATTGAACTTGCTGAGCTCATCCTCGCGTTTGTAATCGGTATCAAAACCGGCTCGGATGGGGATGCCCGTTATGCGGATCTTTGACTCGGGAACTTTGCGCGGGCGCAGCGTTTCGGCCATAAACTCGTTGGCCACGCAGAACAGGTCGGTGTCCTTGTGGGGCCAAAAGCCTTCGACTTCATAGTCTGTTGGTACGCAGATGACCGGATAATCGATACCCGTAATTACGCGGGCGCCCACGGCAACATTGGCTGCTGTGATGTGCGTTGCGACCACGGCTATAGGCCTGCGGCGACGAATATATTCATTGAAGGCGGGGAACATAATTCGCGACCATGCCGTGCCGCCACCCCAGAGAAGATGTCCCGTAAGCGTATATCGCCAGGTCAGGTCGTAAATGGGGCGTGTGGCTCCCGTAAAAGAAGCCGCGGTCTTATTGCCGTCGAATTTAATACGTCCAAAATCGAGGATATCCAGGACTTCGATCTCAACATCCTCAGGGATTCCCTTGGTGCCGCGGATAAGGTCAAATGCTTGTGCAATCGCGTTGGCGGCGGCTTTGTGGCCCGATCCAACCGATGCGTGCACAATGGTTACCAGGGGTTTTTGTGTAGGTGAAACGGTCATTTGCTCCGGTTGGGGAGTGGCTTGCATGGGCAGGGGAGCGCTATTGCTCGTCTGCGTTTGATCCATCGATAACTCCCCTTCAGCTTTGTTACGCGATTTATCATTGTAGTGCATGAGTGTCATGTTCACGTAAATTTGGGTATGAGCGCAAAGAACGACAACGTTTCGACGAGAGGATTCTTCATGACTACCGATCAGCCGATTGATGTTGCGATTATCGGTGGAGGCCCCGCGGGCTATGCTGCCGCCATTTACGCTGCGCGTGCCAACCTGACGACGACCGTGATTGAGCAGGGCATGTCGGGTGGACAGATCGCCACGACCAATGAAGTCGAGAACTATCCGGGCATTCCGCTCTTGAGTGGCGCCGAACTCGGCGAGCGTTTTCAGCAGCATGCAGAGGGCTTGGGAGCTCAGGTCGCATGGAGCATGGTTACGGGTATCGATTACGATGCCGATGCAGCGCTGTTTACGGTGCATCACGATATGGGCGATACGCTGGCCTCGAGCGTTATCGCTTGCATGGGTGCCACGCCGCGATCTGCTGGTTTTGTTGGCGAGGATACGTATCGCGGTCGTGGCGTTTCATATTGCGCAACATGTGACGGCATGTTCTTCCGCGGCAAACAGGTCTTTGTCATCGGCGGCGGCAATGCTGCCTGCGAGGAGGCTCTGTTCCTGTCAGATATTGCCAGCAGTGTGACCATCGTGCTGCGCCGCGACCAGTTTCGTGCGCCTGATGGTGTTGTTCAGAAAGTACTCGAAAAGGACAATATTACAGTTAGGTACCAAACTAGTATTGTTGAACTTTCTGGTGAAGCGATGCCAACGACGATTGCCTTTAAGGACAATGCATCCGGGGAAATTCATACCGAGTCATTTGAGCCTGGCTCGTTTGGCATTTTTGTCTTTACCGGCACGCAACCCCATACCGAGCTTGTTGAGCATTTAGTCGATCTGGCGCCTGATGGCGGCATTCTGACTGATGAATCCATGGCGACACGCACGCCAGGTCTATTCGCTGCTGGCGACATCCGTTCCAAACGCTTACGCCAGGTTGTGACCGCCGTTTCTGACGGAGCCATAGCAGCAACGAGCGCATACGCGTTTCTCCGCGGATAAGTACGATAATATATCTTATGTAAGGTTGCTATCTTTAAAACAAAGTGGTTGGACGGTGCATCAATGTGCTGCCCAACCACTTTTACATTCCTGCTATATAGTATGCAAAACTAGATAACCTAGAATAGAATATAGCTAATGAACGGAGGATCCTTATGAACCACGCCAAACGCGTTATCCCGATGTCCGATTCGTCGGTCAGCATTAAGCCTGAGGATATTCAGCCCACTTTGCTGCCCGATGCATTTATTCAGTCCGATATCGTGCGTAAACTTAATACATTGAGCCTGACTCGCTATGACCAGCTGCCCAACGTGACGCTCTACCGCGACCAGGTCATTGAGTATGTTGCGCTGTGGATGGAGCCGCTGTCCATTTGCGTTGAGCAGCCTATCATTACGCCATCGATGATCAATAACTACGTGAAGGTTGGGCTGGTGCCTGCTCCGGTCAAAAAGCAATATGGCCGCGAGCAGATTGCCCGCCTGATCGCTATCTGCATCTTTAAGCAGGTGCTACCTATTGCTGCGGTGCAGGCGCTCTTTAACATTCAGCGTTTGAGCTACGATGCCCCGACGGCCTTCGATTATGTGGTCGATCAGCTCGAGGCATCGATTCGCTCGGCGTTTTCCGTCGAGCAGACGCCGGTTCCCGATACGGCGCATCAGGTAACGCGTGAGTCGCTGCTTGTGCGCAGCGCGGTTTCATCCTTTGTTTCGAAGGCGTACTTGATGAGCTATCTCAAGTTCAATGGGTTTAATAGCTAGTCGACGTATAAATCGGGCGTGACAAAGAGCCATAGGTCACTTTGTCACGCCCGATTTTTGCTTGGTTGGACTTTATTTGCCCGAAGCTACGCCCATACCGTAGCCGATGATGAGGCCATGCATCTCGGCGTAATAGGAATCCAGGCCGTTGCAGGGCATGATGATGGTCTTGGAGCCGGGCCAATGCTCGACTATGCGGTCAGTAAGCGCCTGGGCTCCAGCTTCGTTCTCAACGTGATCTATGACGACCTTACCGCCCGTAAAGCCCTCGGCTTCCATAGTGTCGATGATCTTGTTGAGCATCTTCTTTTCGCCACGCGTGTGCCCGACGAGTTCGATTTTACCGGCCTCACTCGCCGTGCCCAAAATGCGGATATTGAGCTTGTTGGCAATGACGCCGGCTGCCTTAGGGATACGTCCGGCTTTGGCGAGGTTTTTGTAATTGCACAAACTGAAGAGGATTTTGCTGTTCTGTTCAAGGCTATCGAAGTATGCGCAAGCATCCTCGAATGAGACATTCGGATTGCTTGCAAGATAGCGGTCGAACAGCAAGAAAATGAGGTCCATTTTGCCGCCAGCTGCGCGTGAATTGACTAGATGAATCTGTCGGTCGGGCTCCTCGGCAAGAACCATATCGCGAGCCGTGGCTGCCGCGTTGTAGCTGCCCGACACGCCCTCAGAGATCGGCATGCAGATGGTCTTGTCTGCCAATTTGAAGAGCTCGGCCCACTCCCCTACGCTGGGACAAGCGCTCGAAGAAGCGTTCGTCTCCGCCTGAACAGCGCAGTTGAGCTCATGAACATCGAGCGAAAGGTCATCGACGAATTCATGCTCCCCCACTCGAATTTTGAGGGGCGCAAATGCAAAGGTGGTATGGGGCGCGGTCGGTTGCCAATCGCGGAGGTTGCAGCTTGAATCGGAGATAAGTGCCCAGCTCATAGAGGGTCCTTTCTAATCGTTCCCATTCAATTATAGCCATCTTGTAGACCGATTGGGCCGCTATCTAGTATTCAAAACTAGATAGCGGACTGCACGAAAGGCAAAAGAATGGACCCCATGACTCAAAGCCACGAGGTCCATATCCGTTTGCTTTATCTGAATACTTAGTAGCGCACGAAAATGTAGTTGTTGTTCATGCCGGCGGCAACGGAGCTGATGATAACACCCGTGTTGTAGTCGGAAGCATGAATCATCTGACCACCACCGATGTAAATGCCAGTGTGGTACGAGTTGACTACAACGTCACCGGGCTGCGGATCGGACACACGCGTCCAGCCCATAAAGGTGCCCGTCGTGCCCAGGCGGCAATAGCGACCAGTAAGGCAATAGCTTACAAAACCAGAGCAGTCGAAGCTGTTCGGGCCAATTCCGCCCCAGGAATAGGCGCAACCAAGCTTGCTGTATGCACGCGAGACAATAGAACCGCCATCGACGGACTGGCTCGGAGCAGAAGGCGTCGGAGCCGGAGCAGGCGTGGAGGGCTGCGGCGTCGGAGCAGGTGCCGGCGTAGGAGCCGGAGTGTTGCCGCCCTGGTTGTTGTTATTGCTGGTCTGGTCACCGTTGTTGGTGTTCTCGGTCGTACCGGCAGTCTCGTTGCTCACCGTGGCCTTCTCGGCGGTGCTGGCGTTGATGCCGGCCTGCAGCGCGGCGTTGGCCTCGGCCTCGGCGGCAAGCTCGGCCTGCAGCTGCGAATCCAGGGAGTTTACGACGTTCTGGGCTTCAGCCTGCTGGGCGTTAAGCTCGTCGACCTTCTTTTGCGTGGCGGCGACGTTCTTCTCCTGCTCGGCCTGCTTATCGGTGAGCTGCTGCTTAAGTTCCTTGACCTCTTGAATGGTCTGAGCCTGCTTATCGGAAACTTTGCCGTAGTAGAACAGGCGGTTGAGCATATCGCTCAGGTCGTCGACGCTCGTCAGAACCTGAAGTAGGCTCAGGCCACCGGTTTTGTACTCGCCTGCCACGTAGGTGGAAAGCTTGGCCTGACCATCGGCGATCTCCTGCTGCTTTTGCGTGATCTCGCCAGCAGTCTGATCGAGCGCCTGTGTCTGCGTGGCGAGCTCATCGTAAACCTGCTGAGTTTGGGTACCGATCTGCTCGAGCTTCGTACGAGCAGCGGCAAGGTCGGATGCGGTATCGGCGTAGGCAGGAGCCGCGAGGCCCAAGCCCAAAACACAAGCGAGGGTTGCCGTAGCAGCGCAGCGTGCCATGTTTTTGTGCGTGTTTGCTGTGCGCATGTAGCTTCCTTTCCAGTAACTAAGGGTAACGGCTAGTCCACCGTCACCAGGCTAAAGAGCTCCACATCGTCATCGGGCGGCGTGAGCTTCTCGCGCGGGTTGAGAAACGCAAGCTCAAGGATACAACCGTAACCGACAAGCTTTGCGCCCATATCTCGCACCAGTTTACCTGTTGCCTCGACGGTTCCGCCCGTCGCGACCAAGTCGTCCAGAATCAACACGGTATCTTTAGAGCTGATAGCGTCGGCGTGGATCTCAATTGAATCGGTGCCGTATTCGAGCTCGTAGCTCTGGCTTACGGTCTCGCGCGGCAGCTTGCCCGGTTTACGTGCGGGAACAAAGCCGGCGCCAAGGGCTACAGCCACCGGTACGCCAACCATAAAGCCGCGAGCCTCGGGACCCACGACCTTGGTGATTCCCATGCCGGCAAAGTGCTCGGCGAGGGCATCGGTCATGGCTTTGAGCGCCTCGGGATTGCCAAAGAGCGGCGTGATGTCCTTAAAGATGACTCCGGGCTCGGGATAGTCGGGGATATCGACGATTTGAGATTCGAAGTCGTACATTGCATGACCTTTCAATGGGTTGCCGAAATTTCAGCAGCGGTTATATGCCCGCGGTGGCGGTGCCGGATTGCGAAGGGGCGACGACCTTGAGCGGCTTTACGAGAGAATCCTCGTGCGAAGCCGGCGCGGCTGTCTTTTCGTTTTTGGCCTTGGTGGACTCGGAGCGAGTGATTTCCTCATCGAGTGCATCGATGTCGGCGTCCTCGACCACGGCGTTGAGCGACTCAAAAACGCGGTTCTTGAGCAGCGCAGTGTGCACACCTTCTGTCAGGTCGTGAAGCTTCTTAAACGCACGCTCGAGTTTGGCGTCGCGCTCGTCATCGGAGGTATCCATTCCGAGCATGCTCACGAGCACCTGCTCAAACATCGAGGACTCGCGGTTGGCGGAAGACACGTACTGACGCAGGTTGCGCGGCTCGATATGGAAGCGTGACAGCTCGGAGCAGTAGCGGATGATCGGGAAATCGCGACCATCGACGAGCTCACGATTTTGCGGACTCTTGATGATGCGAATGAGGTCGTTCTCGGCGAGCGAGCGGATAAACGAAATCTCGACGCCCAGCATATCGGGAATGGTCTCGATGGGATGCAACTTTTGCTTAGTCTCCTTGGGCTCCGTCTTGAGCGGAACATCGGACAGCAAACCCACCTCGTAGGCGAGCGTCGACAGGTCCGTGGCGTTTTCCAAGCGCTGCTTAATTACGTTGAGCGGCATATAGCGAGTCTTCTGCAAGTGCAGAATGACCTCCAGGCGATCAACGTCCTCCTTGGAGTACTGACGGTATCCCTTAGGCGTACGATGAGGGGTAATGAGTCCCTCATCCTCTAGAAATCTAATTTTTGAGTTCGAAAGATCGGGGTATGCGCCTCGAAGTAGGTTGACGACTTGGCCGATACTCAGATAGTTGCGTTCGGCCATGCCCTACTCACCGGTTTCGATGCGCTCCGGCGTGCTCTCGTGGTAGATGAGCGTAAACGTACCAATCTGGACGGAAGAACCGTCGTGCAGCGGGGCTGCATTGACGATGGCACCGTCGACCCAGGTGCCATTGAGCGAGCCTAAGTCCTCGATGCGAGCGCCGAGGCCCTCGCGAATAATGCGCGCATGGCTGCGCGAAACAGTCATATCGTTGAGGAAGATGCCGTTTGCAGGATCGCGACCGATGGTGGTCACGTCGTCCTCGAGCTCAAAGGCGGCACCAGTCTGCGGACCCTTGACGATGGACAGAACGGGGGCGGTGATGCGCACGTTGGCCATGAGGTCGGGAACGGTGACGTCGCTTGAAGGCACGCGGAATACGCAGGTAGCGTCAGCAGTCTTATCATTCTGAGGCATATTGTTAACCATGTTGTCCATGACAACCCCTAACTTATCGCGGACGTGCCGCAAATAATGAACCGTACGTAATCATACCCCAACGAATCAGTCTTCGATTTCAGGGTTCAGAAAGTCGATGTCCTCGTCCTCGGGATGCGTGAGAGCCTGTTTAATGGCCGCTCCGCCCTTAATGGAGTAGATGACAGCCGTGAGCATGGAGAAGATCACGCCGCCGTACACAAAGAAGATGCCGAGGGGCACCGAGCTTCCGTTGAGGCCCGGGAAGGCCGTGAGGGTTGAAGGTAAAAGTTGCAGGCCGTCAACAACGGGGAAACCGAGCAGCATGAGCGAGAATCCGGTCATGAGCAGCGCTGTGGCAATCTTTCCGGGGAAGACGACATCGATGGGGCGACGGTGATAATGACGAACGATAAGCGTGCCGATGCCCAGATAGATGTCGCGGCCAATAATGAGCACGCAGACCCAGATTGGCAGCTCTCCGCGAACCACCAGTCCCAGCACGCCGGTGAACAGCAGCGCACGGTCGCAGATGGGATCCATGACCTTGCCGAGCCATGAGACCGTCTTAGTCATGCGGGCGATCTGGCCGTCCATCCAGTCGGTGGAGGCGGCAACGGCGTAGATAACGATGGCGATGACGCGGTTGTTATCCGTCACAAATAGGTACAGAAATACCAGGGTGAGGATCAGGCGCGTAAAGGTGATGAAATTGGAGATCGTAAAGATCTTATTCGACGGGTAATCGGAAGTGCCGATAAGCTCCTTTTTGATCTTCTTTTTGATGCCCACAGGACTCCCCCGCTGGTTAACGACAAAACTTTCGATACTATACCCGTTCCGGCGATGTCTATCCAGCCAAGCCATAGAGAGTCCAGACATGTGGAGGGTGTTGTGGGCGGGGCGAGACCATGCATTTGTGTACATCAGCCTCCAAACATTTCGAAAATTTTCGATTTTGGAGGCTGACGTACACGTTTTGATTCGCATACGTATCGAGCGGTGCAGTCGTTGATTCTTTGTTGCTTTAAGCAATTAAATAAAAAAGCCAGGCACTAGGTGCCTGACCTGCAAACTTCTGGTCGGGACGACTGGATTCGAACCAGCGACCCCTTGACCCCCAGTCAAGTGCGCTACCAAGCTGCGCCACGTCCCGAAGCTTTTGTTTGTTGCTCTGCTCTCGCTCGCAACAGGGAGTATATTAACCCGAAACTTTGTCCTTGTGCAAGAACTTTTTTACAAATTTTGAAGCAAGTCCAAAATTGTATCTGCAAGCTGGGGTTTTGTTAGCACGGGAAGTTCTTGCGTACCCGCTTTACTCACAATCCAGGCCTTGTTGGTATCGGTTCCAAAGCCCGAATCGGCGCGCGAGACATCGTTGGCGATAATGGTATCGCAACCCTTGCGGGCGAGCTTGCGCTGCGCGTACTCCACGACGTTATCGGTCTCGGCCGCAAAGCCGATCACGCATCGCTCGCCCTTTTGGCACGAGAGCTCGGCCAAAATATCGACCGTTTCGACGAGCTCGATGCAATCCAAGCGTTCGTTGGCCTTTTTGAGCTTATGGTCGGCAGGGGCCGCGGGAGTATAGTCGGCGACGGCGGCCGCACAAATTGCCGCATCGGCCGTCTGGAAGGCGCTCAGGGCCGCTTGGAGCATCTCTGCGGCGGTCTGCACGCGCACGCACTCCACTCCGCGGGGAACATCGAGCGATGTCGGTCCCAACACGAGCGTGACCTCGGCACCGCGGCGTGCGGCCTCCCCTGCCAGGGCGACGCCCATCTTGCCTGATGAGCGGTTGCCAATGAAGCGCACCGGGTCGATCGGCTCGTGCGTGGGGCCGGCAGTGATCACGATGCGCTTGCCCGCAAGGTCCTGAGGTGCCGGGTTGAGTACTTCGCAGACGGCCTCGACGATGTCCTCGGGCTCGCTCATGCGTCCCGTGTCCACGTCGCCGCAGGCAAGGTAGCCGCTGCCGGGTCCCACCACATGGACACCGCGCTCGCGCAGCGTGACCATGTTGGCCTGCGTCGCCGGCGCTTTCCACATGCCGTTGTTCATGGCCGGCGCGATCACGATGGGCCGCGGCGTTGCCAGCAGCGTGGTGGAGATGAGGTCGTCGGCGATGCCGTTGGCCATCTTGGCAATGATATTGGCCGTCGCGGGCGCTACGACCACCAGATCGGGCTCCTGCGCCAGCGAAATGTGGTGGATGGGGTCAGACGGGTCGTCGAATAGCCCAACAGCGACCGGCTCATTGGTAAGCGCACGGAAGGTGAGCGGGCCCACAAACTCGGTGGCATGCTTGCTCATAACGACCTTGACGCACGCGCCGCGCTTTTGCAACAGGCGCACGATATTGCACGACTTATAGGCGGCGATCCCGCCGGTAATGCCCAGCAGGATCGTTTTTCCCTCAAGTTGCATTGAATTGTTGGATGCCGCCGTCATCGCTAGGCTTCCTTGCTCGGGAGTACCAGGAGGCGGTGGCAGTACGGGCAGTGCGTAATCTCGCTACCGTCGTGGTTGAGGTCGCTCATGGACGATGCCTGCAGCGCGGTGTGGCAGACCGTGGGGATGTTGCCCTGGATGGTCTCGACGGCCAGGCCGCGGAACTGCTTGAGCAGACGCTCGTAGTCGGTGAGCACGTCGGCCGGCAGCGTAGCGGCAAGCGCGGTGCGCTCCTTCGTGGCGGTGTCAATCTGAGCCTGCAGGTCGGCGGCCTTGGCGCGGGCGGCCTTGGTATCGGCCTTCACGCCCTCCTCGAACTTGGCGATGATTGCCTGCGCGCGAGCCTCGCGGTCGAGCGCCTCCTTGTGGGCGATAACGACGTCCTTGCGGGTGTGCTCAATCTTGTCCAGGCGTTTGGCCAGGGTGGCAAGCTCGTTTTCCAGATCCTGGACCTCGCGGTAGTCAGAGCCGTCGACGTGGCGCTTCTTGGCGGCCTCGATGGCGTTGTTGGTCTGGATCTCGGTGGTGTTGAGATCGTCCAGCTCAATGTCCAGGTCCTTGCGCTGGGCGTAGAGCTTAGTCATCTCGGCCTTGAGCTTCACATAGGTCTTGCGCTTAGAAGCGAGCTCCTTGAGCTCCGGCATATTGGCAAGTTCGCTCTTGTTGCGGGCGAGCTCCAAATCGATCTGTTGCAGCTTGAGTAGCGTAGCGCCGGCGCTCATAATTTCTCTCCTTTTGTCACAGTCCACCATTGGCAAGGGTTCAGTATTTTAATCGCATGACGGGGGTCGACCCCGGCGTCAACTGCAGAGTTCATCAATATATCAACGAACGGCTCCTCGGAGCGGTCGTGGCCGAGCAAGATCACCGGCAGCCCGCGCAAGGCAAGATCTTGCGCCACGTGGTAGCCCGCTTCGCCCGTCACGACAACGTCCGCGCCCGCGGCGATGGCGGGCTCTCCAAATTCGCCCAGGGAACCGCCCAAAATAGCGACGGTTCGGCATGCGTGCTCGGCTTCGCCCCACACACGCGGGTCGCTGCCGAAGGCTGTGGCAGCACGGGTGGCAAGATCACGCAGCGTGCACGGGTCGTTGAGCGTTGCAAGCGTGCCCAGGCCGGTGACCTCGGGGTCGTCCACGTGCTCCAGTGAGCTCACGGGTGCGGCACCCAGCAGCTCGCTCAGGCAGACGCGGGCTTCGTGCGAGCGGTCCAGGTTGGTGTGGAGCGAAATAATGCTCACGCCGCAACGCGCTGCCTCGTAGAGTGCCGCGCTGCACTGGGGGCGTGCGGCATCAGCTGGGCAAAAGGCCTCAGGAGCCTTGATATAGATAGGGTGATGCGTCAGCAGAACGTTGGCACCGGCCTCGAGAGCGCGGTGTACGTTGGTCTCGGTTGCATCGAGCGCACAGGTCACGCCGGTGATCTCGGCGGCAGGGTCGCCCACGGATAAGCCTACGTGGTCCCAGGGCTCGGTGTCCGTCTTTGGATAGCGTGCCAGCAGAGCGCGCTCGAGCTCGGCGACGATCATGCGGCACCCACGATCGACAGCAGCGCTTGGGCAAAGTCGTCCAGATCGGCTGGGTTCACGCGGTCATCGAACGAGATGCGAAGAGCGCCGAGAGCTTGCTCGCGACCGATGCCCATCGCGCTCAAAACATGGCTCGGGTCCATGCTGCCGCTCGAGCACGCCGAGCCTGCCGATACCTCAAAGCCGGCGGCGTCGAGCTTGATGATGAGCTCCTCGGAGTCCATGCCGTCAATGTAGATCGACACCATGCCGGGCAGACGGTCGGCATGCGCATAGTCGCCCATGGTGGCGTGAATGCGCGGATGGGCCGTAAGCATGGCGTAGAGCTTGTTGGAAAGGGTTTGCAGCTTCTCGCGCTCCTGAGCCACATGGGGAGCCAGCGTGCGGGCGGCAGCGGCAAAGGCCAGCTGCGTGCGCAGGTCCTGCGTGCCGGCGCGACGTCCGGCTTCCTGTCCGCCGCCAAAGATGCGGGGGCGCAGCGGCGTGCGGGTCTTAACGTAAAGCGCGCCGGATGCCACGGGACCGCCAATTTTGTGGGCGGCGACGGACATGGCATCGACGCCCAGCTCGGCGGCATCGAGCGGAATGTGCAGATAGCCCTGGATGGCATCGGTGTGGAACAGAGCGCCCACGGTATGCGCGGCCGCGGCAAGCTCGCGGATAGGCTGTACCACGCCGGTCTCGTTGTTGGCAACCATGATGCTCACGAGCGCCACGTCGTCGCCTAGTAGCTCGACAAGCGTGGCAGGCTCAATGTAGCCCATGCGGCAGGGCTGCACCAGGTCGACGCTAAAGCCTGCGGCACGCAGCAGCGGCAGGTTGTCCAGAATCGAATCGTGCTCGATGGCAGATACGATCACGCGGTTACGCTTACGGTCGCGCTGACGTGCACCCTCGGCAAGACCGAGTAGCGCCAGCTGGTTGGCTTCGGTGCCGCCGTTGGTCAGAACAATCTCAGACGGGCGAACGCGCGCGCCAAAGCTGCGGGCGATCTCGCGACGTGCAACCTCCAGACGCGCGGCAGCCTTGCGGCCGAGCGAGTGCAGCGAGTTGGGGTTGACGCCGGCAAGCTCGCTGTCGTCGTACTCGCGCTGCGCAAGGAGCGCCTCGGCGCGCATGGGCGTCGAGGCGGCATAGTCAAGATTCACGGGTATGCGGTTTTGACCTGCGGTCATAAGGGTTTATGCCTCCTGTGCGGCCTCGTTGCCCAGCTTCTGCAGCAGCGCAACCTCGGCAGCGGGATCTTCGGACTTAAATACGGCGGAGCCGGCCACCAGAACATCGGCACCGGCCTTAACGACCTCGGCGATGTTTTTGGAAGAGATGCCGCCGTCGACCTCGATGAGGGGCGAAACGCCGTGGCGCTCACACATGGCCTTGAGCTCGTGCAGTTTGGCGATGGTGCCGGGGATAAAGCTCTGGCCGCCAAAGCCGGGGTTCACGCTCATGAGCAGCACCATGTCAACAATGTCGATGATGCTATCGAGCACGCAGACGGGCGTGGCGGGGTTGAGCACCACACCGGCCTTGACGCCGCGCTGCTGCAGATGCGTGAGCGTGCGGTGCAGGTGCGTGGAAGCCTCGTAGTGCACGGTGATCATGTCGGCACCGGCGTCGGCGTACCAATCAACGGTCTCGTCGGGGTTCGACACCATCAGGTGCGCGTCGACCGGTACATCGGTGGAGCGCTTGACGGCCTTGAGGATGTCGACGCCAAAGGTGAGGTTGCCGGTAAAGTGACCGTCCATAACGTCGAAGTGCACGTAGTCGGCACCGGCGATCTTGTCGAGCTCGCCCTTGAGGTTGGCCATGTCGGCCGAAAGGATGGACGGAGCGATTTTGATGGAACCCATGGTAGAAGCCTTTCTGCGCTAGTCGGTGAGTCCGTAGAACTCTTGAGAAGGGACGCGTTCGGTAAGAATCTCGAGCGCCCTATCCAAAGTAACACCGTTGTAGAGCGTTTGCTCCACGGCAAAGGTGAGCGGAATGTCTACGCCCAGTGAACGGGCAAGCTCGCTCACGCTGCGGGCCGCGACGGCGCCCTCGACAACCATATGCGTGCGCGTCTGATACTCGTCGAGCGACACGCCGTGGGCAAACTCGTAGCCAAAGGTGCGGTTGCGCGAATGCTCCGAGGTGCAGGTGGCAATGAGGTCACCCATGCCGGCAAGTCCCATGCAGGTCATAGCTTGACCGCCGCGGGCATGCACCAGACGGCTAATCTCGGCCAGGCCGCGCGTCATGATGAGGGCGAGCGTGTTGTCGCCGGCACCGGTGCCGGCGGAGATGCCGCACACGATGGCGATGACATTTTTCATGGCGCCGCAAACCTCGACACCGGTCATGTCTTGCGACAGATAGATGCGGAAGGCCGTGGACAGGAGCAGGTCCTTAAAGGTCTCCCCTATCTGCGGATCTTTGCTGGCGATGACGGCGGCAGAAAGCCCGCCGCGGCAGATCTCCTCGGCATGGTTGGGGCCCGAGAGCGCCGCCACGCGCGCCTCGTTGCCGATCTCGCTGGCGATGACCTCGCTCATGAGCAGGCCGGATTCGGGCTCAATGCCCTTGGTGAGGCAGAGCACCGGGGTATTGGCTGCGATAAAGGGCGCGGCCTGGTGGCACACGCTGCGAAGGTGCGTCGAAGGAACGGCGAAGATGATGGCCTCGGCGCCGTCGAGCGCCTGTACCAGGTCCGTGGTGGCGACGACGTTGCCGGGCAGCTCGTAGCCCACCAAATACCGGGGGTTGCGGTGCTCGCCATTGATGCCGGCGGCCGTCTGCTCGCTGTGGGCCCACATGGTCACGCGCTCGGCCCGCGCGGCGGCAAGGCCCGCGACGGCGGTTCCCCAGGAGCCGGAGCCAATCAGCGCAACATTCATGACTCTCTCCTACTTATCGTCGGGCTCGGTGACGCGCTTGGTAAACGAGAGCTTGGACTCCTTACCCGTCATGAGCTTTTTGATGTTCGCACGATGGGCCCACACCACAGTAATGCCGATCAGCGCCATGCAAAACTTAAGTCCGAGGCTGCTGTACGGAAAGACCGCGCAGGCAGCGATGGGAAGACCGATGGCCGCGGCAAGCGAGCCCACCGACACAAACTTGGTGATGGCGACGGCCACGATAAACATGCCCAACAGCGAAAGTCCGATGGGCCAGTACCAGGCGAGGATGACGCCCAGACCAACTGCGATGCCCTTGCCGCCATGGAAGTTGAGGTAGGGCGAGAAGATATGGCCCCACACGGCTGCCAGGCAGATGACGCCGAGCATCCAGTCGCCGGCGGCACCGGGGGCCATAATGCTCACGGGGAAGCCATAGCCCAAGTCGGCAATGAGCGGACGCGCGATAAGGACGCAGATGGCGCCCTTAAGGCAGTCGAGCAGCAGCGTGAGCGCAGCCACCTTGGGGCCGGCCACGCGCAGGGCGTTGGTGGTGCCGATGTTGCCGGAGCCCGCCTTACGAATGTCCGTGTGGTTGAACACGCGGCCCAGGATCAGACCAAACGGAATCGCCCCGATAAAGAACGAGACCACGGCGCAGATGGCGGTCAGAAGAATCGGATTATGCATCCTTTTGCTCCTTCTTCCTAAAGAAGAGTCGAATGGGCGTGCCGGCAAAGTCGAAGGTCGAGCGCATGCGGTTCTCTACGTATCGCTGGTAGGTGTCGTTGACCAGGTCGCTGTGGTTGACGAAGAACGTGAACGTCGGCGGGTTGACGCCCGTCTGGGTCACATAGTGCATACGCAGGCGGCGCTTGCCGTCCACCACGGTATGACCGAACTCGCGCAGGTCGGTGAGGAACGTGTTGAGGCGTGAGGTGCTGATCTTCTGCGAGCGCGTCTTCTCGGCGGCGTCGACCATCGCCCAGATCTTCTCGACGCTACGGCCGGTCAGGGCCGAGATGCGCAGGTACTGAGCCCAGGGAGCCATGACGCCCAGACGGCGGTCGACTGTCTCCATGCAGGCCTCGCGCTTGCGGTCGTCGTCGAGCAGATCCCACTTGTTGAGCAGTACCACGATGGCGCAGCCGCGCTCGATGGCCAAGCCCATGACCTTCTGGTCCTGCTCGGTGACGCCCACGGAGGCATCGACGACGAGCAGCGCCACGTCGGCGCGGTCGATGGCACGCAGACCGCGGACCATGGAGTAGTACTCGATGTTCTCGTACACGGTGCTCTTCTTACGGATGCCCGCGGTGTCGACCATGCGGTAGTGCTTGCCGTTGCGCTCCACGACGGTGTCGATGGCGTCGCGCGTGGTGCCGGCAATGTTGGACACGATGGAGCGGTCGGCGCCCAGGATGCGGTTGAACAGCGAGGACTTACCGGCGTTGGGGCGGCCGATGATGGCGACGTTCAGCGCGTCGGGGAACTCATCGGCGACCTCGTCCTCTTCCTCCGGAAGCAGGGCCACGATATCGTCGAGCAGGTCGCCCGTGCCATGACCATGCAGGGCCGAGAGCGGCGTGGGCTCACCGATGCCGAGCGAATAGAACTCCCAGATGCTGTCGTTCTCGCGATCGGGGTTGTCGAGCTTGTTCACCAGCAGAAAGACCGGCTTGTCGCAGCGCTTGAGCATGCGAGCGACAGACTCGTCCTCCTCGGTGACGCCGGTGCGGCCGTCGACCACAAACAGGATGACGGCGGCTTCCTCGGCGGCGGCGAGGGCCTGGTCACGGATGGACGTGGCGAAGACGTCATCGCTCTTGAGCGGTTCGATGCCGCCCGTGTCGACGATGGTGAACTCGCGGCCGTTCCAATCGGCCGTGTGGTACGAGCGATCGCGCGTGACGCCGCGGGACTCGTGGACGATGGCGTCCGAGGTCTGGGCCAGGCGGTTAACGAGCGTGGACTTGCCCACGTTGGGGCGTCCGACGACGGCGACGATAGGTTTCATCTGCACTCCTTTAATGGGTAGGGTCAGTGGAAGTGTTAGAGTCGGCAGGCACAATGCCAAGGAAGTGCTCCAGGGTATCGAGCAGCTCATGCGGCATGGTCGACACCACATGAACCTCGGCGCCGCGACTGGTAAGGCTTGCGAGTAAATCGTCACGATGATACTCGTCAAGCGTCATGCCGTCAGCGTTGAACATGAGCTTAGGCA
>DBGAZC010000040.1:0-11791 GCA_048472015.1 Collinsella sp. | reverse complement strand
CCGCATCGACGCCGCCGCGCTCTCCATTGCGCTCTTTGGCGCCTGTCTGGCCTTTTTGCGCTACAACTTCAACCCCGCAAGCATCTTCTTGGGCGACTCGGGGTCGCTGCTTCTGGGCTTTGCGCTGGGCTCCATCTCGCTGCTCAACGTGAGCCGCACCGCCGCACTCACCTCGCTTATCATCCCGCTCATCGTTGCCGGCGTGCCCATCATCGACACGTTTAGCGCCATTGTGCGCCGCAAGCGCGCCCACATTAGCATCGGGCAGGCCGACAAGGGCCACATCCACCACCGCCTGATCCAAGAAGGCTACAACCAAAAACAGGCCGTGCTGCTCATCTATGCCTGGTGCATCATGCTTTCGGCCGGCGCCGCCGCGATTAACCAGGTCGAGGTGCCCATGCGCGTGCTCATCTTTGCCGTGCTCGCCATTGGCTCGGCGGCCTTCGCCAAGCATCTACATCTATTTGAGCCCGTGCTGCTCCACCATTACAACAAGCGCACGCACGAAGATGAGCTGGTCACCCCCGACGACCCCGCTTTTAAGCAGGAGGAGCAGGCAGCCGAGGAGCGCAAAGAAGAGCGCCACCACAAGCTCTAGGGCAAGCTGCCGAGGATGTGCCAAGGCACCGTTGGCCAAGCGCGGCCGCGCCGCGCCCATCGCACAAGCCACCCCTCTCCCGCCCCTCGCCTACTTACGCCCCACCCCTCCAATAAACGCGTTATCATCTTGACCCATGAACATACGTAAGGAGCAATCATGCCAAACGAGAACAGCTACGAAGTCGCGCTGCAAAAGAGCAACGCCATTCGCGAGGGCCTGGCCAAGACGCCCGAGAAGTTCACCATGCTTACCGGCGACCGCCCCACCGGCCGTCTGCACCTGGGCCACTACTTTGGCACCCTCAAGGGCCGCGTCGAGCTGCAGAACATGGGCGCCAAGACCAACGTGCTCATTGCCGACTACCAGGTCATCACCGACCGCGACACCACCGAGCACATCCAGGACAACGTGTACAACATGGTCATGGACTACCTTGCCTGCGGCATCGACCCCGACAAGACCATGATCTACGCACACTCTGCCGTGCCCGCTGCCAACCAGCTCATGCTGCCGTTCCTGTCGCTGGTGTCCGAGGCAGAGCTGGCGCGCAACCCCACCGTCAAGGCCGAGATGGAGGCCTCGGGCCACGAGCTTACCGGCCTTCTGCTCACCTATCCGGTGCACCAGGCCTGCGACATCCTGTTCTGCAAGGGCAACGTGGTGCCGGTCGGTCGCGACCAGCTGCCGCACATCGAGCTCACCCGCACCATCGCCCGCCGCTTTAACAACCGCTACGGCAAGGTGTTCCCCGAGGTCGAGGCGCTGCTGTCCGAGACCCCGCTGCTGCCCGGCCTGGACGGCCGCAAGATGAGCAAGAGCTACGGCAACGCCATCAATATCTCGATGACCGCCGAGGAGACGGCCAAGCGCATCAAGAAGAGCCAGACCGACTCCGAGCGCATGATCACGTTCGACCCCGAGAACCGCCCCGGCGTGTCCGGCCTGCTTTCGACGGCTGCCATCTGCACCGGCCGATCCGAGGTCGAGATTGCCGAGGAGATTGGCATGGGCGGCTCCGGCCAGCTCAAGAAGTACGTGACCGAGGCCGTCAACGAGTACTTTGCGCCGATCCGCGAGCGTCGCCAGCGCTACGAGAACGATCTGGACTATGTGAAGGACGTGCTGCACGAGGGCAACCGTCGTGCCAACGAGATCGCCGAGCAGACCCTGGCCGAGGTTCGGGACGCCATGGGCATGGTGTACTAGACCGATCTGCTGGCTTGAGCTTTCGATTGTTATGGGGCGGGCGCTACGGCGTCCGCCTTTTTTGGAGCCCGACCAGCTCGGCTCCGTCCATTGCACTCCCCCGATAAACGGGAACGGGCCCGCCGGCAGTCAGTTGCCAGCGGGCCCGTTCCCGAAGTACACCGTTGAATCGCACAGAGGGGAGGAATGCGAATCAAACTCAACAGGGCAGGCTTTTTCATCGCCTATTGCCTACTCCGTTGCTGAATACAATATAGTTCACCGTGGTTTACTTTCTGACGGCAAAGTGCGCCGCCACACCTTCTCCATAAGTTAGCCCCGGTAAACCTGCAACGGAAAACCACCGCAAAGGGGACAGGCACCTTTGTGGTGGTTTTGGCCACGGCAGAGCTGTTAGAGTCCGGCAGGCCAGCGACAGGCGGCCAAGTCGACGTGCATGGGATCGGTAAACGTCACGCCCTCCCCCATTAAGAGCTCACGCTGGACATCGGGGCCGCCAAAGGCAAAGCCCTCACAGATACGGCCGTCGGCAAACACCACGCGATGACAGGGAATTTGGCCGGGGCGCGGGTTGCTGTGCAGCGCATAGCCCACATAGCGCGCGCTCCGCGGACGACCGGCAAGCAGCGCCACCTGACCGTAGGTGGCAACCATCCCCTCGGGAATCTGCTCGACCACCTCATACACCCGCTCAAAAAAAGCCCTCAGACGCCATCGCATGCTCCTTTCAACCGAAACAAGCATAAACCACCAAAAAGGTGCCTGTCCCCTTTGTGGTGGTTTTGACCGGAAAGCTAGTTGGCGGGGCGGAAGAAGGCTACGGCTACAGCGCCGGGGCCCACGTGGGTGCCGATGGTGGCGCCGATGGTGTGAACGGGCAACTCGCCCTCGGTGTGGCCAGCCCACAGTGCCGCGCTGTCCTCGACATACTTCTTGAGCACCGCATCCGAAAGGCCCGTATAGCCCAGCGCCAGCGGCATGGAAAAGTCGATGCCGCCTGACTTTTCGACCTTTTGGTTGAGCAGGTTGCGGCCGTTCTTGGAACCGCGCGCCTTGCCCAACTGCACGATAAGGCCGTCCTCGACAGCCACCACGGGCTTCACGTTGAGCAGCGTGCCCACGGCGCCGGCCGCAGCAGATAGACGACCGCCGCGAACCAGGTACTCCAGCGTCTCGAGCAGGCCGATGACGACCACGCGGTCACGGACGGCCTCGACGGCCGCCGCGATCTGGGCCGCACTACGGCCCTCGTCCACCAGGCGCAGGGCATACTCGACCAGGACACGCTCACCCAGAGTGACGTTGTTGCTATCCACCACGTACACGTCGCCGCCCGGCGCCTCGGCAAGTACGGTACGGGCACTCTGATTGGTGCCCGAAAGCTTAGCGCCCACGGTAATAATCACAGCCTCATCGCCGGCATCACGCGCCTCGGCAATAGCCTGCGAAAACGCGTACGGGTTGACCTGGCCGGTCTTGGGCAGCTCATCGCGCTCCACGAGCATCTCGTAAAAGCGCTGGTGATCGATGTCGACGCCATCCATGTACACATCGGTGCCAAAGGTGACGGACAGCGGCAGAACACGCAGAGCGGGGTGCTCCGCCGGCGACATATCGCTTGCGGAATCGGTAATAATGCGGACGGACATAACAAATCCTTTCTTGCGCAGGTCTCGCGCGGGGAATTTAGACAGCATTGCCCCGGCACGGTATACGCGCTCAAACGGGACTATGCAGTTGTTAATGGGAAGCAAATGCCTTGGCGGCCTTAGATCTCGCGCAGGGTGTTGAGAATCGTACGCAGCGACGCATACATCTGCTCGCGCTGCTCCACGCCCATGGCCTTACCGGTGGTGTCGAGCACGTCGTGGATGATACGGTCGGCCTCGTTCATGCTCTCGCCACCCAGCGTGGTCAGGCGAACCGGAGCACGATACTTAACGGCGGCATCGCCCGAATCATCGACTTCGACGTAGCCGCCCTCCTCCAGATGCGCGAGCGTACGCGAGACGGCGGCGCGGGTCACGCCTGCCATGCGAGCCAGGTCGGCACCAGTCAGGCCGTCCTTGCTGCGCTCAAGATAGTACAGGCACATAACGTCGGAGCCCTTGAGGCCCAGCCTTGCGCCCTCAGACGTCTTAATGCGCTGGATCTCCTTGTAGAGACCGCTGATCAGTCCGACAAAGTCCTCGAAACGTGTCTCGTCGCTCTGCTGCATGGGAGACGACCGCCTTTCGCTTGCATAATGCTAACGGGTAAACATCTTAGTCGCATAAGGCGACACCCGTACCCAAATACCCCATTTGTTAACCCATCAACATAAAAACCACCACAAAGGGGACAGGCACCTTTGTGGTGGTTTGGGGCATCAATAGGTTCTAGGCGCCGCTACAGCTCCACGCAAGGATTGTCGCGGGTCACAAGCGTCTTAATGACAACCGTCGCTCCCAGATAGCGCTCAAGCAGCTCGGCTAAGCGATCGATCGCAGCCTGGCAATCCCCCATCCGCTCGGGCTCCACGCACTCAATCGCTAGGAACGCATCGGCCGAATCATCGGACAGCGCCGTGCGAACGCCGTCGCGCCAGTTCCAGCAGCGGCACACAGCGCCCGCATCATCGATGTAGGCGAGCTCGCCGGGCAGCGTCGGATCGTCCGTCTCCTCGCCAAGCGGCAAGAACGCATCGCCACCGTCGGTCACCTTCAGGCGAAGGTCCCCCTCGATCGCATGCAGATCCTCGCCTCCCACGGGCAGCGCGTAGGTCAGCGACACCGTGTTGTAAATATCCACCGCGGGCGTAATGTGGCCCACCGGCTTGCCTTTGAGCACGCGTTTGAGCAAGTTCTCGATCGAGCAGCGCGCGCCTTTCTTGGTCTTGAACAGACGATAGGCCTCGCGCCATGCCCTGACCGGTGCGTTCTCGCTGATAGTGTCGCTGGTCAGATGACGCTCCGCATCGATATTGGCGCGGTCGAGCAACGCCGCAATCGCATCCACGTCCTCTTGAGGAATCTGAGCCGTGGGCTTCATGCCCTCCACGACCACAACACCGACCGCTGCCTGCGGAAACAGCTCCCAGAATGAATCCTCGGCAATAAAGCTCTTCATACGCTCTCCCTTCATTGTGCGCGCCCGAGTGAGGGCGCCTAAACAAAAAGCGCCCTTACAACGGCCACCTTCAAAGTCCTACGGTGCCGTCACAAGAACGCTTGCGCTGTCCCCATCCGGAGAAGGGGACGATATGTCAGGCGTATTGTAACCCGAGTCATCCACACGAGCAAAACCACCACAAAGGTGCCTGTCCCCTTTGTGGTGGATATGGACTCACGGCGAAGCTAGTGGCGGAGTCCCAGCAGGCCGCGGCCGTGATGACGGGCCTCGGCGGACACCTGGGCGTGCGGGCCGGCGGCTTTGACGGACTCGGGCAGGTGCGAGTACTTCTTCTCGAAGTTCTCCTCGAACATCACGGCCAAGTTGTGCGCGGCCTCGTCGTAGCGAGCGGTGCTCTGCCAATACTGGCGCGGCACCAGGATGCCGTCGGGTACGCCGTGGCACGTGGTGGGAATGTCGACGTTAAAGATGTCGTCGTGCACGAACTCGCTGTCCTCGATGGTACCGTCGAGGGCGCGGGCCACCAGGGCGCGCGTGTAGGCAAGCTCGATGCGATGACCCACGCCGTAGCCGCCGCCGATCCAGCCGGTGTTGACCAGGTACACACGCGTGCGGCCGTCGGCGATGCGCTCACCGAGCATCTTGGCATAGACCATGGGGTCGAGCGGCATAAACGGCTCGCCAAACAGCGAAGAGAACGTGGGCGTGGGCTCGGTGACGCCGACCTCGGTGCCGGGGATCTTGGCCGTAAAGCCCGTCACAAAGTGATACATGGCGGCGTCGGCCGTCAGGCGCGAGATGGGCGGCAGCACGCCAAAGGCATCGCAGGTCAGGAAGAGCACGACGCTTGGAGTGGTGCCCATGCCCTTGGTCCACGCGTTGGGAATGTGCTCCACAGGGTATGCCACGCGCGTGTTGTGCGTGATCGAGATGTCGTCGTAGTTGGGCTTGCGGTTCTCGTCGAGCACCACGTTTTCGCAGATCGCGCCAAAGCGGACAGCGTTGAAGATCTCGGGCTCGTGGAACGCGTCCAGGCCCTCGCATTTGGCGTAGCAGCCACCTTCGATGTTGAAGATGCCCATGTCGGACCAACCGTGCTCGTCGTCGCCGATCAGCAGCCGCGTGGGGTTGGCCGAAAGCGTGGTCTTGCCCGTGCCCGAAAGGCCAAAGAACACGGCGGTCTCGTGCGTGACGGGATCCATGCTGGCCGAGCAGTGCATGGGTAGCACGTCGTCCTCGACGGGCAGCAGGTAATTCATGACGCTGAAGATGGACTTTTTGATTTCGCCGGAGTAACCGGTGCCGGCAACCAAAATCACGCGCTCCTGGAAGTTGATGACCACGGCGGCGCTGGAGTTGAGGCCCTTAATGGCGGGATCGCACTGGTAGCCGGGAGCGGCGAGCACGCAGAAGTCCGGCTCGCCGGTGCGTGCGATTTCACGGGCAAGCGGGCGGGCGAGCATCTGCTTAATAAAGAGCGCTTGGCTGGCACGCTCGCAGGCGACAAGCAGGCGACGCGTATGGTTGCGATCGGCACCGGCCATACCGCGAGTGACGAACACATCGCGCTCGTTGAGGTAGTTGACGATACCGGCCTTGATGGCCTCGTAGCTCTCGGCAGAAAGCGGGCGGTTGACGGCACCCCAGGCAATCTTGTCGTGAACATCGGGGGTGTCAACGATAAAGCGGTCATTGGGGGAACGACCAGTGCGCTCCCCCGTCTCGATCACCAGCGCGCCGTTGGATGCCATGCGGCCTTCTTCGCGGCGGATGGCGTGCTCGACGAGCTCCGCGGCGGATAGATCGACCAGCAGACGGGGCTGATTCTCGGCGGGATCTTCGACCAGCGCAATACCAAAGTTGGACAGAACTTCTGCAGGGGTAACACCAGGCATGAGGCCTCCTTTAAAAGCGCGACACGTGGACGCGGCGCGCACTTTACTCACGTAAAGCCCGTTGTACCCGATATGCAAAAACGTTTTTGCGGCAACGGCGAAGCGCCCGCCCAACGGTCAAAAATCGCAGGCAAGCGGCCTAGTCGTTAGGGACGCTTTTAAACGACTAGTCATTGGGGACACTCTTGAACAGACAACATTCAAGGAGTGTCCCCGGATGCCGGCACTTAGGGACGTTCCCAAAGTGACGGCACATAAGGAACGTCCCTAAGTGCCGACTACAGTGGCAGGCCTTGGCCGAGCATGGCTATGGCGCTCATCAGGACCAGCATGCCGGCAGCGTAGGGTAGCACCGCGCCCAGGAGTTCGGCATCCTTACCGCGCACGTGCACGGCGGCAAGACCAATGGCGAGGGTCTGCGGCGAGATCATCTTGCCGGCGGCAACGCCAAGCGCGTTCAGCGCAACCATCCAGTAGTCACTCACGCCCAGCGCGGTGGCAGCCTGGCTCTGGATGGGGCCAAACAGCATGCCCGAGGACGTGCCCGAACCGGTCACGAAAGCACCGACCGCACCAATCCACGGAGCCAGAATCGGGTACAGACCGCCAGCGACCGCAATGCAAAACGCGCTGATCGACGAAATCATGCCGGCATAGCCCATCACCTTGGCGCAGCCCAGCACCGAAAGCATGGTGATCACCGTCGGCGTCATCTGCTTCACAGTCGCGGCCAGCACCTCGCCCATCATGCGCGGCGAAGCGCCCTGAATGGCACCGCCGACAAACGCCGCCAGGAAAATCCAGACGCCCGGCGTATTGATCCACGAAAACGTAAGCGTACCGGGATTCTCACCGCAATACACCTGCACATGGCTCGCAAACGGCGCGAGCGCAGCATGTACAGCGGGCACCAGATTAGACGTGCCCAGCAGCAACACAAAGATCAGGATGAAGCACGACCAGGCCGAAAGCGCCGATTTAACGGTGAGCTGTTCGCCGGCCTCGATATTCATATGGAAGCGTGCGTCCAGATGCCCCGACTTCTCGGCACGCATGGCAAGCGCAGCTGTCAGCGCGAGCGAAACGATGGATCCTACGACCACGGCCAGCTCGGGGCCCACAAACATGGCAACGACCAGAGCCGCGCCGACAAACGACACGCCGGAGAGCAACGCCACGCCGACAACACCGTGCAGACGCTCGCCCACACTCGCGGCATTGCCCTGGTCATCGGCAACACGGCCCGCAACCAGCACAATAAATAGCGGCATCACCACAAAGAACGGTGCGAGCTGCACCAGCTGAACGGTCGCTAGGTGAAGGGAATCCAAACCCACCAGGTCGGCAACGGACACCGTGGGGATGCCGATGGAGCCGTAGGGCGTGGGCACGCCGTTGGCCAGCAGGCAGATGAGCACGGCAGGCACGGCCTCAAAGCCCAGGCCCGCGAGCATGCCGGCGGGAATGGCGACAGCGGTACCGAAGCCGGCCATGCCCTCCATAAAGCCACCGAAGCACCAAGCCACGAGCAGCGCCAGCAGACGGCGGTCGCTGCTGATGGAGGTGATCATGCTGCCGATCACGTCCATGGCGCCCGTACGAACGCACAGGTTATACGTGAACACCGCGGCGATGATCACCAGGACGATGGGCCACAGAGCCATCAAAAAACCTTCGAGCGAGGCGGTCGCGATCTGCGCTGCCGGCAGGTGCCACCATGCGAAGGCAAGCAAGCACGAAAGGACAAACGATCCGATAGCGGCCTTCCAAGCTGGCCATTTAAAGCACAGCAGCATCACGACCAGCCAAATAATCGGCACAAGAGCCAGTAAGAATGCGGCGACGTCCATAGGTAGAAGCTCCTTGGTACCGCGTGGGCGGCATCGGGGGTGTCACAAAACTTCAACAGGATACCGCACGTTTACCGACAAATTACAGCCGCCCGCCGAAATTATTGAACAATCCGTTCAAAAACACGAGCGAACACCGTCGCGTCTATACTAAAGCGCAGCAATAGAAAGGACTCCGCTTTGAGCATCACGCCCCTCGATAGCATTCGCCGCGCCATCGCCCGCCGCAACGGCACCTCCAACCCCGCTGCATCGAGAGACGGCGCCGCGAAGGCCCAGGGCGGCCGCATCGAGAACGGCCTCTTCCCTGCCTCGCACACCGCCGAGGAGCTCGCTCGCATCCAGGAGCTGAGCCAGCGCAACGCCGGCGGGCCCGATAGCAGCCAAGCCACACGTCGCCGGCGCGAACGCGATCGCAAGCCCGGCCCCGTCCGCCGCATGGTCAACGCTTGGTGGAACCGTCTGCTCGGCGCCGTCTACGGCGGCGGCTTCTCCATGCAGGAAGCGGAATACGAGGAGCACGCCACCAGTCGCGACTATCTTTGGAACACCCTGGGCACCGCCGTATGGGGCATGGCGTTTCCGCTGCTCACCATTGTGTCGACGCAGCTCGTGGGCGCCGAGGAGGCCGGCAAGTTCTCCATCGCCTTTGTTACCGGCACGCTCATCATGATCGCGTGCAACTACGGCGTGCGCAACTTTCAGGTCTCGGACATCGACGAAAAAACCTCCTTCGCCTCCTACCAGCTCAACCGTTGGCTTTGCGGAGCGCTCGCACTAGGCTGCGGCCTCACGTACAGCAGCGCACGCGGCTACGATGCGCAGATGGCCACGATCGGCCTGGGCGTCTACCTCTATAAGGTGATCGACGGCATCGCCGACGTGTACGAGGGCCGCCTGCAGCAGGCCGACAAGCTCTATTTGGCCGGCATGAGCCAAACGCTGCGTTCCGCCGGCGTCATCGCGGTCTTTAGCGTGGCACTGTTCCTCACGCGCAGCATGCCCATCGCGGCCATGGCCATGGGCATCGCCGCGATTGCCTCGCTCGTGCTGGTCACCGCCCCGCTCGCCCTGCTCGAGACCGAAAAATCACGCCGCATGAGCCTGCACGAGGCTGGCCACCTGTTTATCCAGTGCGCCCCGCTCTTTGGCGCACTGTTCCTGTTTAACCTTATCGAGAGCATGCCCAAGTTCGTGATGGAAGGCGCGCTGGCCTACAAGTATCAGCTGTACTTTAATGCCCTGTTCTTTCCGGCGCAGGGAATTTTGTTGAGCATTGGATTTATCTATAAACCGCAGCTCCTGCGTCTGTCGAGCATTTGGGCGAATCCGCGCAAGCGTCGCCGCTTTGACCTGATTATTGTTGCCGTTATGGCGCTGATCGTGGTCATCACCGGCGTGTGCGCCGCATTTATGGCAGGTCCCGGTATTCCCCTCATGAGCTTTATGTACGGTCTCAGCTTTGAACGCTACCGTACGCTGGCGCTGCTGATGGTCGTCGCCGGCGGCGTCACCGCGGCCATCGACTTTATCTACGCCATCATCACGGTGCTGCGCCACGCTGGAGACGTCACCAAGATCTACCTGATCTGCTTTGCCGTGAGCGTGGTGCTCCCGGTGATTCTGATCAATCTGCTCGGCCTGATGGGCGCCGTCGTGAGCTACCTAGCCATCATGGCCCTACTGCTGGTACTGTTGATTATCGAGTACGCCCACATCCGCCAACGCATAGAGAGGGACCGGAATCCGTACGGCGCCTAATTGCGGCGATGGGAGAAGCTAATTTGCGGTGGAATCACCCCGGCTGGAGTCTCGTTGCGGACACGCAAAACTAAGTGAGTAGACTTTTACCGAATCCCGGACCACACCGACAAAGCACAAGTCCGTGACCAGCGGTTTTATTGAGGCAAATATGTTGGGTGCTCGGCATTTCCAAAAAAGTCTACTCACTTAGCCAGCGGGCAGCCAAATGATTATTTAATCCCCGTCCCTGAAAAATCAATTTGCGGGCAGAAGGGCAAAAGTAGTCAAAAAAGGCCCCGTCCAAAATTAGCTACCCCTTGCACCGATTATTCGCCCGGGTTGATATTCGCGTAGAACTCCGCCCCATCATCGAGCCGCAGGATGCCCACGCGACCGAACTCGGAGCCGGTGGCGGCGGCGCAATCGATATCGATGCGATCGGGCACGCCGGCAGTGTCCTCGCCGCCCAAGCGCACGATCTGCCCTCGTCCCGATTCCTCATCGAGCCCCGCAAGACCACCGACCTCGCAATAACGCCCGAGCGACACCGTTGGCGTGTGGCCACTCACCACGACCGAACCCTTGCCCTCGGCAGAAAGCAGCCCCGTCGGGGCATCCCAATAGCCATGGCGAATCCAGAGCAAGTCATCGGACGACTGTACGGCGAGCATTTGCTGCAGCAGCTCGCGATCGGCACCCACCGCTCCAACGCCATCGGCACAATCGACGCCATGCTCAAGCAAAAACGCGCGCGCCGCCTTCATCTCGATTCCAGCATGTACCAGCAGATACGGGCGCTCCTCGGTCTCGACCACCGCGTAGAGCGGCAGCGCGGCCATCCATCGCACGAGCTCCTCGTATGCCTCAAATTCCATGTCGTTGAGCTGCTCGCGCGTCGTCCAGCCACCGTTGATATCCCAGGTCTCGGCATCGAGCGGATCCTGACCAATGATGGCATCGAGCATGATCTGCTCGTGATTACCCTTGAGCACGTGGGCGTTGGGCAGCGAGCGCACGAGCTTAATAACGCCGACCGGATCGGGCCCGCGATCGATCATGTCGCCCAGCACGTACAGCGTGTCGTCGGACGTCAACGAGATCTTAGACAGGGCCTCGTCAAGCGCACGCACGTGCCCGTGAGCATCAGATGTCACATAGATCGCCATGGTACGCCTCTCCTTGCATTGCGGCCGAAGCCCGGTGCCGCAACTAAAACTTCAAGTTGAACTTAAACGTTACCCATTGTACTCCGTTGCAATAAAGCTGGAAAGGGTTTCCGAGCAGAGGCAAAGACGGCAGCCGTCTATGACGATATCGCGCACGCCCGCAATCCAACCCCATAAACCCACCATCTTTGGGTACAAATAACCGCAGACAACTGA
>DBGAZC010000039.1:0-1026 GCA_048472015.1 Collinsella sp. | reverse complement strand
AGCCTGATTACTTGAGGGTGACAGCAGCGCCAGCAGCCTCGAGCTTCTCCTTGGCAGCCTCGGCGTCCTCCTTCTTGGCACCCTCGAGAACAGCCTTGGGAGCGCCCTCGACGACCTCCTTGGCCTCCTTCAGGCCAAGGTTGGTGAGCTCACGGACGGCCTTGATGACCTGGATCTTGTTGTCGCCGAAGCCCTCGAGCACGACGTCAAACTCGGTCTTCTCCTCGGCCTCAGCAGCGCCAGCAGCGGGAGCGGCGACAACGGCGGCAGGAGCAGCGGCGGAAACGCCGAAGGTGTCCTCGATAGCCTTAACGAGCTCGGAAGCCTCGAGAAGGGTCATTTCCTTAAGAGCATCGATGATCTCATCGGTGGTAAGCTTAGCCATTTCTAAGTCCTTTCGGTTTCCGTGTCTGTGCACGGAGATCAGTTAAAACACGGCGCGAATGCGCCAGGGGTGCGGCGTTGCCGCCGCGGGTGAAAACAGCGACTAGGCTGCCTTCTGCTCGGAGACCTGCTGAATCGAACGAGCGAGACCAGAGGAAACGCCGTTGACGCAGACAGCGATGTCGCGAGCGAAACCGGAGATGAGACCGGCGATCTGGCCGAGAAGCTGGTCCTTGGTGGGCAGCTCGGCGATAGCCTTAACATCATCAGCGGAAACGACCTTGCCGTCGGAGATACCGCCCTTGATCTCAAGGACGCCCTTGGACTTAGCGGAGAAGTCTTTAAGGGTCTTAGCGGCCTCGACCGGCTCGGTCTCGTAGAACACATAAGCGACGGGGCCGGCGAGGATCTCGTCGAGCTCGGGCTGCTCCTGGTTCTTGAGAGCGATCTTGACCAGGTTGTTCTTGTAGACCTTCATCTCGGCGCCGCACTCGCGAAGCTGATGACGCAGCTCCTGAGCCTGCTTAACCGTCAGACCGTTGTAGTTGACGACGAACAGACCGGCGTTCTCGGCGATACGGGACTCGATCTCTGCAACCTTGTCGATTTTGTACTGCTGGGGCATGAATTACACCTCCTCGA
>DBGAZC010000038.1:0-2770 GCA_048472015.1 Collinsella sp. | reverse complement strand
CCCTGCCGACATCGCCGACATTATCGAGCAGCTCGACCCGCGCCTGCGTGCGCAGGTGTTTGCGCAGCTCGATACTGCCCAGGCCGCCGAGGCCATCTCGGAGTTCGATGACGACGAGCTTATGACCGAGATGCTCGAGGGGCTGTCCGACACGGACGCATCGTCGATGCTGGCCATGATGGACCCGGACGATGCAGCCGACCTGATCGACGAGCTCGATTACGAGAAGGCCGAGAAGCTCCTGCGCCTGATGGGCGTCAAGGAGGAGAAGGCGATTCGTAACCTGCTGGGGTATGAGGACAACACCGCCGGCCGCATCATGACCTCGGAGTTTGTCTCCCTGCCCGCCACGGCAACGGTCGGTGACGCTATCGAGGCGATTCGCGAGCTCGACGAGGACTTCGAGAGCGTCTACTACGTCTATACCGAGGATCCGAGCGGCATGCTGACGGGTGTGCTTTCGCTGCGCACGCTGATCGTGGCCGACCGCGACGCCACGCTGGGCCAGCTTGCCTATCGCGATCTGGTCTACGTGTCACCCGACGAGGACCAGGAAGACGTGACGGACGAGATGACCAAGTACGACCTGGTTGCCATCCCTGTCTGCGACGAGAACCGGCATATCCTGGGTATCGTAACCTTCGACGACGCCATGGACGTTATCGCCGAGGAGCATCAGGAGGACCTGCAGATCGCTGGTGTCGGCTCGGGTGACAGCGCGTCCGACGACTCGACGAACGTGCTCAGCTGGTTCGTGCATCGCCAGTACTGGGTTGTTGTATGGGGCATCGCGTCGTGCATCATGGCGACCGTGCTGGGAACGGCGCTCGGCTCCGCGCATCTGGTGGTGTTCCCCATGTGCGCCATGCCGCTCGTGCTGCTGGCGGCCTCGCGCATGGTGTCGTTCGTCAAGAACTACTTCCTGGAGTATGACGGTCACGACGACGAGCCCAAGCCGTATCTGGGATTCTTCTTCCAGAGCACGGGCATGGGCCTGATTCTGTCACTCGTGACCTACCTGTGCGCCCAGCTGGTGCGCACCGCCGCGTTCCCCGATGCGCCCATGTTTGAGGAGCAACTCTTTACCGGGTGCTTTAATATCGCTGCCATCATTTGCCTGGTTGGCAACATGAGCGCCGTGATTTACCTGATGGTGCTGTTCTGGCGTGACGAGCATGACCTCAACACGTCGGGCACCGCCATGAACGTCATTGCCGTCATGATCTCGTGTGTGGCGTATTGCATCGCCGCGGTGCTGCTCGCCATGTCAGTCATGGGTTAGGTGGTCGCGTGCAAAATACCAAGCAAAAGTCGGGCACCAAGCAAAAGCTGACCATCGCGGCCATCTTTGGCGCTATGGGTCCCGGTCTGCTGGCGGCGCTTTCGGGCAATGACGCCGGCGGCATTGCAACGTATTCCAGCGCGGGCGCCAGCTATGGCTACAAGATGCTCTGGATGCTTCCCGTCATGACTGTGCTGCTCATCGTGACGCAGGAGACCGCGGCGCGCTGCGGCTGCGTCACGGGTAAGGGCCTGGCATCGCTCATTCGCGAGCGCTTTGGCGTGCGCAAGAGTGTACTTGCTATGGCGGCGCTGTTGATCGCCAACACGGCTGTGACCATTTCGGAGTTTGCGGGCATCGCCAGCGGTCTTGCTCTCTTTGGCGTGCCGGCGAGCATCTCGGTGCCGTTGGTGGCGCTGCTGGTATGGATGCTTACCATGTCGGGTAGTTTCCAGCGCATCGAGAAGATTCTGCTGCTGGTGAGCTGCGTGTTCGTGACCTATATCGTCGCCGCGTTTATGGCTGGCCCCAACTGGGGTGAGGTCGCGGTCGACCTGGTCGTGCCTAACATTCAAAATGACCCCAGCTACGTGTCGCTCGTGGTCGCAACGATCGGTACCACCATCGCGCCGTGGATGATTTTCTTGGCGCAGAACAACGTGGTCGATAAGAACGCGGGCGAGGACGATATCGTGCTGCAGCGCATCGATACCGTGAGCGGCTCGCTTGCCGCCGATGTCATTGCCGGCTTTATTATCATCACGACTGGTACGGTGTTGTTCCCGGCGGGTATTCAGATCAGCGATGCTGCCGATGCTGCCCGCGCGCTGGAGCCCATTGCGGGTCAGTGGTCCACGGTACTGTTTGCCTCGGGCCTGGTCGCGGCGAGCTTCTTGGCCGCCTGCGTGCTGCCGGGCGTTACGTCGAGCGCTATCTGCGAGGCATTTGGCTGGGAGCGCGGTGCCGACCGCAGCTGGGACGAGGCCCCGGTCTATCGCGGCATCATTACGGCCATCATCGGTATCTCTGCCGTGCTGGTGCTTATGCCCGGCGTCGATCTGTTCCAGATTATGATGACCTCGCAGGTCATCAATGGCGTGCTGCTGCCCGTGGTTCTGGTGTTCCAGGTGGTTATCGCCGCTGACCGTCACATTATGGGTGCCAACCGCAACGGCCGCGTGTGGAACGTGCTCACTTGGGCGACTATCGCCGTGATTACGGTGCTGACGGTCGTCATGTTTGTGCTGCAAGCGATGGGCTACAGCGCTTAACGCCCACTTTTGTTTCCGAACAGGCCGCAGCGATGGGCTGCGGCCTGTTTTTTTGTTCAAGACTTTAGTCTGCTGGGCGCGCAGCGGCCAGCTTCAACCCACCCGCTACGCGGGTGGAGACAAACGGCTTTACAAAGCCACCCCTCCGACCGATATTGACGATTGTTCAGGCCGTCAAGAATTCGAGTCGAAGGGGTGGTCGCCATGGCCCAGAAGG
>DBGAZC010000037.1:0-1418 GCA_048472015.1 Collinsella sp. | reverse complement strand
AGTATTAGAGTTTTGTCTATCTTAGGGGTATTATCCCCTTTTTGAATTGCACCTTCTGGAGGCCCTGTTCATGGAAGAGATGGAAGTCAATCACGTCGACGACATCCACGAGAAGCTGACCGATATGGTGGGCGATCGCGTCAAGGTTAAGGCCAACATGGGCCGTACCCGCGTCGTCGAGCGCATGGGCACCATCAAGAGCGTCCACCCGGCCGTCTTCATTGTCGAGGTTGACGAGCGTCGCGGCCGCAAGTCGCGTCAGTCCTACCAGTATATCGATGTGCTCACCGGTCAGGTCGAGCTGTTCGACCCCGAGAGCGGCGAGCACATCTTTACCCCGCTCGGCAATCAGCTCGAGGAGCATTAACGGTGACCGATCGGTCCCTGACTCTTTCCGCGCCGGCAAAGATTAACCTCTACCTGGGGGTTCATACCGAGCGCGATGACCGCGGCTATCACAGGGTCGATTCCCTGATGGCGGCCGTCGGTCTTTCCGATACCGTGACGGTCACGCCGGCGCAGGCGCTGACCGTCCAGACGGTTCCGGCATCAGATTTTCCCATGCAAAAGAATACAGCGTATCGGGCTGCGGTTGCTATGGCCGAGCATTATGGTCGCGAGGCAAACATCTGCGTGACGATTGAGAAGCGCATTCCATTGTGCGCCGGCTTGGGCGGCCCCTCGACGGATGCGGCCGCGGTCATTGTCGCCTTGGCGGAGCTCTGGGGCATTGATCGCACCGACCCCGCGCTCGATGACATTGCGCGGGGCATTGGTGCCGACGTCCCGTTCTTTTTGCACGCGAGCCCTGCGTTTTACGTAGGTGGGGGAGACGTGCTGGCAACTGAATACTCCGCGCTGCCCGCGACGCCCGTTGTGCTGGTTAAGCCGCGGGAGGCGAGCGTTTCGACAATTGAAGCCTATCGACGTTTTGACGAGGCCCCGGTGCCTGCGGACAAGCCCGGCGCGATAGCTTCTGCCTTGCGTGCTGGTGATGCCGAGACGGCATATGCGCTCATCCATAACAACCTGGGTGTCATTTCCGCACAGATGGAGCCGCAGATTCAAACGGTCCTCGACTGGCTGCGTAAACAGGACGGAACCGTTGCTGTAGATGTGTGCGGATCGGGTGCCTGTTCGTTTGCCATTTGCGACACCGCCGCCACGGCCGAAAGGCTTGCGGACGCTGCCCAGCAAAAAGGCTGGTGGGCCTGCGCGACGGAGCTCATTCCCAACACGGTTCGCGTCGAAGTGCCAAAGAAGTAAAAATTTCTCTAGCACACGACGGAAATCTTTGTTACTATAGTCGAGCTAACGGGTTGTGGCTCAGTTTGGTAGAGCACTGCGTTCGGGACGCAGGGGTCGCTGGTTCAAATCCAGTCAACCCGACCAGAGCATGAGGAGGGACCGCTTCTTGC
>DBGAZC010000036.1:0-5835 GCA_048472015.1 Collinsella sp. | reverse complement strand
GGGGAACCATCCGCCTCTTCGCCGGTACCGACGACCCCCTAACCGTAGCCGCCGCCCTAGACAACGCCCTCCGCAAATTAGCTACTCTTTGATGCTGGCGATGAGGTTGTTTGCTTTGGTGGCGATGACGTTGTTGATGTCGGTCTGCAGCTCCTCGTAGACCGCTATGGCTCGCTCGCCGGCGGGGGTGAGGGTGGATCCGCGGGCGCCGTCGCGCTCGATGAGCTTACAGCCTAGCTGGCCTTCCGCTTCGTTTACAATACGCCACGCTTTGGAATAGGCCATGCCCATGCTCTTGGCGGCGCGGTTGAGCGAGTGCTCGCGGGCAATACCCTGCAGCAGTAAGACGCAGCCGTGGCCGAACACGCCCGGCAGATCCTTGTCGCATGCTTGAATGACCAACTTTGCCGTTGTCTTGTACTCCATGTGCTCCACGTCTCCCCGCTAAAGTGTTTGCTGGGCAAACGCAAAGCCTGCGTCAAACCCTCATGTGCTCTTCTTAAATCATGCATTGTAGCAGTCAAAGTGCGTTAAGATACTTCCCCAGTATTGGGCGCCCAAGGTTGGGCTGGGTCCTACGAGGCCTGCAGCCGACCGGTCGCATGGAAAAAGGAGAAACATGGCTACGTTCTTTCCCGGTGAGTCCCACACGTTTTCGGAGTATCTGCTGGTCCCTGGTTACTCGTCCTCGCAGTGCATCCCCAACAACGTCTCTCTTAAGACGCCGCTAACCCGCTTTAAGCGCGGTGAGAAGCCGGCAATCACCCTGAACATCCCCATGGTTTCCGCCATCATGCAGTCCGTCTCGGGCGTCGACATGGGTGTCGCGCTCGCTACCGAGGGTGGCCTGTCCTTCATTTACGGTTCCCAGACCCCCGAGTCCGAGGCCGCTATGGTCAAGGCCGTCAAGGATCACAAGGCCGGCTTCGTTCAGTCTGATTCCACGCTGACCCCCGACATGACCATGGAGCAGGTCATCGAGCTCAAGGAGAAGACCGGCCACTCTACCATGCCGGTCACCGACGATGGCACTCCCAAGGGCAAGCTCCTGGGCATCGTCACCAGCCGTGACTATCGTCCCAGCCGCGATGACCACCAGAAGAAGGTCTCCGAGTTCATGACCCCGCGTGAGCAGCTCATCGTGGGCGACAAGAACATCAGCCTCAAGGTTGCCAACGACGTCATCTGGGACAACAAGCTCAACGCCCTGCCGATCGTCGATGACAACGATCACCTCATGGGCATCGTCTTCCGCAAGGACTACGACAGCCACAAGACCAACCCCAACGAGCTGCTCGATAACGACAAGCGCTACATGGTCGGCGCCGGTATCAATACCCGCGATTATGCCGAGCGCGTGCCGCTGCTCATCGAGGCTGGTGCCGATGTCCTGTGCATCGACTCTTCCGAGGGCTTCAGCGAATGGCAGAAGCGCACCATCGAGTGGATCCGCGCCAACTACGGCGAGGACGTCAAGGTCGGTGCCGGCAACGTCGTCGACGCTGAGGGCTTCCGCTTCCTGGCCGACTGCGGTGCCGACTTCATCAAGGTCGGTATCGGCGGCGGTTCCATCTGCATTACCCGCGAGACCAAGGGTATCGGCCGCGGCCAGGCCACCGCGCTGATCGACGTCTGCCGCGCCCGTGACGAGTACTACGAGGAGACCGGTGTCTACGTGCCCGTGTGCTCTGACGGCGGTATCGTCTACGACTACCACATGACGCTCGCCCTTGCCATGGGTGCCGACTTTATGATGCTGGGCCGCTATTTCGCCCGCTTTGACGAGAGCCCGACCGAGCGCGTCAACGTCAACGGCCAGTACATGAAGGAGTACTGGGGCGAGGGTTCTGCGCGTGCCCGCAACTGGCAGCGTTACGACCTGGGCGGCGCCGCAAAGCTCAGCTTCGTCGAGGGCGTCGACTCCTACGTTCCTTACGCCGGCTCCCTCAAGGACGGCGTGGGCGGCACGCTCTACAAGGTCAAGTCCACGATGTGCAACTGCGGTGCCCTCTCGATCCCCGAGCTCCAGGAAAAGGCACGCCTGACCCTGGTAAGCTCGACCTCGATCGTCGAAGGCGGCGCCCACGACGTAGTCGTCAAGGATTCTCAGCAGAGCGTTTCCTATCGATAAGGTAAGAGCTGCATATCAAAGGTTGATTCCCAACCACGTTATTTAGATAAAGCGAGATGCCTGCAAGTCGCAGGCATCTCGCTTGTCGTATTTGCTATCATCATGCGAGTTAACGATGTGGCGGCGCGTTCTTACCTTTGCTCGCTGCAAGTTCCGCACGAGCCGAAGAGCACTTAATGTGCTCTTCGTGCGAGCAGGACTGTCCGCAGCAGCGAGTAAAGGTAAGAACGCCCCGCCCCAACCGAGATAACAAAGGAGCTGATATGTGCGATTGCACAGATCATAAGGACGAGATCCCTGCCTACGACGCGCAGGCCATTGAGTCCCGGTGGATGAAGGCCTGGGAGGACTCCAACCTCTTTGCCGTCGACACCGACGACAGTAAGCCCAAGAAGTACGTCCTCGAGATGTTCCCGTATCCGTCGGGCGACCTGCACATGGGCCACGCGCGCAACTATACCATCGGCGATGCCATGGCCCGTCAGGCCCGCATGCGCGGCTACGATGTGCTGCACCCCATCGGCTTTGACGCCTTTGGCCTGCCTGCCGAGAACGCCGCCATCAAGCACAACACGCAGGCTGCCGCCTGGACGTATAAGAACATGGACCAGGCTCTCGCCACGATGAAGCGCATGGGCTTCTCCTACGATCTGGATCGCATGGTCAAGACCTGCAGTCCCGATTATTACCGTTGGGGTCAGTGGATCTTTGAGAAGTTGTGGGAAAAGGGCCTGGTCTACCGTAAGAAGAACCCGGTCAACTGGTGTCCCACTTGTAAGACCGTTCTGGCCAACGAGCAGGTCACCGATGGTAAGTGCTGGCGCTGCGGCACCGAGCCCGAGAAGCGCGACCTGGAGCAGTGGTACTTCAAGATTACCGATTACTCCCAGGAGCTGCTCGACGACCTGGAGAAGCTCCCCGGCTGGCCCGAGCGCGTCAAGCAGATGCAGGCCAACTGGATCGGTCGTTCCGAGGGCGCCGAGGTCGACTTTACCCTGTGCGACCAGGATGGCGAGCCCATCGAGGGCGACGAGGGTAAGATCACCGTCTTCACCACGCGAGCCGACACGCTCTTCGGTGTCTCCTTCTTTGTCCTGGCTCCCGAGTACGCCCGTCTGCACGAGCTCGTCGAGGGTACGGAGTACGAGGAGGCCGTGACCAAGATCGTCGAGGACTCCAAGCATATCTCTGCCGTCGAGCGTGCCCAGGGTACCCTCGAAAAGCACGGCGCCTTTACGGGCCGCTATGTGGTAAACCCCGTCAACGGCGAGAAGGTCCCTGTGTGGGTTGCCGACTACGTCGTTGCCGACTACGGCACCGGTGCCGTCATGGCCGTTCCCTGCGGCGACCAGCGCGACTTTGAGTTTGCCCGCAAGTATGACCTGCCGATCGTGCCGATCATCCTGGACGATGACGATCGCGCTGCCGTCGAGGCCAGTGGCGAGACCATCGATACCTTCCATGCCGAGACCGTCGACTGGGATTGCGCCCACGCTGCCGAGGGCACGCTCGTCCAGTCCGGCAAGTACACCGGTATGCGCGGCGGCAAGCACTCCGAGGGCGAGGCTGCAATCGTGGCCGACCTCGAGGCCATGGGCTGCGGTCGTCGTAAGGTCGAGTTCCGTCTGCGCGACTGGCTCATTTCCCGCCAGCGCTATTGGGGCAACCCCATCCCGGCCATCCACTGCGAGCACTGCGGCATCGTGCCCGTGCCCGAGGACCAGCTGCCGGTCACGCTGCCCGAGAATCTTGACCTGGGCGCCGGCGAGACCCTCGCCGAGTGCAAGGAGTTCTACGAGACCACCTGTCCGGTCTGTGGTCGCCCGGCCAAGCGCGAGACCGATACCATGGACACCTTCACCTGCTCCAGCTGGTATTACCTGCGCTATGCCGATCCGCACAACACCGAGCTGCCCTTCTCCCGTGAGGCCGCCGACCGTTGGATGCCCGTCGATAACTACATCGGCGGCATCGAGCACGCCATTCTGCACCTGCTCTATAGCCGCTTCTTTACCAAGGCGCTGCGCGACCTGGGTCTGCTGAGCGTGGACGAGCCCTTCACTAACCTGCTGTGCCAGGGCATGGTCAAGGACGAGAACGGCGACACCATGTCCAAGTCCAAGGGCAACGTCGTGCCCCCGAGCTCGGTCATCGAGCCCTACGGCGCCGACACCATGCGTCTGGCGATCCTGTTTATCGCCCCGCCCGAGAAGGACTTCGACTGGGATCCCAAGGCCGTTGAGGGCGCCAACCGCTTCATCAAGCGCGCCTGGCGTATCGTTTGGCAGCTCGTCCAGTCCGGCGACGCCAACGTGGCCTTCGACAAGTCCGCGCTCGACGAGACCGCGATGAAGCTCTATCGCGAGCGTCACCGGACCATCGCCAAGTGCACCGAGGACTTCGATCGCGGCCAGTTCAACACCGCCATCTCGGCCGTCATGGAACTCGTCAATGCCGCGAGTGCCTACCTCAATGCTACTGAGGGCGCTTCCCGTGACAAGGCGCTGTGCTATGGCGTTGCTAAGGATATCGTGAGCGTTCTTGCCCCCATCTGCCCGTTCTGGGCCGACGAGCTGTGGCACGAGGCTCTCGGCTGCGAGGGCAACGCCTACACCGCCGCCTGGCCCGAGTTCGACCTGGCCGAGTCCATCGAGGACACGGTGCAGATCGTCGTCCAGGTGCTCGGCAAGGTTCGCGGCCGCGTCGACGTGGCCCGCGACGCCTCCAACGAGGAGATGCGGGCTGCCGCTGAGGAAGCCGTTGCCAAGTGGCTCGAGGGCAAGACGGTCGTCAAGGCCATTTGCGTGCCCGGCAAGCTGGTCAACCTGGTGGTCAAGTAAGCGCTGCGCGCTTAACTGACGCATAAAAGACGAGGGGCGATCCGGTTGGGTCGTCCCTCGTTTTGCATGTATCTGCCTAGTTGCCTTCGGCCAATTGTCCTATTCTTGTGGAGAACCTGTGCGCACGCTGACCTACGGATTTGTACGACGCTTGCACGTTTGTGCAGGTATTGGTATAGTTTTCTTGCAAATGATGTTGTAATTGAAAGAAGTGGGGTTTCGGCCCCGCTTTTTTTTTGTATGGATGGAGGTGCCGCAATGGTCAAGACCAAGACCGAGCAGGCGATCATCGACGCGCTCGAGGCCGTTGCTCCCCAGCACGATGTCGACATCGTCGACGTTGAGCTCGTGGGTGCCACCAAGGCCCCCTGCGTGCGTGTGCGTATCGAGGGTGCCGAGGGTCAGAGCCTGTCGCTCAATGACGTCACGGCCAACACCAAATGGGTCGGCGATGTGATTGAGGAGCTCGACCCCATCTCTTCGAGCTATACGCTCGAGGTGTCGAGCCCGGGTATGGCGCGCCCGCTGCGCCGCCCGCGTGACTTTGCCCGCTTTGTGGGCGAGAACTGCGAGCTCACCTCCACCGCCACCGAGGGCCGTCGCAAGTACGCCGGCAAGATTGCCGCCGCCACCGAGACGAACGTGACCCTCGAGCTCGAGGACGGCGAGTCCGTTACCCTCGATTTCTCTGATGTTAAAAAGTGCAAGTTGAAGCCCACCTATGACTTCAAGCCCGCGAAGGAAGGAAAGTAAGATGGCAGCATCCGACATGATGTCCGCCCTGATGGAGCTTTGCCAGGAGAAGCACATCGACCAGCTCTACCTGATCGACCGCCTGGAGCAGTCGCTCGCCAAGAGCTATGC
>DBGAZC010000035.1:0-17478 GCA_048472015.1 Collinsella sp. | reverse complement strand
CCGCGGAAGCGACACCCACATTACCCGGCCGTGGCCCGGTCCGGGCCCGGCACATCTCTATCAGTCGTTCCCCGCGGCCCCTCCCGCCCCGGCGGCAACACGTCCCGGGCCCTCTACGGGGCAGGGGCTGACGGCCGTCCGGGGCGGTCGGCCAGCGACCACCGGTACGGCTCAATCGTATAACCATGCAACGGAAAAGAGCCGCCCTTTCGGACGACTCAAACTGTAATGGGGCTTTTTTAGCTGCTACCAGACGTCTATAACAAGTTAAAAAAGCCATGTCCCAAATTAGCCACCGAGCAAATGCGCCCGTTGGGGGAATAGTCGTGCTGCGGCGGTTGACAACGAGCTAAACTAGTCGGTAAACATTTACTATTCTGTTTAGATTGAATTTGCGGTCGTTTAGTTGCCGAGTCATCGAGTCGCGATGCTCCACCACGACCGTTGCTAGGGGGAACAATGGCCAAAGCAAGTGTCCGCGAGATCAGCCGCATCACCGGCTTTTCGCCCGCGACCGTATCGAACGCGCTCAACCGCAAGCGCAGCGTGAGCGAGGAGACCGCCAAGGTCATCCTTGAGTGCGCGCAGTCGCTCGGCTACCAGCAGTCGACGCAACTCGAGAGCATCCAGTTTGTTCTCGCGCGCAAGACGGGCGCCATCCTTGATGAGAGCACCTTCCATCCTGCGGTGATTGAGGGCGTGGAGCGCCAGGCGCGTCGTCACGGCATGAGCACGAGCTTTGTCTCGCTCGATTTTAGCGACTTGAACGCCGTGCGCCCGCAGGTCGAGCGCCTTATCGCCGACCCGGCTGCCGCCATCGTGCTGATGGGCACCGAGCTGGGCGAGGAAGACTACGCTTTGTTCGCCAACGCCGCCGCCCACCTGATCGTGCTCGACGGCTGGAGCGACCGCCAGTACTTCGATGCCGTGGTTATCGCCAACACCGATTCGGTGCTGCGTGCCGTGGATTACCTTATCGAGAAGGGTCACAAGCAAATCGGCTATCTTGCCGGCGACCTGCGCATCCGCAATTTTAAGGACCGCGAGCGCGGCTATCGCCAAGCGCTTGAGGACGCGGGCCTTGAGGCCAATCCGGCATGGCGCATCACCCTGGGCACCACGCTCGAGGGCGCCTATCGTGACATGGGTGCTTGGCTCGATACGGTCTCGCACGACGATCTGCCGACAGCTTTCTTTGCCGAGAACGACGTGCTTGCCGTGGGTGCTATGCGTGCGTTGAGTGAGCATGGCATTCGCGTGCCCGAAGATGTCTCGATGATTGGCTTCGACGATCTTTCCGTGGGAGCCTTCTCCAACCCGCCGCTCACCACGGTGCATGTTCCCAAGCACGAGGTGGGCGAGATCGCGGTGCGCCGTCTGGTGGGCAACATCCGCAATCCCAAGAGCTATACCTGCAAAACGGCCGTCTCGACCTATTTTGTCGAGCGCCAGAGCGTGCGCGAGCTCTAGGCAGAACGGCGCTTGATGAGCGATGCCCCCAGCTCGATCTTGAGCGGGTGGTGTTCGGCCTCGTCGATAATCTCGACGAGGCGCCGTGCGGCGATGGCGCCCATATACTCCGAAGGAACATTGAGCGTGGTCAGTTGTGGCTGCACGTAGGTTCCGCCGGCGTTGTTGTCGAAGCCGACGATGCGTACGTCATCGGGCACGCGATAACCACGCTCGATAAAGGCCTTCATGGCCCCAATAGCTATATCGTCAAAGACAGCGACGTAGTTTTGGGCGAGGGGTTCGCCCGAATCAATAATGTCGAGCATGCCGGCGTATGCCTCGTCTGGAGCGACGGCGAGCTCGTGGACGGTGCCGCACTTTTCCGAGCCCGATAGCTGACCGATGGCGTGCTCGTAGGCGAAGCGTCGTTCGGTGAAGTTGCCCACGGTAACGGGCGTCGTTAACAGCCCGGGGACAGATCCATACTTCGAATGCAGGTACTGCACGGCTAGCATCATGCTGGCGGCATTGTCGATCTTGACCGTATCGACCCCAGCGCTCATGCATGAGTCCAACAGCAGCAGGGGACAGTCCAGCGATGCAAACGGCATAAAATCCGACTCGAACATCTCAGTTGCAAGGATGATGACACCATCGTATTGCGCTTCGGCGATGTCGGCGATCTGTTGCTGAGTGTTTTCGAACGGCGAGTAGTTCACCAGCGAAAACGAGAATCCCGCGTGTCTAAGGGTGCCCTCGACTCCGGCGAGCATATCGGCGAAGAAGGGGGTCGTAAAGATGCGGCGCCGGTTAAAGGCAACCAAGGCAACGGTTCCGCTCTTTTGGCGCTCGAACTTAATCTTACTAAAGTCGTAACCTAGAGCTTCGGCGGTGCTAAGTACCAGCTGCCGTGTTTTTCGCTCACGCCGCGTCGATTGTTAAGTGCAAGGGAAACGGCCGCTGCCGAAATTCCCAGCTGGTCAGCGATTTGTTTTGCAGTAACGGCCATGATTGTTCCTAACGTTTGTGAACTTACCATGAGCTTAACACCAGGCTGTTTATTAAGCTAAATATTTAGTAATTCAACTTAAGAATCAATAGAAGTTAAGTAGCGCCCCCAGTAGAGTTTGTCTCAGCAAACGCAACAACAAGGGGGACGAGATGATCAGCGGTATTTTCGAAATGCCCATTACGGATGAGAGTTATCCGTTTTCGAGCGCCGAGCGCTACTGTCATCTGAGCGCAAAGGATTACGTCGAGCGCGAGTATCGCGTTGACGGTACCGCCAACGTGTATCGCACCGCCGACGAAGACGGCGGCGTGGAGGTCATGACTGCCGACGCCCCTTATTCCAATCGGATCGTTGTTCGTGCTCCGAAAGATCCGGCGCAAGCGAGTGGCAATGTGGTCGTGGAGATCATCAATCCCACATCGTTTATGGAAATCGAGCGCATGTGGATTCTGGGTCACGGCGAGTTTGTGCGCTCTGGGGATATCTATGTGGGCATTACCAGCAAGCCCAACACCATCGCTAAGCTCAAGGAATTCAATCCCGATCGCTATGCCTTCATGAGCTGGGCAAACCCAACTCCCGAGCGGCCCTTTGACTTTGATCCGGAACAGCTCGTACGCGGCGGCGCGCTTCCCGACATGGACATCTCCTACGAGACTGGCCTGTTTTGGGATATGCTGACCGATCTTGCGTGGCTCTTGCGCGGAGACTCCGACCTTAACCCGATCCGCGACTATCCTCGCCAGGCAATTTGCCTTACAGGATGGTCTCAGTCCGGCGCCTATCTGTTCCGCTACCTTAACAGTTTTGCCTATCGCGAGGAGGTGCGCCGTGACGGCCGCGTGTTTGACGGATACCTGTCTGGCGGCGGCATCCATTCGATGTGCATTCCTGTCAACCAGTATGAATGCTGCCGGGAATACGCACACCATCTACTGCGTGTGGAGCACGTCGAGGAGCCGTTTATCGCCCTTCAGACCGAAAGCGAGAACGGTCGCTTTGAGAGTTGGCGCACGCTTATGCCCGATAGCGACGATCCCGATTTTAAGTACCGGCTGTACGAGGTGACGGGTGCTTCCCACGATACGCAGTGGAGTTACGTCGACTATTACCAAGACGACGAGGATCTTAAGCGTATCGACCATCTGCCGGTGTATGTCGGTAAGCATGCCGAGGCAAACGCCTATCCGTCGCAGTATCTGTTCCATGCTGCATTCCGTAACCTGTTCCGCTGGGTCCGTACGGGTGCGGCTCCGGCAACCTGTCCACGCATTGAGCTGGACGCGAGCGGCGAGAACGTAAAGGATGCCCTGGGAAATACCAAGGGCGGACTTCGCACCTGCCTGCTCGAGCATCCGTTTGCCCGCTACTCCAACACGAGCTTGGTGGAGCCGGGGCAGGGCACGGTCGATAAGACGAGCGATAAGGACGGGCTGTTTGGCCACATGGAGTCGTTCTCGGCATCGATGCTCAAAGAGCTGTACGGGTCGCTCGAAAACTATCGCGCTCTATGTGAGCGCGATACGGCGATCGAGGTGTCACAAGGCTTTATTTGTGCCGAAGATGCCCAGGCGATCGTTGACTTTGCCATGGCATCCGCCCGTGAGCGAGGACTGAACTAGCAAGACTAAGACCAGAGAGGGGTCTGCAATGGATATGACGTTGAATCAAGATGCCGTTGCCGAGATTTGGCGACCGGTTGTTCTGACGTTTGAGAGCGCCTGTTTGTTCGATAACCCGTTTTTGGATGTTGAGATTTGGGCGGAGTTCACCGGCTCGAGTGGCAGGGTAATTCGCCGCGAGGCCTACTGGGATGGTGGGCGTACCTACTGCGTGTCGTTTGCCCCGACCGAGCTGGGTGCCTGGAACTATGTTATCGAGGCTCCCGAGCAGACCGGTCTTAATGGCTGCACGGGCCGCGTCGAGGCCGTGCCGTACGCGGGCGACCTCGATCTGTATCGCCACGGTTTTATCCGCGTTGCAGACGATTCGCGCATGTTTGCCTATTCAGATGGTACGCCGTTCTTTTGGCTGGGCGATACCCATTGGGAGTTTGCCTACCGTGAGAGCTGGGATGCGTCGAACCACCCCGGCATGACGAGCCAATTTCGCGGTATGGTCGACCTACGTGCCGAGCAGGGCTTTACCGTCTATCAGACCAACCTGCGCTCTGACATGGGCGCAGGAGATCGCTATTGGATTGACGGTGGCATGGCCAAGGGCGTGGAAGATGTGCCTAATGTGGCCTTCTACCAGCGGGAGCTCGACCGCCGCATGGCCTATATTGCCGATGCGGGCTTTGTGAACGCACTTGGGCAAGCGTGGGCGTTTGCCATTCTCGGCGAGCATGCCGTGGAACACCAAAAGCACCTCGCCCGCTACCTGGTGGCGCGCTACGGTGCATATCCGATGGTGTGGACGCTTGCCGGCGAGGTTGCCGGATACCGCAAAGAAGGTCGAGCCGCCATGCTTGACGGCTGGCGTGAGGTCGCCTTGGAGATTGAGGCACGCGACGGCTATGGTCATCTGGCGACGGCGCACTATACCAACGAGCGCCCCTTTGCCGATTACTACCAGGATGAACCCTGGATGGACTTTACGCTCAACCAGGCCGGTCACGGCGATTACCTCATCAAGGCAAGCGACTACTTTGACTATCTGGCAGCTCATGACGACAAGCCCTTCGTTGAGGGCGAGGCGCTCTACGAGTTTTGCTCGACGCTCGAGGAGATGGGTACGCGCCTGTGCACCGCAGACATGCTGCGCCGCGTGGCGTATATCTGCATGCAGGCCGGCGGCGCCGGCTATACCTACGGAGCCCAGGGAATCTGGGACAACGTGTGGGAAAGCCCTGAGGAGCTCGACCCCTTTATGGCGATCTTCAACCGCTTTGGCATTACTTGGGCCCAGGCGGTAGACGGAGAAGGTGCGGTCCAGATGGGCTACATGCGTTCCTTCTACGAAGACAATCACTTCTGGGAGCTCGCTCCCTACGAAACGACCGATGCGGGCAACCTGTTTGCCAACAAGGCTCCGCTGGCAACCGCCAACCAGGACCTTTCGCGCATCGTCGCGTACTTTGGCGATACCGTGCGCCAAAAGCTTGCTATCGAGGGTGTGCCGACGGGCGCTGCCTATGCAAGCCGATGGTTTAACCCTCGCACGGGCGCATACCGTGACGGCGAGGACGCCCTTGCCGTCACGGACAGCATTACCCTGCCTGACAAACCCGGGGTTGGGGATTGGCTCCTCGTTCTCGAGCTCAAGGCGTAACCATATTTCCATTGGTCATAGGCGGGAAAGAGTCGGCCGCAATTTCCCGTTTGACAGCTAGATGAATCGTTTAGAGAGGATCAGTGAACACAAAAATGAGCGTTCTCGATTCGATGCAGGGCTTCCTCGAGAAGCACGTGGGCCCCATTGCCCACAAAGTGAGTAGCTTTAACGTCGTAAAGGGCCTTATGTCCGGCATGATGGCGACCATGCCCGTTACGCTGGGCGTGGCGCTGCTCTCCATTATCAACGGGCTGCCGATCCCGCCGCTGCAGGCGTTCCTTGCCAGCACCGGCATGTCGGCGACGATTACCGACGTACTGGTCGTTACCATGAACCTCGGCGCCATCTACATGTGCGCCTCGGTCTCGTACTCCTACGGCAAGGTGCTCGGGAACAAAGGCCTTACGTCGACGGTTGCGGCTATTGGCGTTTTGCTCCTGCTGATTCCTCTTGGCCATGCCGAGGACGGCTCGACGTTTATCGTGACCCGTTATCTGGGCAGCTCGGGTCTGTTCGTTGCGCTGCTCGTGGCGTTGATCGTGCCGAAGGCGCTTAACTTCCTTATGAAGCATATCGCCATCCCCATGCCCGATTCCGTCCCTCAGTTCGTTACCGATTCGCTGTCTCCGATGTTCTGCGCCATCGTCATCTTCACCACGGCTGCTCTGGTTAAGTGGGGCATGGGCATGACGAGCTTCGGCGATGTCTTTAACCTCATCAACAGCACCATTGCCACTCCCGTTATGTTCCTGGGCTCCAGCCCCTGGGCCGTTGTCATTTACTTTACGCTGTGCAACCTGCTGTTCTTCTTTGGTATCCACCCCAGCGTCCTGATGGGCGTGTACATGCCGGTTATCCAGGCCTGCGCTCTTGCCAACACCGAGGCATTCGTTGCCGGCCAGCCACTGCCGTACCTGTCGTTCATCATCATGTTCTCTGTCGGTTCTGTTGACGCCCTTGGCATGGAGCTTGCGCTGCTCACGGCCAAGTCCGAGCGCTACAAGGCCCTCTCCAAGATTGCCCTGGTGCCCGCACTCTTCAACATCTCCGAGCCCATCATCTTCGGTACGCCCATTGCCATGAACCCTTATATGTTCATCCCCTACATCCTGCTCAAGCCCGTGGCCTGCATTGCTGCCGCCGTCGGCCTGATGCTCGGTCTGGGCAATGCATTTAACCCGACCATTTCCATGCCGTTTGTCGTGCCGCTGCCCATCAGCAACTTCTTTACGGGCGGCATTGGCCTGGTCGCAATCGTCCTCGCCGCAATCCTGCTGGTCGGACTGCTGTTTATCCCGTTCGTCAAGATGGCCGATAAGGAGGCACTGGCCGAGGAAGCTGCTGCAAAGGCTTCTGCCGAGTAGGTCATTGTCCACAAGTTCGAAGGTTCGGTCGATCGCGTTGATCGCCGAAACATATAAGTCCCTGTGAGGGGTTACAGGAAAGGAACTGCAATGAAAAACATCGTTCTAATGTGCGCCGGCGGCATGTCCACGAGCATCATCATGAAGAACATCAAGAAGGCTGCTGACGCCGAGGGTCTGGAGTGCGAGGTCTCCGCCCACGCCGTCAACGAAGCCGCGACCATTGGCCGCAATGCCGACTGCATCCTGCTTGGGCCGCAGGTTGGCTATGCCAAGGACGAGGTCTGCGCCGCATGTCCCGAGGTGCCGGTGGGCGTGATCCCCATGACTACCTACGGCATGATGGACGGCGTTAAGGCGCTAGCCCAAGCCAAGGAACTGATGAGGCTCTAAGCATGACGACAGAAGAGATTCAGCTTCAGAGCTTTCAGATCATTGCAGGCGTCGGCTGCGCGCGTAGCTGCTATATCGATGCGATTCACCTGGCCCGCGACGGTAAGTTCGAAGAGGCCGAGGCAAAGATCGCCGAGGGCCAGCAGCATTATGCCGAGGGTCACGCGGCTCACGGCGGCCTTGTCCAGCAGACGGCTGCCGGCGAGGACCTGAGCATCGACCTTTTGGTCGTTCATGCCGAGGACCAGCTTATGAGTGCCGAGGGCTTTGGCATCCTGGCCAAGGAGTTCGTGGACGTCTATCGCAAGATGGGCGCTTAGCCACCGGCTCTGCCGACAGGCCATTGTTGCGACGCATGCTTGCGCCGAAGAGACGACAATGCGCCCGTTCACATACAGCTACGGATAGAGAGGGTCCTTCGGGGCCCTCTTTTTTGTTCCCCTTGTATGTTCAGATTGTTTACATACCGTTTAGGCTGATTTCTCTACCGTTTACGGGTATTTCGCGTTAAACTTCTAAACAGAAGAGTAAAACATTTAGTAAACAGAACAAAACGAAACATGCGTCTGTTTACTGAACATGTGACTAGGGGAGGACGTACATGGATAAGATCAAGCTCGGTTTTGTGCCCACGCGCCGCAGTATCTTTAGCGCGCCGGACGCGATCAAGTATCGCGGCTTGACGGCTGATCGCCTGCGCGAGATCGGCGTCGACATCGTGGACATCGACGACATTAATGACGAGGGCCTGCTGTTTGACGACAGCCATATCGAGCCTATCGTCAAGAAGTTCCGCGCCGAGGGCGTCGACGGCATCATGCTGTGCCACGCCAACTTTGGCACCGAGTACGTTTGCGCCCGCCTTGCCCGCGAGCTCGGTCTGCCTGTGCTGCTGTGGGGCCCGCGCGACGAGCGCCCCGAGCCCGACGGCACCCGCCTGCGCGATAGCCAGTGCGGCCTGTTCGCCACCGGCAAGGTTCTGCGCCGCTTCCAGGTTCCCTTTACCTATATGACCAACTGCCGCCTGACCGATCCCGAGTTCGAGCGCGGCGTCTGGGACTTTTTGGCCGTGTGCAACGTGGTCAAGACCTTCAAGCACACGCGCATCCTGCAGATGGCGACCCGTCCGTTCGACTTCTGGTCCACCATGTGCAACGAGGGCGAGCTGCTCGAGAAGTTCAATATTCAGCTTTCGCCCATCCCCATGACCGAACTTGTTCAGGCTGTGCACGACGCTCAGAGCGACGAGCAGGCCATGGCCGCCATGCTCGACCACATTCGCCGCAGCTTTGAGATCTGCATACCCGAGGACAAGGTCCCCGCGGTCGCAGGGCTCGCCATCGCTATGAAGCGCCTGGTCGAGAAGTACGGCTGCAACGCCGGCGCCATCCAGTGCTGGAACGCCCTGCAGGACGAGCTGGGCATTATGCCCTGCGCCGCCAACGCCATCCTCAACGAGATGGGCATTCCTATCGTATGCGAGACCGATATCCACGGCGCAATCACCGCGCTGATGGTCGAGGCCGCCGACCTGGGCCGTCACCGCGGCATGTTCGCCGACTGGACCGTGCGCCATCCCGATAACGAGAACGGCGAGCTGCTGCAGCACTGCGGCCCCTGGCCCTGCAGCTGCGCGGCCGTCAAGCCCAAGCTCACCTACCCGCTGGCTTTCGACCACCCCGGCGCGCTGACGGCCGAGGCCAAGCACGGCGATCTCACCCTTGCCCGCTTTGACGGCGACAACGGCGAGTATTCGCTGCTGCTGGGCAACGCCCGCGGCATCGACGGCCCGGCCGGCATGGGCACCTACCTGTGGGTCGAGGTCGAAAACCTCAAGCGCCTCGAGGCCAAGATCGTCGAGGGCCCCTACATTCATCACTGCGTCGCTATTCACGCCAACGTGGTACCGGTGCTCTACGAGGCGTGCAAGTACCTTGGCATCCAGCCCGACCTGTACGACCCCATTGAAGAAGACGTCAAAGCCTACCTGCGAGGAGAGTAGAAATGGCAACTATCGAAGAGCTTGAGTCCCTGCGCTGGGACCTTCGCCGCGATTGCGTCGATATCATCATGGCTGGCGCCGGCGGCCATATTGGCGGCGACATGTCGGTGATCGACGCCCTCATGACCCTCTATGCCAACCACCTTAACATTTCGCCCGAGACCGTCGACGATCCCAACCGCGACCGTTTTGTGCTCTCCAAGGGCCATGCCATGGAGGCATACTACGCGGTGCTGTGCCACGAGGGCTATCTGGACCTCGACGACGTCAAGGCCCGTTTCTCCAAGTTCGGCAGCCCCTACATCGGCCACCCCAACAACAAGCTCAAGGGCATCGAGATGAACTCCGGTTCGCTGGGCCATGGCCTGCCCGTGGCCGTCGGCATGGCGCTTGCCGGCAAGATGGACGGCCGCGACTACCGCGTCTACACCATCATGGGCGACGGCGAGCTTGCCGAGGGCTCGGTCTGGGAGGGCGCCATGAGCGGTGGCAACTACCAGCTCGATAACCTGTGCGCGCTCGTGGACCGCAACCGCCTGCAGATCAGCGGCAGCACCGAGGACGTCATGAAGCAGGATTCGCAGGAGGAGCGCTGGGCTGCCTTCGGCTGGAACGTGCTCTCCATTCCGGGCAACGACGTCCAGGCCATCGACGCCGCGCTGACGCTTGCGGCCGAGACCAGCGGAAAGCCCACGGTCATCATCCTCAACACGGTGAAGGGCTATGGCTCGCCCGTCATGGAGGACAAAGCCGCCTGGCATCACCACCTGCCCAACGATGAGGAATATGCCCAGATCATCGCCGATTTCGCTGCCCATAAGGAGGCCATCAATGGCTAACAAGATCGCCAACCGCAAGGTTATCTGCGACACGCTGCTCGAGGCCGCCGAGACCGATAAGGACATCGTCGTCCTGTGCTCCGACTCCCGCGGCTCCGCATCGCTCACGCCGTTCTTCGATCAGTATCCCCAGCAGTCCGTCGAGGTCGGCATCGCCGAGCAGGACCTGGTGAGCATCGCCGCCGGCATGGCTTCGTGCGGCAAGAAGGCCTGGGCCGCCTCGCCGGCGTCCTTTGTGACCACGCGCTCGTATGAGCAGTGCAAGGTCGACGTCTCGTACTCCAACACCAACGTCAAGCTCATCGGCATCTCGGGCGGCGTGTCCTACGGCGCTCTGGGCATGAGCCATCACTCCGCGCAGGATATCGCCGCCATGAGCGCTATCCCGAACATGCGCGTGTATCTGCCAAGCGATCGTTTTCAGACCGCCGAGCTCGTGCGGGCCCTGGTCGCCGATAACAAACCGGCCTACATCCGCGTGGGCCGCAACCCGGTCGAGGACGTGTACACCGAGGACGAGTGCCCGTTCCAGATGGACCGCGCTACCTGGGTGCGCCGCGGCACCGATGTGACGATCGTCGCCACCGGCGAGATGGTCCGCCACGCCGTGGACGCCGCCGACCTGCTGGCCGAGCGGGGTATTTCGGCAACGGTGCTCGACATGTACTGCGTCAAGCCGCTCGACGCCGAGGCCGTGATCGAGGCCGCCAGTGCCACGCGCGCCGTCGTGACCGTCGAGGAGCACAGCCCCTTTGGCGGCTTGGGCTCCATGGTCGCGCAGGTCGTGGGCGAGCATTGCCCGCGTCCGGTCAAGTGCCTGAGCCTGCCCGACGCGCCGGTCATCACCGGCACGAGCCCCGAGGTCTTTGCGCACTACGGCCTCACCGGCGAAGGAATCGCCAAGACCGTTGCCGAGTTCCTCGGCAACTAGTAGACACAGACGCTGCGCGGCCGCCAAGCACCGCACCTTGCCGTTCAAACCGTCGCTTGCGTACACAAAGTACGCGGCGCTCCTCTTTCACGGCAATCTGCGGCACTTGGCGGTCGCTCGCTCCTTGTCCGCCAGGCTGTCTTTGATTTGGCGGAAGGAATGGGAGAGTACATGAGCAAATACATCATCGGAATCGATCAGTCCACGCAGGGCACCAAGGCGCTGCTGGTGGACGAGGGCGGCCATCTGATTCATCGTGCCGACCGCTCGCATCGCCAGATTGTCAATGATGCCGGCTGGGTGAGCCATGATCCGGTCGAGATCGCCGACAACGTGTTGGCCGTGGCGCGCGCCGTGGTGGAGGAGACCGGGGTCAATCCGGCCGACATTGCTGGTATTGGCATCTCCAACCAGCGCGAGACCACCGTTGCCTGGAACCGCACGACGGGCGAGCCGCTGTGCGACGCCGTGGTGTGGCAGTGTGCCCGCGCCCGCGAGCTGTGTGACGAGCTTGCGGCGCGCGAAGGCGTGGCAGAGCTGGTGCGTGACACAACGGGCCTGGTGCTCTCGCCCTACTATCCGGCGGGCAAGATGGCTTGGATTCTCGCGAACGTTCCGGCGGCTGCCGAGGCCGCGGCGTCGGGTGAGCTGTGTCTGGGCACCATCGATGCCTGGGTGGTCTGGACGCTCACGGGCGGCGCGGAGTTTCGCTGTGACTGGTCCAATGCCAGCCGCACGCAGCTCTTCGACCTGCGCCGTGGCTGCTGGAGCGAGCCGGTGTGCGAGGCCTTTGGCATCGATCCGGCCTGCCTGCCGCAGGTGACCGATTCCGACGGTCTGTTTGGCACAACGGACCTGGATGGCTTTTTGCCCGCACCCGTGCCGGTACACGGCGTGCTGGGCGACAGCCATGCGGCCCTGTTTGCGCAGGGTTGCCACAGCCGCGGCATGGCCAAAGCGACCTATGGCACCGGTAGCTCGGTCATGATGAACGTCGGCAACGAGTTTGTCGCCAGCTCGCACGGGCTTTCGAGCTCGCTTGCGTGGCGTATGGATGGCGTGACCGAGTATGTACTCGAGGGCAACGTGAGCTACGCCGGCGCCGTCAAGACCTGGCTGCGCGACGACCTGGAGCTCATCAACAACCCCGAGGAGGTCACCGACCTGTGCTACGCCGCCAACCCGGCGAGCCATGTTTACTTTGTGCCGGCGTTTACCGGCCTGGGTGCGCCGCACTGGGCAAGTGATGCCGAGGGATGCGTTTTTGGTATGACACGCACCACGGGCCGCGCGGAGTTCGTAAAGGCTGCCGACGAGTCGATCGCCTATCAGATTTTTGACGTCATTGATGCGATGGTCGAGGATTCGGGCGCGGCGCTTGCCGAGCTTCGTGTTGACGGCGGCCCCACGCGCGACGCGTACCTGATGCAGTTTGAGAGCGATTTGGTCGGCTCGCCCATCCGCATTGCGAGCAACGACGAGATGAGCGGTCTGGGCGCGGCTTGGGCCTGCGGTATCGCGCTGGGCATGTATACGCGCGATGTCGTCGACGTCTACGGCGCCCGTGGCATCGTGGAGCCGTCGATGCCCGCTGACGAGCGAGCCAAAAAGATCGCCGGCTGGCGCCATGCCGTCGAGGCGACGATTGCGTACGAGTGACGCCTTGGGGCGATGTTACGGAGCGCTATTCGTGCCGATAGGTGAAGATGCGAACGAGAGAGTGATGTGATGCGGTAGAGTCCAACGCATCGAATGATGGTCTACGTATGTGGGATTCTATTCCTGAGCTGCGGCGTTGTAATGAATGCACGCACGGGGCTTGGTGTAGCGCCCATGAGTACGGTGCCGTACCTGATGTATATCATCGAGGGTTTGAGCCTCGGTACGGCATCGTTTATCGTGTATTGCGTATTCGTGGTTGCCCAGCTTCTCCTGGTGCGCTACCCGGATGTCAAGATTCTCTTGCAGATACCCGTCAGTCTGCTGTTTAGCGTTTTCATCGACGTGCTGGATATCTGGCTGTTTCCATTTACCGCAACGGGACTCATCGATGGCCTGGTCATGCTGGTCATCGCCGTATCGTTCACAGCGCTCGGCGTGACGCCGATCGTCTCCGCGCGGCTCGTTCCCGTTGCGCCCGACGGCATGGTGCAGACGCTCTCCCAGGTGTTTCACTGTGAATTTGGTAAGGCGAAGTATTTCTTTGACGGGAGCTGTGTGGGCATCTCACTGGTCTACGGGCTTGTGCGTACGGGTGCTGCGGTGGGCATCGGTATCGGCACCGTAGCCGCCGCGCTCCTGGCGGGCGGTATCTGCACGTTTTGGGGTCGTCTGCTCAACCGCAGGCTCATGGCCTTTATGGAAGAGCCTGCGAGCATGTAGACGCATTGAGCGAGAGGGGAGCGGCCATGAGGCAGCTGTTTGGAATTGATATCGGCGGAACGAGCGTCAAATGGGCGGTTGTGAGTGAGAACTACGAGTTTGGTGACCGTGGTTCGGTTCCGACGGCGTTCGTTTCGGCCGATCAGCTGGTCGACACGCTCGTGGCGCTCGTAGAGCCGTATCGCGAACAGGTTGTAGGCGTGGGCATCTCGGCCCCGGGTGGCATCTTCGGTTACGAGGCCGATCCAGACGGGACGATCCATCGCGGTGGTGCGCTGCCGTACATGGACGGGTTTCCGCTTGGTCGAGTGCTGCGCGAGCAACTGGGGTTGTCTGTGACCGTTGTCAACGATGGCAAAAGCTGTGCGCTTGGTGAGTACGCTGCTGGTGCGTTGCGCGGCGTGAACGTGGGCTGCGTGGCGGTAATCGGTACGGGCATCGGCGGAGGCATCGTGGTTGACGGCCGGGTGCTGACAGGTGCGGGCGGCTTCGCGGGCGAGTTCAGCTTCCTGTCCAACAACGTAAGCGAACCGCTTGATCATCGTGATACGTTCGCGACTTCGAGCGGATGGCACGGCCTGCAGAATCTCGTGGCAGTCGAACTTGGCATTTCGGATGAAGCTGAACTGGAGGCCCTCGATGGCCGACGGATCTTCGAGCTATTGGAGCACGGGGGCGCGTCCGAAGTCGCCGCTGTGCAGCGCGGATTGGATGCCTATGCTGAGCTGTTTGATCGTGTGCTTGTGAATCTGCAGTGCGTCATCGACCCGGCAGTCTTCGCGATTGGTGGCGGCATCAGTTGCCATCCCGAGCTGTTCGAGGCGCTCGACCGTAAGATGGATGACGTCATGGCGCACTACACCGGTTTTCTGAAAGATATGCCTCGTCCGCACGTGGTCCCGGCACAGCTGGGTAACGACGCCAATATCTACGGTGCCGTTGCGACGTGTTTGCGAGTGCTGTAAGTGTAGGCCATCTATTGGTCTGGTGGCGATTACAGTCGCTGCCGGGTTTTTGGCTGTTGAGCTGCTCGCACGCTCTGCATTGCGGACGACGCAGCATCAATAGGTGAGGGGTCAGAAAACTAGATGCTGAACGGTCGATATTATCGGCTGCGCGGCGCCCCGTCCCAAAGTAGTCATTTGGGACGGGGCTTTTTTGACTGCTATCATGGGTGGGATTGTTGCGACCAGCTAAAAGAGCCCGTCCCAATTTGACTATCGAGAGGATCTGCCATGGAGCGCATCGCGAGCTTTTCCGTTGACCATCTGCTGCTTGAGCCCGGCGTGTATGTGAGCCGCATCGACCGCGATCCGGCGACCGGCGCCGCCGTCACCACGTTTGACCTGCGCCTGACCACGCCCAACAAGGAGCCGGTCATGAACACGGCCGAGTGCCACACCATCGAGCACCTGGGCGCGACGTTCCTTCGCAACCATGCCGAGTGGTCGAGCCGCATTGTCTACTTTGGACCCATGGGCTGCCGCACGGGCTTTTACCTCGTCGTGTTTGGTGAGGTGACGAGCGAGGAGATTCTGTCGCTCGTGCGTGAGCTGTTCGAGTTTGTCGCCGGCTTTGAGGGCGATGTCCCCGGTGCCGCTCCCGAGGAGTGCGGTAACTATCTGGACCAGAATCTCCCTATGGCAAATTGGCTCGCGCGTCGCTATCTCGACCGCGATCTGATCGATATCGATGAGGCACACCTGCACTATCAGCAGGCGTAAAGGTTTCGTCGCTCAAAATGAGTTCACTGGGCGCCTTCGCTTATGCGGGGGTGCCTTTTTGTTGAGCGGACATGGCGGACGTTTAAAACCGCGCGTGATTGTTCTAGAATGTTCGTAATATCACATAAACGAACAGGAGCGAACATGCATATCTACTCTGTTACCGACCCCGAATTCAAACCCTATGGCCGCGTGTGGGATGACGTCCCGTCCAGCCTGACCGCCCCGCTCGTCGAGGCGCTCTCCGCAACGCCCATCCCCGAGGGCAGCAAGTACGTGGCCTCCGCGCCTGAGCTGGAGCAGGTCGAGGGCGCCGATGCGCTCGGCCTGCTCATGTATGGCGGCCGTCCGTTCCAGCTGGGCTGGTGCAACGGCCACAACACGAAGCTCAACTGCTTGGAGTATCACCGCGCGAGCGAGTTCAACCTGGGTGCTCGCGACTTTATTCTGCTGCTCGCCAAGCGTGAGCAGATTGTCGACGGCAAGCTCGACACCGCGCAGGTCAAGGCGTTCCGCGCGCCCGCCGGCACGCTCGTCGAGGTCTACGCCACCACGTTGCACTACACGCCGTGCATGGTCGACGACGGTGGCTTCCAGGTGATGGTTGCGCTGCCCGCCGGCACCAACGGTCCGCGCCCCGAGGCTGCGGCCGACATGCCCGCGGCCGGTGATAGCTACTGCTACTGGAAGGCCGACAAGTGGGTTCTCTGCCACGCAGATAGTCCCAAGGCTGCCGAGGGCGGCTACGTAGGTCTCGTCGGCAAGAACCTCGACATCACCGTGGACTAGGGTCTTCCGTCTCAATCTGTAACAGTTGGCGCGCTAAATCGTCTCTATCTGTTACAGATCAAGACGAACCACGGGGGCCGCCCGAACAATCTCAATCTGTAACGCCAAGCCCGGTTTTGACGGCCTAACTGTTACAGATCGAGACAAGCGGGCCCAACCCACCACAAAGGTGCCTGTCCCCTTTGCGGTGGTTGCCTAGAGCTGGCTGCGCAGGTAATCGGCCATATAGGGGACGGCGAAGCGCACGTAGCCGCGGCGCGCCTGCTCGATAACGCCGGCGTCGATGAGGCGCCGGCGATACTTTTGCGCATAGTCGGGTGTGACTGACATGCGCTTCGCAACATCAGAAATGCGAGACACAGCGTCTTCGTCATCAGTCATTGCGGAGAGAAACGCGACGTCTTGGTCTGACAGCGCGGCGAGCGTCGTTTCGCACACATCGTTTTCGAAATCGACTTTCGACGCCTCGATGGCTCCGTCGATTAACCCTTGCGTCGCACGTTCGCCTGTCCTGCAGCGATTGGCGATGTTATAGCCGATGAGTTGCAGCATATAGGGCGAGCCTTGGGTTGCGCGAGCGGCACGGAGGCGAAGATCGCTTGGAATATCAAGGCCGAGCTCATCGAAAGCCCGCTGGTAATAGGTATCGACATCTCCGACCGAAAGTGGCTCGAGCGTGACCTTTCGAGCGCGGTTGAGAAATGTCAGCACACGGTCATTGAGTGTTGCGCAGACGGCTCCCGGAAGGCCCGCCATGACGAGCGCGACGTTGAGTCGTTCGCCGACCAGCTCTTGATAGGCGGTGACGAGCTGTCTGATCTCGGGTGAATTTGCTTGGAGCTCGTCGATGAGGATGAGGATGCCGTGCCCCTGCTCGGTCAGTTTGCGCGCGAGCTGCGTGAGCTTGAACTGAAAGCTCTTGGTCTCCTGCACGTCTCGTGTGAACTCGAGGCCTGCCGAGAGCCCGAAAACACTTAGGCTGCCGCTCGCGAGTTTGGGAAGGCGGCGTTTGTTGACGTAAGGTTTGCCTGCTTCTTGGATTTTCTCGACAATGCGCTCGAGCATATCCTCGGAGGCTACGGTAGGCGTGGCGACAACAAAGCCGAGCTTGCGTGCGCGGTCGGCAAGTTCCCACAGAAGAACCGTCTTGCCGCTGCCTCGCTGTCCAAGCATGAGCATAGCTCGGTCGCGATTGCCCGGCTCCTGCTCAAGGCCGGATATGAATGTCGAAATTACAGTTTCGCGCCCGACGAGATAGGATGGGCGATTTCCAAATGAGGGGGAGAAGATGGTTTCAGTCATAAGTCTCCTTTC
>DBGAZC010000034.1:0-4957 GCA_048472015.1 Collinsella sp. | reverse complement strand
CGTATCACTGCCGATCTAATGCGCCTGGGCTTTGCGATGGTGGAGCCTCAGGATGCTGAGCTGATCGTCATTAACACCTGTGCCGTTACGGGCGAGGCCGAGGCCAAGACCCGTAAGGCCGTTCGCCATGCGCTGGCCTATTCAAACGAGCCCTATGTGGTCGTGACCGGATGCGTGGTCAATCTGCATCCCGAGGAGCTGCTGGAGCTCTCGGACCGCGTGATCGCCGAGCCGTCCAAGATCGATGTCGCCGAACGCGTCTGTGAGGTGCTGGGCGTTGAGTCCGATGACGTTCCCGCCTGCAGCGACGGCGAGGTTGTCGACGCGCTCGGTCGCTCGCGTCTGGGCGTGAAGATCCAGGACGGCTGCAACCATCGTTGCACCTATTGCATTGTGTGGAAGGCCCGCGGCCCCGAGCGCTCCGTGCCGGTTGAGTCTGTGCTCGAGCAAGTTCGCGAGGCTCAGGAGGCCGGCGTGCCCGAGGTGGTGCTGACGGGTGTGAACCTGGGCGCCTACGATGGCAAGAGCGCGACTGATGAACACGTTGAGATCGATGAGCTGCTCGAGGCGATCATGGAGCGCACGTCTATTCCGCATGTGCGCATTTCCTCGGTCGAGCCCATGGATATCTCCGAGCCTCTGCTTAAGGTCATGGCGCGCTATCCGAAGCGCATCGCCCCGTTTTTGCACCTGCCCGTGCAGTCCGGCTGCACCAGGACACTGCATCGCATGGGCCGTCCCTATAGCGCCGAGGCCTTCGAGGAGACGGCGCGCATGATTCGCACCAACTTGCCTCAGGCGTCCTTTTCGTGCGATGTCATCGTCGGTTTTCCCGGCGAGACGGACGAGGAGTTCGAGGAGTCGCTGGCGCTGTGCCGCCGTGTGGTTTTCTCGCGTATGCACGTGTTCCGCTACAGCAAGCGTCCCGGTACCCTTGCTGCCGACATGCCCGACCAGGTGCCACCCGAGGTTATGGCCGAGCGCAGCCGCCGTATGCGGGCCGCCGCACAGGAGCTCGCTATTGCCGACGCTCGTCGTCGCGTGGGCACGGTCGAGCGTGCCGTGCTCGAGTATGGTGACAACCTGACGCTCGGCTCGTTCCATCATGCCCGTCTTGACGATACCTGTGGACTTACAGCCCCGTGCCTGCTCGATGTTGCTATCATCGGAGTCGATGATTCCGGCTTGGTCCATGCACGCAGGGAGGTTCATGGAAGCCTCGAAGATTAGACTTACCGTTCCCGAGGGAATTGATCCCTCGTGCGTTTTGGGCGCCGGCGACGGCGTCCTTCGCGCGCTCGAGAGCTTGGTTCGCGCTCACGTGGTCGCCCGTGGCGATAGCATCGCCGTGAGCGGCGACCCGGACGAGGTCGAACTCGTGGCGCGCTTTTTCGAGCACGCTTTTCGCGAGGCGGCCGCCGGGCGCACGCTGTCTGCCGACGATGTCTCTCGCTGCCTGGCCGTCTTGCGCGACGGTGAGCACGAGGCTACGTCGCTTCGCGATGACGTGCTGCTTTCGTATCGCGGCCGCGTCATTCGCCCCAAGACGCTCGGGCAAAAGCGCTATGTGGATGCCATCCGCTCGCATACCATCACGTTTGGCTTGGGTCCTGCCGGTACTGGTAAGACCTATCTGGCTATGGCGCTCGCCGTTGCCGCGCTCAAGCGTCACGAGGTGGGCCGTCTGATCTTGACGCGTCCGGTTGTCGAGGCGGGGGAGAATCTGGGCTTTTTGCCCGGCACCCTCGAGGAAAAGATCGATCCCTACATGCGTCCGCTCTATGACGCCCTTTTTGACATGATGGATCGCGAGCGCACTGATGAGCTTATGGAGCGCGGCGTGATCGAGATTGCCCCGCTTGCCTACATGCGCGGCCGCACGCTGAGTGATGCCTTCGTGGTGCTCGACGAGGCACAAAATACCACGCCCGAGCAGATGAAGATGTTCCTGACACGCCTTGGGTTCAACTCCAAGTTCGTGATTACCGGCGACCTGAGCCAGCGCGACCTGGTGGGTCGTCGTGGCGGTCTTGCCGACGTTGAGCAGATTTTGGGCCGTGTCGACGATGTCGCATTTTCTCACCTCGAGCGTGCCGACGTGGTGCGCCATGCCCTGGTGGGTCGTATCGTCGAGGCATATGAAGCTTATGATGACGTGCGCGAGCAGCGCCCGCGCGACCGAAAGGAGTCCCGTTGAGTGTATTGATCAGCAACGATGCCGAGCTCGATACGCTGCTCGACGCGCAGGAGGTGGAGCACATCTGCGAGGTTGTGCTTGCCGCCGAGGGCGTTGAACGTGAAGTCGAGATTTCCCTTTCGTATGTCGACGAGGACGAGATGCACGAGCTCAACCACGAGTGGCGCGGTATCGACCGCACCACCGATGTGCTCTCGTTTGAGTGCGATTCGGCCTTTGACGATGACATTCCCGCCGATGAGACGCTCGAGCTCGGCGATATTATCTTGGCCCCGCAGGTTATTGCCCGTCAGGCCCCCGGTTTTGGCAATAGCCCCGCTGACGAGTGCCGTCTGATGCTCGTACACGGAATGCTGCACCTGCTGGGCTATGACCACATCGAGGACGACGAGGCCGAGGTCATGGAGGCCCGCGAGGACGCCATCCTGCGCGATCTGTCGCTCGAGCGCGGCGAGGACCCTAAGCTAGTCCACGTCGGCCCCATCACCAACCACGCCCACGACTAGGAGCCGTCTATGATTCCCGGATCGAACAAGGACCATCCGTCCTTCTTTAAGTCGTTTTCCTACGCCATGGAGGGCTTCGTCACCGCCGTCAAGACCGAGCGCAACATTAAGGTCATGCTCGTTGCGGGCGTGTGCACCGTCATTGCCGGCTGCGTCGTGGGGCTCGACATTGCCGAGTGGGCCACGATTATCATCTGTTGTGGCCTGGTGATTCACGGCGAGCTGTGCAACACCGCTATGGAGGCCATCGTCGACCTGGCGACCCAGGAGCTCCATCCGCTGGCCAAGCGTGCGAAGGACATCGCCGCCGCTTCCGTATACGTACTTTCCATTACCGCCGCGATTGTGGGCGTGCTGGTATTTGCCCACGCGCTCGGCTTTATTTAGAAAGGGATTCCCATGTCCGACAATATGCAGCCTATCGATGAGATTTTGGATGACGAGGCCGAGGAGTTCGACCCGTTTGAGGGCATGAGCGATGAGGAGCTCGACGCCCTGTGCGACGAGGACGACAACCTCGCGGGCTTTGGCGACGTGGAGCCCGGTTTCCGCAGCGGCTTTGTGGCCCTGGTCGGTCGTCCCAACGCCGGCAAGTCCACGCTGCTCAACGCCTGTTACGGCAAGAAGGTCGCCATCACCTCGCCGGTGGCCCAGACGACTCGCCGCCGCATGCGCGCCGTCGTCAACCGCCCCGGCTACCAGCTGGTCTTTGTCGATACCCCGGGTATTCATAAGCCTAAGGACGGCCTGGGTTCCGAGCTTAACAAGAGTGCGTTGTTCGAGCTGAACGATGTCGATGTCGTCGCGTTTTTGATTGATGCCACCAAGCCCATCGGCAGGGGAGACGCCTGGGTTGCCGAGCGTGTCAGATGCGCTCGTTGCAAGAAGGTCCTGGTGCTCACTAAGGCCGATGAGGCCGACCCCGCACAGGTCATGGAGCAGCTTAAGGCCGCCCACGAGCTCATGGAATATGACGACGAGATCGTGACGTCGTCGGTCAAGAACTTCAACGTCGATGCCTTTATCGAGACCGTTGCGCACTTTTTGCCCGAAGGCCCGCGTTGGTTCCCCGAGGACATGGGCACCGACGCTTCTGACGAGACGCTCGTTGCTGAGTTTGTGCGCGAAAAGGTCTTGCGCCGCACCCGTGATGAGATCCCGCACTCCGTTGGCGTGATCTGCGATGCGCTCGAGCAGACCAAGAAGGTGCTACGCGTGCACGCCACCATTTACGTCGAGCGTGAGGGCCAGAAGGGCATCATCATCGGCAAGGGCGGCGAGATGATCAAGCATATCGGTATCGACGCCCGTCGCGATCTTGAGCGCATCTTTGGCACGCAGGTCTTTTTGGAGCTGGACGTGAAGGTCAAGGCCGGCTGGCGTGACGACGAGGCCCAGATTCGCCGCTTTGGGTACAACGCGGAAGATTAGTTCGCGTCAATGGCAGGCTCCCGGACATATCGCACGAAGGTGCTCGTCCTCGATAAGACGAAGCTCAAAGAGACGGACCTGATCTTGACGATGCTTGACGAGCGGGGCCGGCAGGTTCGTGCCGTGGCAAAGGGCGCCCGCAAACCCGGTGGACGTCTGGCTGCGCGCTGCGAGTTGTTCTGTACGGTCGATATGCTGCTCGCGCATGGACGGTCACTCGACGTGGTTTCTCAGGCCGAGCTTATGGAGGCGCCGCTCGGCGCTGCGCCCTATTACGAGACGACCTGCGCCGCAAGCGCGATCGCCGAGGTCGCGCGCGTGTGCTCGTTCGAGGACGCCGAGGACCCGTTTACCTTTGCCATCACGCAGCGAGCGCTTGCCCTGGTGGGCAGCGGGCTTGACACGGCACATATGGACCTACTTGTGGCGGCATATGTCTTTAAGCTGCTGTCGCACGTTGGCTATCGACCCGATTTTTCGGCCTGCGTGCTGTGCGGAGACCCCATGCTGTCGTATTTTTCGCCCCAGGCGGGCGGCCTCATGTGCGGGTCGTGCGCGTCGAGCGTTCCAGGTGCCGAACTGGTGTCGACCGGTGAGGTCGCATGGCTGCGCGCCCTCATGTCGATGACCTTCGATGCGCTTTTGGCCGAGAAAATCGACTCGCATACGGCGGCGTTCTTGCTGGGGCTTTCGCATGTTTGGGCTGCGACGCACACCGATCAGCGCCTCCGTGCGATGGAATTCATGTTGGGTCGGTGATGATGCGCAGGCGCGGGCCGCTTGTGGTAACATACCGACCTGTTGGTACCTCGACCTTGGATGC
>DBGAZC010000033.1:0-6408 GCA_048472015.1 Collinsella sp. | reverse complement strand
ATCATGACAGAGGTGTAGCCCGTGCGGAAAGCCTGCATGCAGCGGTCATAGCCATCGCCGTGATCGAGGTGCAGAGCGACGGGCACGGAAGCGCGCTCGGCGGCAGCCTTGACCATGCCGTAGAAGTAGTCCAGACCAGCGGTCTTGATGGTGCCCGGGGTGGTCTGCATGATGACGGGGGACTTGGTCTCCTCGGCAGCGGCCAGAACGGCCATAACAAACTCGAGGTTCTCGACGTTGAAAGCGCCAACAGCGTAGTGGCCGGCCTGAGCGTCCTTGAGCATCTTTTCGGTGGTAACAAGTGCCATGAGCGTTTGCTCCTCTCCCTCGCCCGCATCTGGACATCGGGCGTAGTTGTTCACAAGGCGTTTTACCTTGCGTTTTTCTGCGCTCATTGTATGAAATTCAGCGGCTTTACACGCGCGAGATATTGAGCCCATGCAGGTCAATACAGTCGTTTTTGAAAAGTAAACGGAAGGAATATGAGCCGAGTGGACATGTTCGATATTGAATTTTGGGCGTTCAGCGTCTTTCTTTTATAGAAAAGATAAGTAATCGAAAGGTGTTTTCTTACTCAAAAAGAAAATGAACGAAAATAGAGTCAACACAATTCCTGCAAATTTAGCCGAGAATGGAGCAAGCATGGCCCAAGCCACCAACCGTGCCTTTGCCGACGAACGCCGTACCGCCATTATGGAAATGCTCGATCATAATGCCTCGGTGCAGGTAGCAGAAATCGCCCAGACCTTTGGCGTGTCCTCCGTCACCGCCCGCGCCGACCTGGACGCGCTCGCCGAAGCAGGCAAGCTGCGCCGCACGCACGGCGGTGCCGTATCACTCCACAAACGTCTGACCGTCTCCACGCAGGATCGCCGCATCAATGTCAACGTCGCCGCCAAGCAGGCCATCGCGCAAAGCGCCATCGAGCTCGTCAATGACGGCGACACGCTGCTCGTCGACTCGGGCACCACGGCGCTCGAGTTCGTCCGGCTCCTCGATCAGCGCGACGGTATCACCGTCATCACGGCCGACATTACCATTGCCGATTACATCGACGAGAGCATGCCCTCAGTCGATGTCGTCATGCTGGGCGGGGCGCTGCGCAAAGGCCATCGTTATTTGTACGGACCGCTCACTATGCAGGCGCTCCAAATGGTCCATGCCGATCTGGCCGTCATGTGCCCCGGCGCCTTTGTCCCCAGCTGCGGCTTTACGACCGACTTTCCCCAGATGGCCGAGACCAAAACGGCTATGATCACCGCGGCCCATCAAAGCGTCGCCCTCATGGACGCCAGCAAGGTTAACGGACGCGGCATGTACCGCTTTGCCGAGCTTGCCGATGTCGACTCCATCGTGATGGACCGTGACCCCGACCATGCCGTCGCCACCTCGATCGCCGAGGCCACTGACAGCTCACGTCCAGCCCTCGTCATCGCCGGCGCTTAAACAAAAACCACCACAAAGGTGCCTGTCCCCTTCGTGGTGGTTTGAGCGTTAAAAGCGATATATCGCTACTTGGACAGCTCGTCGGCGAGGGCCTCGATTTGGGCGCGCGAGGCGTCGTTGAGCGAACCCAGCACGGTCACCTTGTTCTGCGCCAGAGCGATGTCCTTCATACCCTCGAGCTCCTTGGTCATAATCTTGGCCGCTGCAGGCGCCCAGGAACCGGACTCGACAAGCGCCACCGTACGGTTCTGATAGGCATGCTCGGCGAGCGTGTGGATAAAGGTGCTCATGCACGGGAAGATCTCGCCCTGATAGGTGATGGAGGCGAGCACCAGACGGTCATAGCGGAACGCATCCTCAACGGCCTCGGCCATGTCGTCGCGAGCCAAGTCAAAGACGGAAACCTTCTGGCCGCGGGCCTCGAGCGCAGATGCAAGCTCCTCAACGGCGGCCTTCAGATGGCCGTACACGCTCGCATAGGCAATCGTGACGCCCTCGTCCTCGGGCTGATAGCTCGACCAGGTGTTGTAGGTGTCGAGGTAATAGCCCAGATTCTCGGTAAGAACAGGACCATGGAGCGGACAGATGATCTGGATATCCAGAGCGGCGGCCTTCTTGAGCACGGTCTGCACGAATTTGCCGAACTTACCGACGATGCCAAAGTAGTAGCGGCGCGCTTCGCAAGCCCAGCCTTCCGGGTCCTCGATGTCGTTGGCGCCGAACTTGCCAAAGCCGTCGGCACTAAAGAGCACCTTGTCGGTAGACTCGTAGGAGAAAATCACCTCGGGCCAGTGAACGTTGGGAGCGCCGACAAACGTTAGGCTGTGACCGCCCAGATCGAGCACGTCGCCCTCTTTGACGACCATCTTGCGCTCGGGGTAGTCGGTGCCAAAGTAGTTGACCATCATGCGGAAGGCACCCATGCTGGCCACAATCTGTGCCTGGGGGTAGCGCTCCATAAAGGCGGCGATGCCAGCAGAGTGATCGGGCTCCATGTGATGGATAACCAGGTAGTCGGGCGTACGTCCATCGAGCGCGGCCTCGAGGTTGCCGAGCCACTCGTCGACAAAACCACCGTCGACCGAATCGGCGACAGCGATCTTCTCGCCCAAGATAACGTAGCTGTTGTATGCCATACCATTCTCGGACACATCGTACTGGCCCTCGAACAGGTCAATGTCGTGATCGTCGACGCCAACGTAGCGGATATCCTTGGTGATCTCCATCAGGCAAAGCCTCCTAGATAGACAAAATAACCCGTCTATCATAGCACTCGGCAGCATTCCAACTGTTATCTGCCGGCATCCTTACCGATTGTTATTGAAATACGATAAATCGCCGTTTACCTGCGCAAACTATGAGCGTGGTATCGCCGTGCTATGTCGAATAATGAGCTGGCCGGGAATACGAATGGCAACGGTTTTGCCCGCCGTACCCGCCTCGGGAACCGCATGCTCGAATACCTCGCGTCCGCGCTGATGCAAATCGAATCGAACGGTCGTGAGCTCGTTATGCGCGACAAAATCATCGAGCGAATCGTCGACACCCACCACGCTCACGTCCTCGGGTACGCGCAGGCCGCTATCGCGCAGCGCTGCAATCGCGCCATTTGCCATCTGGTCGTTTGCCGCGTAAATCGCCGTCATGGTGCGATCGTGCTCGGCCAGGTACCTGCCGGCCTCGTAGCCGCTGTTGGCAGACCAGTCGCCCTCGAGCGGCTCTGCCGGCTCGATGTGTTTACGCTCGAGCGCATCCTGCCAACCGGCTCGACGAAATTGCTCGTCGACCGAGAACGACGGGCCGCCAATATAGCGAATCTGCCCGTGCCCCAGCTCAAACAGGTGATCCATAAGCAAGAGCGAGCAGCCGTAATGGTCGGAATCGACCGTAGTCACGCGCGGATGCGCGTACATGGTAACGATGACCGTTCCAATGCCCGGCAGTGGATCAAACGTCTCAAAATCGGGCGCCATGCGGCTCATGCCGATGATGATGCCGTCCACCGGCAATGCGGCCATACGACGCGTGGCCTCGGCAAGCGAGAATTCCTCGGTCTTGGACATCTCGACCAGCGTGATGGCGCAATTATGCTCGCGAGCAGCGCTGGCAATGCCGTCGATCATTGAGAGGTTGCCAAACTTGGTGACATCGTTGATGCATAGGCCGACCGAATGGTAACGGCCGTCGCGCAGCGAGCGACCGGCATAACTCGGACGAAAGCCGAGCTCTTGCATAGCGGCCTGCACGCGCTGGCGCGTCTGCTCGTTAACGTTGGGCAAGCCGTTGGCGACGCGCGAAACCGTCTGCTGCGAAACGCCAGCAGCGCGGGCGACGTCGGCCATGGAGACCGGACGCGTACCTGTATCGTTGGACGGGCGCCTTGCCACAAGATCACCTTCACCCTTGCGAGATCTGAATAGCGTGAATGCCGGCCCGGGCAGAAATACATCCCGCGCCGAGGCCCGCTATCGTCGGACGCATGTTAACGTACTCTACTTTTTCTATCTGCATCTCTTCTGCTTTATAAGTCCATACGGCAGTACCGTTCACGGCTGAATTTCTACCGATTACCAGATTCTCAAAAAGTGACAAGCGATGTGTTATGAGTACGTTAACATAGCCCGTAACATGCGGCATTGTGAACACTTGGTTCATGCCGCTTTAAGTTGTTAACGTACTCATAACGACGCAAAACCCACCCGTGCGCGCCAAGGAAAGGACTCCCATGACCACCCCCGACGAAAAGACATTCGCCACGCTCACCAAGCTGTTTGAGGAGGAGTTTGGCCCCATCGGCGACCGCCAGGTGCTCTACGTGCACGCGCCCGGCCGTTCCGAGATCAGCGGCAACCACACCGACCACGAGGGCGGCCACGTTATCGCCGGCTCGCTCGATGTCGCCGTCGACGGCATCGCCGTGGCAACCGATTCCAACAAGGTTCGCGTAGCCGACGAGGGCTACCCCACCTTTGAGATCACACTCGATACGCTAGGTGTTCAGGAGTCCGAGAAGGGCACGTCCGCAAGCCTCGTCCGCGGTATGGCCCACGAGATTGCAGCGCTTGGTGTTGAGCCCAAGGGCTTCGACTTCGCCTTTACCTGCTCCGTCCCTTCGGGCGGCGGCCTATCCAGCTCCGCTGCCGTCGAGGCCGCGTACGGTCGTGCCATGGAAACCCTCTGGGGCGCACCCGCCATCGAGCCCGTCACGCTCGCCCAGATGAGCCAGCGCACCGAGAACAACTATTACGGCAAGCCCTGCGGTCTAATGGACCAGGCTGCCGTTTGCCTGGGCGGCCTTGCCTACATGGACTTTGAGGACCAGGCTCAGCCTAAGACCCAGAAGCTCGAGCTCAACTTTGAGGATCACGGTTATGCGCTCGTGCTCGTTAAGGTCGGTGCCGACCACGTGGCCGCCACCGACGACTACGCCGCCGTACCGCGCGAGATGCAGGACGTTGCTGCCGAGTTTGGCAAGACACGCCTGTGCGAGGTAAACGTGGCGGACTTTGACGCCAAGCTCCCCGAGCTGCGCGCCAAGCTGGGCGACCGCGCCTGCCTGCGCGCCGTTCACTACTGGTACGAAAACGGCCTGGTCGACAAGCGCTGGGCTGCCCTGAACGCCGGCGACATCGATCAGTTCCTGGTCCTGACGCGCGAGTCCGGCGCCAGCTCTGCCATGTACCTACAGAATGTCGTTGCCAAGCTGGGCTCCGAGCAGCCCTCCATGTATGCGCTGGCCCTTGCCGAGCACGTGCTCGACGGCCGCGGCGCCGTCCGTATCCACGGTGGCGGCTTTGGTGGCACCATCCAGGCCTTCGTGCCGCTCGACCTGGTCGACACCTTCATTGCCAAGATGAACGGCTGGCTGGTCGAGGGCTCTGCCCGTCACTACGCCATCTCTGACAAGGGGGCTTACGCGGCATGGCTGTAATGACTGACGTGCGCAAGGCTGTGCAGGGCCTCATCGAGTACGCTATCCACCGATCGATGATCGGCCAGGACGATCGCATCTGGGCATACAACACCATTTTGGAGTGCATCGGCGCCACGGGCCCCGCACTCGACATGGCTTGGGCGCTCAAGACCGAGAAGATTTCGCTCTTGCACCCCGATACACTCCCCGACTTTGACCTTGAGGGCACGCTCGCCGTACTTTCCGAGGCCGCCGTTGCCAACGGCGCTGCCGAGGACACGGCGTCGGGCCGCGACCGCATCGCCATGCGCATCATGGGCGCACTCATGCCGAGGCCTTCGGTTGTAAACGAGGAGTTCAACGGCCGCATGGGCGTCAACGAGCCCCGCGCCGCGACCGACTGGTTCTACGGTCTGTGCTGCGACGCCGGCTACGTGCGCCGCGCCGCCATCGCGCGCAATATCAAATGGAGCACCCCCACCAACTGGGGTGACCTTGAGATCACCATCAACCTGTCGAAGCCTGAGAAAGACCCGCGCGATATTGCCGCGGCCGGTGCCGCCAAAAACACGGGCGAGAAGTATCCCGCCTGCCAGCTCTGCATCGAAAACGAGGGCTACCCTGGACGCTCCGCTGCAGCCGACGGCGGCGCTCACCCCGCCCGCCAGAATCTGCGCGTTATCCCCATTGAGCTCGACGGCGAGCGCTGGGGCTTCCAGTACAGCCCGTACGCGTACTTTAACGAGCACTGCATTGCCATGAGCTCCGAGCATCGCCCTATGCACGTTGACCGCAAGGGCCTGACGTGCCTGCTCGATTTTGTCGACCTGTTCCCGCACTACTTTATTGGCTCCAACGCCGACCTGCCTATCGTGGGCGGCTCGATCTTGTCGCACGACCACTTCCAGGGCGGCGCGCACGAGTTCCCCATGATGCACGCCGCCGAGATCTCGCAGTTTAGCGTGCCCGGATTTGATCAGGTTAGCGGTACCGTGCTGCAGTGGCCGCTCTCGGTGCTGCGCCTGCGCTCGCATGACCGCGCCCAGCTG
>DBGAZC010000032.1:0-7178 GCA_048472015.1 Collinsella sp. | reverse complement strand
GCCAGGTCGCCGTAGACCTCGTCGGTGGAGACGTGGTGGTAGCGGATGCCGTGCTTGCGGACGGCCTCCAGCAGGCGGAAGGTGCCCTCGACGTTGGTGCGCAGGAAGGGCTCGGGGTCCGCGATGGAGTTGTCGTTGTGGCTCTCGGCGGCGTAGTGCACGATGGCGTCGTGGCCCGGGACTAGCTCATCGAGCAGCTCCGCGTCGCAGATGTCGCCCACGACGAGCTCGACCCTATCCTCAGGCAGCCCGGCGATGTTCTCGGGGTTGCCGGCGTAGGTCAGCTTGTCCAGGACGGTCACGTGGACGCCCGGGTGGTTGTTGACCACATAGTGCACGAAGTTGCTGCCGATGAAGCCGCAGCCGCCCGTGACGATGATGTTCTTGGGTTCGAAGAGCTCTTCGGACATGTTTCTATCTCCCATTGGATCGGATTAGTACTCGCGCGGGCTGTTGACGATCTCGCCGGCGGCGACCTTCTTGAGGTGCCGGCCGTAGACCGACTTGCCGTAGGCCTTGGCGGCCTCCTCGAGCTCGGCGGTGGTGATCCAGCCGTTCTCCCAGGCGATCTCCTCGGGGACCGAGACCGGCAGGTCCTGGGAGTGTTCCACGGCGCGGACGAACTCCGCGGCCTCGTGCAGGCTCTCCATGGTGCCGGTGTCCAGCCACGCGTACCCGCGGCCCAGCGTCACGACGGACAGCGTCCCCTCCTCCAGGTACATCTGGTTGAGCGTGGTGATCTCCAGCTCGCCGCGCGCGGAGGGCTGCACCTCATGCGCCTTGGCGGCCACGTCGCCCGGGTAGAAGTACAGGCCGGTGACGGCGTAGGAGCTCTTGGGCTCGGCTGGCTTCTCCTCGATGGAGACGGCCCTGCCCTCCCCGTCGAACTCCACGACGCCGAAGCGCTCGGGGTCGTCCACGTGGTAGCCGAAGACCGTGGCGCGGCCCGACTCGGCGTTTAGGACGGCGCGAGTCAGGTGGCGCGACAGGCCGTTGCCGTAGAAGATGTTGTCGCCGAGCACCAGGGCGCACGGCTCGCCGGCGATGAAGTCCTCGCCGATGGTGAAGGCCTGCGCCAGGCCGTCCGGGCTCGGCTGCTCGGCGTAGGAGAGGTTCACGCCGTAGCGCGAGCCGTCCCCGAGCAGGCGCTCGAAGTTGGGGAGGTCCGTCGGCGTGGAGATGACCAGGATGTCCCGGATGCCCGCCAGCATGAGGGTGCTGAGCGGGTAGTAGATCATGGGCTTGTCGTAGACCGGCAGCAGCTGCTTGGAGGTCACGAGCGTGAGCGGGTACAGGCGCGTGCCGGACCCGCCGGCGAGGATGATGCCTTTCATTTGCTATAACCTTTCTTTTCTAGCGGCCCTGCGGCCGGCTCGGTTTCCGAGAAGGCGGGCGCAGCAGTCGAATCCAAAAGCGGCAAATTCCCGGATATTCCCCTCGTGCAGAAGCTGGCGGGAGACAGACTTAACGAGCCTTCCGCCCTCCCCGACCTCGGAGCTACAGGCAACGGTTTCCCCGTTCGCCTCGAGGAAACGGCCGATTGCATAGTTCCGGCGATACTGCTCGGCTGGAGTGAGGTTATGCGAATGATGCACACAGGCGTCGGCAGCATATGCAACCGAGTATCCGGCGTTTACGGCCTTCGCGGCCATGAGCATGTCCTCGCTCATATCCGTCTTTCCGAAACCGCCGAGCTCGATATATGCGCTGCGGCGGTACGCCGAGCACACGTCGGTGGCGAAATACGCCTTGATTCCCATAGTCACGACGTCGGCCTTAGAGCGAACGTTAGATTCAGGACCGTAGTTGAACTCACGGACGAGTTGTTCGAACCTACGCGCGTCATCCTTGGGAAGCTGGCGCCCGGATGAAACCACCACGCGGAAATCGTTAAGAATGGGGGCAATAAGGTTCTCAATGTAGAATTCGTCAGCGGGTACGGCATCCTGCGTCATAAAGCAGACGATATCCCCAATGGATTCCCTAAGCGCCATATCGCGAGTGAGACCGTGATTGAATTCGGAACGCTCGATACTGATCAAGCGAACCCACTCAAACGTCTTAACGATATCGACCGTACGGTCGGAAGAGCTCGAATCGACGACAATAACCTCATCGGGACGACAGGTCTGGCGATATATGCAATTGAGCAGCCCCTCGATATCGCCCTCAGCATTGAGGGTCGGAATCACAAGGGAAACCTTCGTCATCGCCCGGTCCTCCTTTTCCCGAACATGGCACCGAAGGTGCCCGTGAAACATTTCCAGTCCATACGGAAGCAACGGTTCCGTACATAACGAAGCTCGATCTTCTGTCGAAGGCCGCTTTCGAAGGTCGCTGCATTGCGGTCGGTGGCCTGCCACAGGCCGGTAATGCCCGGCGTGACGCTCAGCAGTTCCTCCTTCTCCTCGTCGGTGAAGTGCTGTTCCAGCTCGTCGCGCGTGATGGGGCGCGGGCCGATCACTGACAGATCGCCCTTGAGCACGTTGAGGAACTGCGGTATCTCGTCGATGGAGCACTTGCGGATGAACTGGCCCACCTTTGTGATGCGTGGGTCGTTATCGACCTTGCGCTCCACCTCCCACTGGTGCAGCTGCTCGGGGCTCAGGTACTTCTGCACATCACCTGCATCAGAGACCATGCTGCGAAGCTTAAGCACGCGAATCACCCGGCCTCCCCTGCCCACGCGCTCCTGCGTGTAGACTGGGCAGCCCGGGGACTCCACGCAGATCGCAGCGCAGACACAGGCCATGGGAATCGCCAGCACCGCGACACACCCGGCGCTGAAGGCTATATCGAACGTTCTCTTGCATATGCGGTAGAAGAAGGTCCCGGTAGGTTTCCTAGGCATGGGCTAGCACCCCGCCAACGGAAAAGTCTCGGGAAATGCCTCTAGCAGGCACCCCCCCGTTATCATTTCGACGACCGTGAGCGCCACGATCTTCAAGTCGGTGGCAACCCCGCGCTTTGCGATATATTCAAGATCGCGACGAACCATGCCGTCGAAGTCCGTGTCGTTGCGGTCGGTAACTTGCCACCAGCCGGTGATTCCCGGCTTCACGGCCAGGCGCTGCAGGTCGTACTCCGTGTACTCAGCCACCTCGTTCGGCAGCGGCGGGCGCGGTCCCACGACGGACATCTGGCCCAGGAACACGTTGAGAAACTGCGGGAACTCGTCGATAGAATGTTTGCGGATGAACTTCCCGATCTTGGTGACGCGGGGATCGTCCCTCATCTTGAACATGGCGCCGGCGATCTCGTTCTGTTCCTTGAGCTCGGCGAGGCGCTCGTCGGCGTCCTTGTACATGGAGCGAAACTTCCACATACGAAAAGTGGTCAAGCTGCCGTCGGGACGGGTGCGGCCCACGCGGATCTGGCTGTAGAAGGGGCTGCCCTCGCTCTCCAGGCGGATGAGCGCCGCCAGCACCAAGCTGGGAATCGCGATTACGACGATTACGGCACCGCTGAACACGATGTCGAATGTGCGCTTGACGGCCCTGTAGGCAAGGCGCGAGCGGTCCCAGTCCATGATGGATTGCATGGACTTGTAGCGACCGGCGCCCTCGTGCCGGTCCATAGCCTGAGCTATCAGCGCCGCCCCCGCAGGCGCATTACTCTCTGTTACTTCTTTAGCAGGCACAGTCAAACTTACGTCCCCGTTCCCCAGGGATCCCCCAATCGATAAATTCAAAAATGCGAATGAATAGCTGACGCAACGTCTCCTTTACGTTTTGCTGGGAACATCGAGCGGCAGCAGCTCCCTAAATGCGGAGTCGCCTTCGCCTACGTCCACCAGGCACCAGCGCTTGCGACGGTCGATCTTGTGCACGCGGGCCTCTTGCCCCACCAAGGGGCCCTGCTCTATGTGCAACACGCCGTCTTCTATGCGAGCTACGCTATTGCGCACCACGCCGTCGTCGTCCAGCACGCTGCGGTACCAATCCTGCGCATCGGCCGGCATGGGCATGTACGCCCGCTCCCTACTACCGGCGATGCGACAGCCAAAGCTCAACTGGGCCAAAGCCCTATCGAGCGCAGCGGCATCGTGCGTAGCGACGAAGAAATATTCCTTGTACATGGGTTTGGTTTGGAGCGACCAGGCGCCGTCCCGCTTAAACCAGAACTCCTTTTGCATCACAAAAGCGTCCTGCATCAACTCGTGCGGGATAATGCAGCGGACCTTTTCGCAGGTCTCGCGCTCTTTTCCATTGGGGGTGTGGACCAGATACCAGCGGACGCGGCCGCGCTGGCCATTGGTTGTGGCGCCGTTAAATGCGCCCGGCAGCTGCTCTTGGCGCCGTGCCGTCTGTTCCATGTTCTCGCCCCCTCTTTTAGCTTTGCGATGCACGCAAATGCAGGGGCGTTTAGAACAGGCTTCTCGCTCGCAGCTAGGCGCAGTCGCAAAAGTACAGGTTTTTGTATCTTTCGAATGACGACATTATACGAGCAATTAATCAGCGTTTGCCCAGATTACGCAAAATGTACTGCCAGTAGGTACATCTCCATACGCCCCTACAAAAACCTGTACCTTTTTGTGCAACAAAAAAAGCCGCTCAACCAGCGGCTTTTCTTATTTTGGTAAGAAAAAAGGCGACCGCCCTATGTGGACGGTCGCCTTTGTTAATTGTAGTGTAGTTTACCTTAGGCGCGAGTCTTGATCTCCTCGAGCACCTTCGCAACAAACTCGTCAACGCTCATCTGAACGGTCTCGTTGGAGCGATCGCGGACGGAAATGTTGCCGGCCTCGACCTCCTTCTCGCCCAAGATGAGCATATAGGGCACGCGGTCGATGCTGCGGGCCTCGCGGATCTTGTAGCCGATCTTCTCGTCGCGGTCGTCGCAGACCACGCGAATGCCGGCCTCCTCCAGCTTGGCGCACACCTCGTGGGCGTAGTCGCGGCTCTTCTCGGAAACCGGAAGTGCCTTGACCTGCACGGGAGCCAGCCAGGTGGGGAACTTGCCCGCAAAGTGCTCGATCAGAATACCGATGAAGCGCTCGATGGAGCCAAAGCACACGCGGTGCAGCATGATGGGGCGCTTCTTGGTGCCGTCGGCGTCCACGTACTCCAGATCAAAGTTGAGCGGCATCTGGAAGTCGAGCTGCACGGTACCGCACTGCCAGGTACGGCCGAGCGAATCCTCCAGATGGAAGTCGATCTTGGGGCCGTAGAAGGCGCCGTCGCCCTCGTTGACCTCGTAGTCCATGTGCAACTGCTCCAGAGCGGTGCGCAGACCCTCCTCGGCGCGAGCCCAATCCTCGTCCGAACCCATGGAGTCCTCGGGGCGGGTGGAAAGCTCAACATGATACTTAAAGCCAAACTTCTGGTACACGGAGTCGATGAGGTTGACCACGCCCACGATCTCGTCGGTCAGCTGGTCGGGACGCACAAACAGGTGGGCGTCGTCCTGGTTAAAGCAGCGCACGCGGAACAGACCGTGCAGGGCGCCGCGCAGCTCGTGGCGGTGCACCAGGCCAATCTCGCCGGCGCGGATGGGCAGCTCGCGGTAGGAGTGCGGCTTGGAGGCGTACACAAGCACGCCGCCCGGGCAGTTCATGGGCTTAATGCAGTACTCTTCGTCGTCGATGACGGTGGAGTACATGTTGTCCTTGTAGTGGTCCCAGTGGCCCGAGGTCTTCCACAGCTGCTTGTTCATGATGAGCGGCGTGGAAATCTCCACGTAGCCGGCCTTGTGATGGATCTCGCGCCAGTAGTCCAGCAGCGTGTTCTTAAGGATCATGCCGTTGGGCAGGAAGAACGGGAAGCCGGGGGCCTCGTCGCGCATCATAAAGAGGTCCATCTCGCGGCCGATCTTGCGGTGGTCGCGCTTCTTGGCCTCCTCCAGCATGTGCATGTGCTCGTCGAGCTCTTCCTTGGTGGCAAAGGCGACGCCGTTGATGCGGGTGAGCATCTTGTTGTCCTTGTCGCCCTTCCAGTAGGCGCCCGAGACGCCGGTGAGCTTAAAGGCCTTGAGGGCCTTGGTGTAGCAGATGTGGGGGCCGACGCACATGTCGATGTAGTCGCCCTGCTGGTAGAAGGTAATGCGGGCGTCGTCGTCCAGGTCGCCGATGTGCTCGACCTTGTACTTCTCGCCGCGCTCCTCCATAAGGGCGATGGCCTCGGCGCGGGGCTTCTCGTACACGGAGAACTTGAGGTTCTCCTTGACGATCTTTTTCATCTCGGCCTCGATCGCGGGGAAGTCGTCCTCGCTGATCTTGACGCCCTCGGGTAGGTCGACGTCATAGTAAAAACCGTTGTCGGTCGCGGGACCGTAGGCAAAGTCGGCCTCGGGATAGAGACGCTTGATGGCCTGCGCCATGATGTGCGCGGCGGAGTGGCGGATGACGTGCGTGACCTCGTCCTGCGGGAGCTCGGCCACCGAACCGTCATTGTAGAGTGCCTTCATGGGTATGTTTTCTCCTCTCGGATGCCTGATGCAAGTGCGTGCGATGCGCTCGGCGTTTTTGACTTGCATCATTATAGGCAGGTTGCCTTGGTATACAAGCGCCCGCCGCACCTTAATGGCACGGCGGGCGATTTTCTACGCATGCTTCATCGTGTGGGGCGGGGTGTGGGGCGCGCGTGGCTTGCGGCGTGCCCGTGGCTTGCGGCCAGCCCGGCGATGGATGCGTTACTGGATACGAGTTCGGCAGTAGGGGCAGACCTTCCAGTGCGCATCGAGCGGGCGATGGCAGCTGGGGCAGACGTTGCGAACCTGGGTATCGCACACCGGGCAGACGACGAAGTCCTTCTCGATGGGCGCGCCGCACTGCGGGCAGGTACCGTACTGGGCAAGCTGGCGCTCGCGCAGGGCCATGTCCAGCTCCTGCTCCTCGCGGTCGGACGCATAGGAGTGCGGGCGCAGGACCAGGTAGGAGATGAGGCCCACAAACGGGATGAGGGCGATGATGCCCCATGCCACGTAGGCGCTGGCGCCGCGGCGGCGAGCGTCGATGAACACATAGACGACCGACAGCACATACAGGGCGATGATAAAGCCAACAAAGGCATAGACGACGCCCATAAGCTGCGGCGACATGAGCTCGGAGATGTACTTGGACATTACGGGTACCTTTCGGAATATTAACAGTTCGGTCAAGTTTACCACGGGGTTTGTTTATATGGGACTACGGCTAGGTACGGGGCTGGCGCGGACACAAACATCTCAATCTGTAACAG
>DBGAZC010000031.1:0-1464 GCA_048472015.1 Collinsella sp. | reverse complement strand
GGAACAGGCGGCCCTTGCCGCGCGAACAATCCATGAGGCAGGCGGCGCTTTCGGCGAGCACGCGGTCGCCTGCATCGAATCCAAAGCGGGCATTGACCTCGGCGATATCGTCGACCTTAATGGCAATAAAGCCTGCCTCGTGCGGCACGTGGCGCATCTCTCCAATAGCGTTGACCAGTGCGTGGACATCGCCCAGGCCCGTTACCGAGTCGGTCGTATCCGCCAGGCTTCGGTTGACGATAATGCCCACATACATGCTGGGCTCGGTATCGGTGCCGTCCAAGCGGTAGCCCGTGCAGTCGCAAAGCACGTACGTTCCGGTGGCATCCATTACGCGATACTGCATGTAGTGGAAGTGCCACGTGCTGTTTATCACCATGTCGAGCTCGGCGCGTACGTTGTCGCGGTCCTCGGGATGAACGCGGGCGAGCCACATGTCGAGTGAGTTAAAAGGGTGCTGGGAGGGCAGGTCAAAATCGCGCACGGCGTTAACCGACCATTGCGATTTGCCCGTATCGAGATTGAGGATAAAGGGATAGCGCGTCTCGGAGCTCATGGAGATCGCTTGGAACACCCGGTCGTTGCAGGGAAGCTGATCGACGATTGGGCGTTGCGGCGCGTCACTGTCTTTCGGTTGCTGCACACGATGCATAAGCTTATAGCGATACATCTTGCGATCGGCATCCATCGTCATCTGGCGACGCGTGTCGCCGGCAAGTGGATCGACGCGCGAGCAGCCAAAACTAAAGCTGCCGATCATGGGCGCCTTGCCACCTGAGCTCGCCTCGATCAGTCCGGTACGTACCTGCTCCAAGCGCTGCTCGAGTTCAGTCTCGTTTGCGGAGAGCGAGATGAGCACAAACTCGTCTCCACCGATACGGAACAGCATTTCATCGTGCTCCATGGTTTCGGAGAGCGTGCGGCAGATGCCCAGAATATAGCGATTGCCTTCGGCGTGGCCAAACCTATCATTGCAATGTTTGAGATGGTCGATGTCAATATAGGCGCAGGTGAAGGGGTCACCTTTGTGCCAGAGTTGCTCGACGTGACGGTCGAATCCGTTGCGGTTGCCCAAGTTCGTGAGCGGGTCGATATAGGCGTTGCTCTCAAGCAGCCGGCGCTCTTGCTGCAGGATGGCGTGCGTCTTTTGCAGTTGTTCGCCAACGGCGCGTAGCTCAGCAGGCAGCGCGGCAACATCGAGTTCGGCGGTCGAGATGCCATTCGCAAGTCGCTGAAGATAGGCAATAATCGATTGCTCGCCCAGGCGATATGATTCGTTCATGATGGATAACCTCCTTGGGCGGAACAGCGGTTTGTATCATATTGTTAGCGCCGGAATAATTTAGCCAAATATAGTCGGCCGAGATTGACCAATCCCGGCCGACCCATTTTAGCCAACACGCCCGCATCTATGACTTTCCTATCGCATTCCTACATCCCCTCGGGCTGGATCCCCCTCACCTT
>DBGAZC010000030.1:0-5425 GCA_048472015.1 Collinsella sp. | reverse complement strand
CTTCGACTCGAATTCTTGACGGCCTGAACAATCGTCAATATCGGTCGGAGGGGTGGCTTTGTAAAGCCGTTTGTCTCCACCCGCGTAGCGGGTGGTTTAAAGCTGGCCGCTGCGCGGCCAGCGGACTAAAGTCTTGAAGCAGAGCGGGGGCGGACGTATCGAAACGTCCGCCCCCGCTCATTCTTCAAGCGCTATTTCTACCATTTCTACCCCGTCCCCAAATAGCAGGCGGCGTGGCTACTCGTCCTGAGGCTCCTCGTCGGAGCTTGGCTCGGACGCCGGCTCAGGTGCAGGTGCCGGCTCAGGCTCAGGCTCAGGCGCAGGCTCGGGCTCAGATGCCGTCTCAGACTCGGGCGCAGGCTCGGGCTCGGTCGCGGGAGCGGGTGCAGGTGCCGGCGAAGCATCCGGAGCGCTGTAACCCGAAGCAGCGGACTTCTTCTCGAAGGGCAATGCAAAAGTCAGGACGTCGTCCTTATCCTCATCGGCCCATTCGCTTGCATAGCGTGCGACCCAATAGCCAACGGCACGGTGCTTGAGCATCTTGCCAAAGACCGTAAGAAATACGGTGACGAAAGCAACCAGCACCAGGAACAGCACGAGCGTGACGCCACCGCCGGTAACAATTGCCTCAATACCCGTAGGACGATAGTAGTAGCTATACATACCGACAGAGGCAATGGCGCCAAAGACGACCGTCAAGATCCATGTGACAACGTTGGCGACCAGGCCCGTCAAAAACTCGGGAAGGAACGAAGCACAGAACAGCTTGGTCTTGTTGTGCTTAAACGCCGCCCAGACCTTATCGAGCGAAAACGCGCTCTCGACGCGACCGGTCACCGCAAAGTGCATCACGGCGATGTCGGCGAACATCTTAAAGAAGACCCCCAGGACCGCCGTGGCAATCATAGCCAGAACGAGCAAGCCAAGCGAGCCAAACAGCGCAGCCTCGAGCGCATAAGAGCCGTAATAAGAATACGAGCCCGCAGCGCCAATTACCACGCCCTCCACCAGCGAAAGCACTACACCGATCACGGGAATGGCAGCGATAACCTCGAGCACGACCGAAATAACGCTCGAAAAGACTCCGAGGCCAAACGACGTGGAACGCATCAACGGACGCTCCATGCCGTCATCGATCTTAAGCGACAGATCGCGACCCCACTCGATGCCAAAGCCCGAACCGCACACGCTCGCCACGTAGGCAGCCAAAAAGCCGATGGCAGCTGCAATGCCGCCAATAACGGGAATAAACAACACGAGCACCGACACAACGCAAATCAGCGCCGGCAAAAACGCGATTTGGCATACACGCTGAAGCACGCCCGGAGTCTTAGTCATATCTTGGAACGCCTGAGCCACACAGCCCTTTGGCGCATTCGCCACGGGCGGTTGCGGAACAAACTGCTGGGGCTGAGGCTGTCCCTGGGGAGCGGGGCCAGCGGCACCGGCATTAGGAGCACCACACACGCCGCAGAACTTGTCGTTATCGCCCATGGGGGCGCCACACTGCGAGCAGAACATAGAATCATCCCTTCGTATCTTGAACAAATCACTTGGATCGCAAACGATGTCTTTAGCATCATTATTGCCCAATGTGGGGTCAAATACTCAAAGATGACCGATTTGCAAGATACACGGCGCCAGCAGGCGGTTCGTTGAATACGTCTGTGCTAGTTCGTTCCGCGGAAGCCCTTGCCGACAATCTCGGAGCTGTCGACGATCGTGATAAAGGCACCCGGATCGACCTCGCGCGCATAACGGCGCAGCTGCACGGCCTCGCGACGGCTCAGCACGCTCATGATCACCGTCACGCACTTGCCCGAGAAGGCACCGTAGCCGCGGCTGATGGTCGCCGTGCGGTTGAGATGCTTGACGATAAACTCCTCGACCTTAAGGGGTTCGGAGCAAATGACCGTGCAGACCTTACGAAGATGGATGCTCTCGATGGCCTTGTCGACCACAAGCGTCTTGGCAAACAGGCCGAGCACGCAATACAGACCGACACGCGGGCCATACAAAAAGGCCGCGATGGTCACGATACCGATATCGACCAGCAGCAGGGCGCGGCCAATCTCGAGCGTGGTGCGGCGCTTGAGGATCATGGCAAGAATGTCCGTGCCACCCGTCGAGGCGCCGATGTCAAAGACAATAGCGCTGCCGAGCGCCGGCAAGATGACGGCAAAGCACAGGTCGAGCCACATATCGCCCGTCATCGAGACATCGGTCGGAATAAAGAGCTCAAACAGCGAAACATAGGCGGACAGCGCAAACGAGGCGAAGACACTCCAAAGAATCGCCTTGCGTTCCAAAAAGATAAAGCCCAAAACGACGAGAACCGCGTTGATAATCCACATAAAGACGCCGACGGGCAGGGTCGGGAACAGCGTGGACAGAATGACCGACACGCCCGAGGTGCCGCCAAAAGCAAAGTGATTAGGGGTTTTAAACGCAACGATGGCAAAGGCCGTAAGAATCAGGCCCAGATTGAGCTCGGCAAAAAAGCGCGGGAAACCCGGCTCCTGGCTGCGCTTTTGGCCGGCACGCTCGCCGCGCTCGATATCGGTGCGATCAACCACGCGCTCCATCGGCACTACGGGAGGACGATGCACCTCTTCGGCAGCACGCGATGCCGCCTCTGCCGCGGCGGCCTCAATCGCCCATGCCTTGCTTTCTGTTTCGTGCTCGTCAGCCATTACGGCAACCCCTCGTTAACAATTTGGAAACAATGCGCCCATTAGGGTAACGCGGAACGCGACGATTGCAACCCCTAGTTAGACGAGCGGTATGCCTACATCGGGGGGGGCATACAAATAACGGCCGGCCACGCTTTTGCTTGCGCGGTCGGCCGTTTAACGTTTTCGCAGATAAAACCTGCCAAAACAAACCTGTCCCTTTTTGGAAGGTTATTCGTGCTGGCTGGTGCGGTGCTCGTACTCCTCGGGGGTGATGACGTCCTCGATACGCAGGTTGACGCCCGCCACCTCAAGGCCGGTCATCGCGGCAAGGCGCTCGGTGACACGTGCCTTGACATCGTCGAAGATCGCGGGCGCATAGGCGCCGTACTCGATAATGACGGAGATGTTGACGACCACGCGATTGTCATCGGTGACCTCGACCGTCACGCCCTTGGTCAGATTCTCGGCACCAAACTGCTCCTGCACAAAGTGCATAAGGTTACCCTTCATGCCCAGAACGTGCGGCACCTCGCGGGTGGCCATGGCGACAATCTTCTCGATCACGCCGTTGGAATAGGTCAGCGAGTCCTCGGACTCGTCCGCCTCCTCGTCCATCTCCTCGTTGTCCTCGCCCGCATCGGACTCGGCCTCGACGAGCGCCTCGTCCTCGAGCGTTACGTCCTCCGCCTCGGCGGCGACGGTCTCGTCTGCCTCGAGCTCGGTATCGGCTACATCGACCTTCGTATTAAAAGCCATGGTTCCTCCTTATGCCTGCCGCGGATGCGACAGTCGAATACATATTAGCGACCGCTAAACAGACGGCCGAAGAAGTTGACGATCCCGTTTTCGCCGTCGCGAATTTGGCCGATCACGGCGCCGATCAGCACGAAGAATGCAATGACGAGCGTGTCCCACAGGCCCAACGTGAGCACCAACACGGCGAGGATAAAGCCAGCGACGGCGCCAAGCGTGGTGTTGGGATGACGCACGGCATAGCTCCAGATGGCAGCGCCCGTACCCTTGATGAGACCCATAGCCTCGTCAAAATCCGCGGCTGCCGCGTCTTGTAACTCGGTTGCCTCTGCTTTGGAATCAACAGGTTCGTTCGCCGGCGTGGCGCTCTGGTCAATCGTCAGGCGCGGCGTACGAGCGGTCTTGTCTTGATTGGTATCACTCACCGGAAACCTCCACGGTCTGGACGGTAGTCTTGGACGGCAAAAAACGAACGCGTGCGGTCGTGCCCGGCGTGCCAAGCATGGTGTCGCAAGCTTCCTCGATGCGCCGCTGCATCGCAGTAGCCAGAGATGCCACGTCCTTATCGTCAAGCGCGATAGCCTCGACCTTAAATCGGACGTGCGAATCGTCGGAGCCTTGGACGCGGGCCTCGACATGCTCGACCATCACGCGATCGTCGCGCTCTGCCGCAGTGCGAGCGCACGAAGAAAGCGCCGCGAGCGTGACCTCGATATTGCGCTCCCCCGCCGGATGCACACAGGACGGCTCGCGACGAGCAAACATCAGGCGGAAGAAGCTTACCAGCACGCCGATCGCCACAACTCCGCCGCATGCCGTCACGACAATGCGCGGCATGGGGTCGCGCATCAGCAGCATAAAGCGATACGTATACGGCCCCCAAAACTGGCAGACAAGCGTACCCAGCGCCACGATGGCGGCGGCAAGATACACAATCGCTAGGGCTCGTTTGAGTACGCGCACGTGGCGCTCCCTTCAAATCTCGGCACTCGAAATACAAAACGGTTCGCATCATTATAAAAGAGCCGGGTCCGGTGCTCTACGCACGCGGATCCGGCTCATCTATTCCACGAGGCTTGCATGCTCGCTTCATTATGCCCAGATATGCACGGCTTAACCCGTGCGGGCGCTACTCCTCCTCGAGGGCAGCGATGACCTCGTCGGTCATGTCCATGGTGCTGTAAACATCCTGGACGTCGTCGAGCTCCTCAAGACGGTCGATGAGGCGCTGAACCTTCTTGGCGTCGGCGCCGGAGACCTCGGTCGGGGTGGTCGGGACCATGGTGGTCTCGGAGCCCTTGACCTGGACGCCCTGCTCCTCGAGCGCCTTGGAGACAGCCATGACCTCGTTGGCAGTAGTCCAGACGATCCACTCCTCGCCGGCGTCCTCGTAGTCCTCGCCGCCGGCCTCGGCGATGGCCATCATGAACTCATCCTCGTCACCGGCAGCACCGTTGGCGATCATGGTCTCCTTCTTGGCGTTCTCGTCCAGGATCTCCTTGGCGACGACGATCTGGCCCTTGCGCTCAAACTGGAAGGCGACGGAGCCGGAGGTGCCCAGGTTGCCACCAGCGTGGGAGAAGGCGGAACGGACATCAGCGGCGGTACGGTTGCGGTTATCGGTCAGGCAGTCGACGTAGACGGCGACACCGGCGGGACCGTAGCCCTCGTACACGATGTTCTCGTAGACAGCGGCATCGGCACCCGAACCAAAAGCCTTGTCGATAGCGGACTTGATCTTGTCCTTAGGCATGGACTGAGCCTTGGCCTTGGCAACGGCAGCGGCGAGGCTGGCGTTGTTCTCGGGCAGCGGGTCGCCGCCGAGACGGGCAGCAACGGTGATGTTGCGGCTCAGCTTGGAGAAGAGGGCGGAACGCTTGGCGTCCTGCGCGCCCTTACGATGCTTGGTTGTGGCCCACTTAGAGTGTCCGGACATACGTGTCTCCTATCGGTTTCGACCTAAAGCCCAGCGCAGATGCTCGGGCAATATAAACAAA
>DBGAZC010000029.1:0-3513 GCA_048472015.1 Collinsella sp. | reverse complement strand
CCCGCGCGAGGGGATTGGGGTGGCCTCGCGCGGGAAAAGCAAGCGCGTCCGCACGGTGGGGAGGGGTCGGGCGCGGTAGCTCCTATTGAGGAAGCTCGATTTCGGCTTCCGACGGGATGCGGAAGTAGGTCTCGGTCCAGTCGGTGAGTTTGTGCTCGAGCTCGCGGGTGATGGCGCCGTCGAGCATGCGCCAGGTCCAGTTGCCGCCCGGCGTGGCAGGGGTGTTGATGCGCGCCTCGTTGCCCAAGTTGAGCAGATCCTGCATGGTGTAGATGCACGTGTCGCTCACGCTGGCGGCGATGGTGCGATTGAGTGCATCTGCCATGGGTTCGCCGGCCTGCTGATGGGTGTACAGGGCTGCCTGCTCACGCTGACGCGGGGTGGCCGTTCCCTCAAACCAACCGCGCGCCGTCTCGTTATCGTGGGTGCCCACATAGGCGACGGTGTTGGCGATGTAGTTATGCGGCAGGTAGTACGAGTTGGTACCCTCAAAGGCAAACTGCAGGATCTTCATGCCGGGGAAGCCCGAGTTGTCGCGCATGTCGATGACGCCGGGGGTGAGGAAGCCCAGGTCCTCGGCGATGATGGGCAGCGTGCCGAGCTTTTCCTCGAGCGTCTTGAAGAACTTGAGGCCGGGACCCTGCGTCCACGAACCGTAGGACGAATCGGGTGAGGAGAACGGCACCTCCCAATAGGCCTCGAAGCCGCGGAAGTGATCCAGGCGGATGACGTCGTACATGTCGAGGGCGGCGCGAATGCGGCCCTCCCACCAGGAGAAGCCGTCGGACTCCATGGCGTCCCAGTCGTAGATGGGGTTGCCCCAGTACTGGCCGGTGGCCGAGAACTGGTCGGGCGGCGTGCCGGCGACGCTCACCGGATTGCCGGCGGCGTCGATCTTAAAGAGCTCAGGTGTCGCCCACATCTCGACGGAGTCACGCGAGACATAGATGGGCAGGTCGCCGATGATGAGAATGTCGCGCTCGTTGGCATAGGCCTTGAGGCGGCTCCACTGGCGATCGAAAAAGTACTGCGTCATCTGGTGGTAGAGCATATGCGCCGGATGGTCGGCGCAGACCTTGGCGGAAGCCTCGCCGCGGGTGCGGAGCTCCGCGGGCCACTCCCAAAACGCCTTGAGACCGCACTCCTCTTTGACGGTCATGAACTCACAGTAGGGGATGAGCCAGTCCTCGTTGGCCTGGATAAAGTCATCGAAATCGGCCGGCTTGTCGGCAGCAAAGCGCTCAGCGGCGCGGTCGAGAATCTGACGGCGGCCGTCAAAGATAGCACCGTAGTCGACATTGCTGGGGTCGGATCCCAGATACACGCCATCGATATCGCGCTGCTCCAGATACCCTGCCTCGATAAGCTCGGCAAAGTCGATAAAGTTGGGGTTGCCTGCGCGGGCCGAGAACGACTGATAGGGCGAATCGCCATAGCTGGTCGTCGTAAGGGGCAGAATCTGCCAGTAATGTTGTTTGCACGAGGCGAGAAAATCGACGAAGTCGTAGGCATTCCAGCCAAAGCCGCCGATTCCGTATGGTCCGGGCAGAGATGAGACGGGCATGAGGACGCCGCTTGCACGCTCCATGAATGCGCTCACCAACCTTCTTGTTGTGGGGTCGGCCTGCCGATGGGTGTGCAGTCCGCCTCCGATGTTCTGATTCGGTACGCCTATTGTAAAACATGTTGTTTAAACATGTACAGGCAAGATAAAAAAGTTGGTCGATTTTCGGCGAATGGTTACATGCCATGAAAAAGCCCCGACCTCACAACGTGAGATCGGGGCAAGAGCGGTATGTAGGTTTTTGCTACTCGGCGTCGGCGAAGCCGTTGGGGTTGTGGCTCTGCCAGTTCCAGCTATCGCGGCACATGTCCGCGATGTCGTACTGGGCCTTCCAGCCCATCATGCGCTCGGCCTTGGAGGCATCGCACCAGTTGGCAGCGATGTCGCCGGCGCGGCGCTCGCGGATCACGTAGGGCAGCTCCTTGCCACAAGCCTTGGAGAAGGCGGCGACGACCTCGAGTACCGAGGTGCCGGTGCCGGTGCCCAGGTTAAAGATCTCGACGCCGGTCTTGCCGTTCATCCAATTAAGGGCGGCAACGTGACCAGAGGCCAGATCGCACACGTGGATGTAGTCGCGCACGCCGGTGCCGTCGGGGGTGGGGTAGTCGTTGCCAAAGACCTGAACGGCCTCGAGCTTGCCCACGGCAACCTGGGCGACATAGGGCACCAGGTTGTTGGGGATGCCCTTGGGGTCCTCGCCGATCAGGCCCGACGGATGAGCGCCAATGGGGTTGAAGTAACGGAGCAGCACGACGTCCCACTCGGGGTCGGCGGTGTGGACGTCCATAAGGATCTGCTCGATCATCCACTTGGTCCAACCATAGGGGTTGGTCGCGGGCTTCTTAGGATCCTCCTCGGTGACGGGCGGGTTGTCCGGGTCGCCGTAGACGGTCGAGGAGCTCGAGAAGATGATGGACTTGCAGCCATGGTTGCGCATGACGTCGATGAGCACCAGGGTGTTCTCGATGTTGTTGTGGTAGTACTCGACGGGCTTGCTCACCGACTCGCCGACGGCCTTAAAGCCGGCAAAGTGGATGACGCGGTCGATCTGATGGGTATCGAAGATCTTGTTCATCGCATCGCGGTCGAGCACGTTGGCCTCGTAGAAGGTGAGGTTCTTGGCGGCCTCGTCGCCCACGATGGTCTTGACGCGGTCGACGGCGACGGCGCTGGAGTTGGAGAGATCATCGACGATGACGACCTGGTAGCCACCCTCGAGCAGCTGAACGACGGTGTGCGAGCCGATAAAGCCGGCGCCACCGGTAACGAGGACACAGGTGTCTTTGGGGTCGAGTGCTTTGGACATGTAGTCTCCTATCGAATCAGGAACACTTCTTCAGGGGAGTATAGCGCAGGCAGGGACGCCCAAATCGTGCGCTGTAGGAAAAGCAGAGGATTGTGCTAACGTACTCATAGAAGAGCTTGCGTACGCATAACCTGATCTTTGGCATTTGCTTACGAGCCGCTGACCTTGCAGTTTCCTGCCGTTCGTGGAAATCGTTGGGACGCGCCATATGTACGCTAATATGTATGAGTTGAGCGACATATAAATAAGCATGTAACGGAGTACATATGTCACCAAACAGCGATTCCATCCTTTCCCAGGAGCTCTCGCGCCGCACTGCCCTCAAGGCCCTGTTCGGCGCCGCTTCTGCGGCAGTTCTTTTTGGCCTGCCCGCTCGCGCCCATGCGGCGGAGGCTTCCAAAGAAACCACCGATAAACTGAATGCCGCCCAGGCCCAGCTCGACGAGGTTCAGGCCCAGCTCGACAGCATCGCAAATGAGTATGCGGCGCTGGCCAACAAGAATGCCCAGACCCTCAACGACATCGAGAATGTCCAGGGCAAGATTGACGACACGCAGGCCCAGATCGATGAAAAGAAGGCCGAGCTCAAGAAGAAGCGCAACGACCTTTCCGATCGCGTGGCCGCCAGCTACAAGTCCGGCGG
>DBGAZC010000028.1:0-3591 GCA_048472015.1 Collinsella sp. | reverse complement strand
GACTCCTCGACCGGATAGTTCCAGTACACATCGTGCATGAGGACCTTTGCGGCGTTGGTGCCGTCGACAACCGTTCCGTCGGGCAGTGACACGTTACCGACCAGGCCCAGCAGATACTGCAGGAACACCGGGTCGATACCGATGACGCCATCAACGTCCTGTCCATACTGGGACTTCCACAGCGCGGCGACACGCTGCGAGTTGCGGGGCCAATCAGGCGAATAGGTATTGCCCGAGTTGTACAGGTTGCTGTGGTTGCCGAACAGCGCCTCATCCTCTTCGTCGACGCTCTCGACCGCCTCATCCTCGCTGAGTCCAATGCGGGGAACAAACTCGCCAATCGACATCTGACCGTCGGTGACCGAAATCAGGCCCTGCGAACCGCCAAAGCCGCCGCAGGCACGAATCTCGACGTTGTTCATGGCGTACATAAGGTAGTTGCGCGTCTGGCCGTTGGCGCCGAGCATCTGGGGAAGGACGGGGGCGACCTTCTCCGCCGCGTCAACCGCGCCGTTGAGGGTGGCAAAGCCGTCCTTGGCCTTATCGACCAGCTCGGTCACCTGGGAAATATGAGTATCGCCAATGCCCTGGACCTTCTCGTTGGCGCTCTTGAACACCTTCGAGCTGCTGGAAAGCGAATCGGCGACCGCCTGCAGCGCGGACACGTTAATCATGCCGTCCTGGAACAGCTTGCCGGGCGTAGCCTGCGAAAGGTTATCGGCCATGGGAACCAGCGCATTGCTCGAGACATCGGACAGGGCGTCAATCATGGTGCGGGCCGCATTGATATCGCTGCCATACACCGGGATAAACGAAGCCGCCGTCCACAGCGGGCTCGAGGTCTCCGCCTTCATGCTGTTACAGAGCTCATCGATCTTCTTCGCGTCGTCAGGCAGCGTCGAAAAATCGCCCGACGTGACCTTGTCCTTAAGGCCACCGACGATCTCGACAGCCTCCTTCGCTTCGCTCTTTACGGTCTTTGCCGAGTTAAGCAGCATAAAGCCGCTTGCGCCAAGCGCAACGAGAAGCACCGCGACTACAGCGGCAATAATGGCGCCGGTGTGACGCTTTTTGCGCTCGCCCTTGCGATGGCGATGACGGACCAGACCGTCAGAGGTCGAACTCGACGAAGCATCGCTACCGTAGTTCAAGCCAAAATCGTAATAATCTTCCTTGGAACCCGAGCCCGCAAACTCGGCACCGCTATCATCCAGGCGGGCGAACGTGCCTGTCTCGGAGGCGCCGGTGTAAATCGTGCCGAGGTTACCCGTAAGCCCCGCGCCACCGGCAGAGGGAGTATTGTTGTCGGCCTTGCCGGCATTAACGTTGCCGGCGCCATTCGCGGCGTTGGCAGCACCTGCGTTGTTCGCAGGTACCGAAGGAGCCCCGCTCGGCTGCGACGCAGAGGTTGCACCGCCCGCAAAGACATTTCCTCTTGCACGGCCGGTCTTTTTTGCCTTTTGAGACTGCTCGTACAGAGCGGTAAACATCGCCGTCTCGCCCGGGGACACGCGCTTACCGGAACCGCCCTGTCCAGCGCCGCCCGGCGTGCCGGCCTTACCAGCCCCGTTCGGACGCGGCGGAACTGCAGGGCGGCCGCTATCGCTGCCCTTAAAGTGATTACCAGCCATAAAGAAATCCTCGCAATTGAGTCGCAATGAAAAAGTCCATAACGTTACTAGTTTATGGCATTTTGAGCATCGACAGCTAAACTCCAGACACGGACATCAATTGGCGAAAATGCGGCACAACACCTTTTCCGTCTTGGCAGCGGCGCTAGCTACACCGTGAGGAACATCATCACGATGATCATGACAAAGCCGATAAGGTCGGTCGGCAAAAACACCGTCCCCAGCATAACGGCGCTGGTGATGGTCGCCGAAACCGGCTCCACAGTTCCGATGAGGCTCGCGCGCACCGAGCCGATGTCCTTAACGCCCTGCATATAAAGCATGTAAGCAAAAAACGAGCCGATAACCACGAACACCGCGAGCGCCTCGATGCCGGCAGCGTCGAGCGCCGGCATATGCGCCCAGGGCTGCACGAAGACGCACGAGACCACGCCCGCCGTGAGCATTGCCGAGCCCGTGACGATGGGGCTGCCGTATTCGGGCAGGATCTTGGCGGGAATCACCGCCATACACGCGGCGCTGACCGCACACATAAGACCTGCTGCCAGGCCAAGCGGCGAGATATTCAGGCTGGTGGGGTCGCCGCCGGTGGCGATTAAAAAGGTTCCACCCAGAGCCAGGCCAATGCCGATGACTTCGCGAGTACGCGGCATACGGCGATCGGTCACGCAGGCGTAGCCCATGATGATAACGAGCTGCAGGCACTGGAGCACCGTCGCGGTTCCGGCGTTCGTCAGGCGCACGGCCGAAAGATAGCAAAACTGGTTGAACAGCAGGCCAAAAGCGGTAAAGAGCAGCAGCTGCTTGCGATCAGCGGGCGTCGTCCAAAGCTTGACCAGGCGTGCGCGGTCGCGCGTGACAACCACAGCCATAAAGAGCAGGCCGGCGAGAATCTGACGCACGCTCATAAGCCACAGCGTATCGACATGGTAGGTATCGAACAAAAAACTCGCGCTGGTGCCCGAGAAGCCCCAAAACGAACCGCCCACCAGCGTAGCCAAGACGCCCGTGATCATCTTGCGCGTCGAAGCGCTGTTCAGGCGGTCGCGCCATGCGCGACGGGTGTTGCGGCTGAGCTCGTCGGTGCCCTCGGGCACATCAATGTTCGATATATCGGTCATCGGCACCGAAGCCCCTGCGCCTTCGACCTGCTCGACACACTCTTTGCTCATTCCACTCCCCCGAAACAGCCTGGAAACAATTCGGCTTACCTTACCACGGCGAAGTCACCAGCTGGAGGCTTGTCCGCTTATCGGTAGGACAATTCCGCAGGCGTCTTTCCATAGCTCGATACCGCAATGGCCTTGCATTATGCGACAGCCAAATCGCGGCAGCAGGCTCTTTTGAAATGGATGCGACAAAGCCCCCGAATTCCACAATGTAAGCGATTTTTAAAAATGTTCTTGCCACCGAGTTCAGGCTCCGTTATATTATCCCTTGCGCGCTTGCGCACCCTTGATCGGGCGTTTAGCTCAGGGGGAGAGCGCTTCCCTGACACGGAAGAGGTCAGAAGTTCAAATCTTCTAACGCCCACCAAATGTTCGCAGCTCAGAGGCTATGTCCTCTGGGCTGTTTTGTTTTATGTCGCCAAATCAGCTGGCAGCTCCAACCGCCCAACTAGCCAAAAGCCGACCATCTACTTGCCGATCTATCCATCGGCATAACCAATCAGTCCGCACCGCAACTTCTCAGCAAAACGCCGCGATGTCTGCGCCCTGCGGTATCCTTGAGCCACTTGCACCTGCAGCACCAAGGAGCCGCCATGCGCACCGAGCTCGATGTCCCCTTTTCGCACAAAGAAGAAGCCAAGGCACTGGGTGCCAAATGGGACCGGACCAAGAAGATCTGGTATGTACCCAGCGGCGTCAACCCCGAGCCCTTTGCCGAGTGGCTGCCCGGTGTTGACCGATCCGACCCCTCAGCGCCGTATATATATCTAGTACTGGGCAAGCGCGAGTGC
>DBGAZC010000027.1:0-1832 GCA_048472015.1 Collinsella sp. | reverse complement strand
GCGGCTGTAACGGATGGCATTTTCGACCAGGTTAAACACCAGCCGATAGAGGAGCGTGTCGCTCCCGATTACTAAAGCGTCTCCAGCACAATTGAGGGCTATGCCCTTATTTTCGGCAAGTGGCGCAAGGTCGGTGAGGACCTCTTCGGACAAAGGACCAAGTTCCACATCGTCCTCGCAAGGGACGCTGCGGAGCTCACTCATCTCAAGCAATACCTTGGCCATTCGAGACATGCGCTCGGTTTGTTCTTGTAGCAGGCCGAGCAGCTCGGCTGTTTCGGGTTGCAAACCGGAGTGCTCGGAGATGAATAGTTCAATCTGTGCTTGCATAAGGGCGAGCGGGGTGCGCAGCTCGTGTGCGGCGTTGCCGGTAAACTGACGCTGTGCAGAGAATCCTTCGCCAAGACGAGTGATCATGTCGTTGAAAGAGGCGCTGCATCGTTGTAGCTCGGTGGGCACATCTTCATTGAGTCTGATTTCGCTTAGGTTGTCAGGCTGCACACGCTCAACCTGGGCTGCAAAAGCCCGTAGCGGTTTGAGTGCACGGCCGCTCACAAAGTATGCCAGCGCGCCGCCAAGGAGTGTGACTCCAGCCGTGATGTACCAGGCTGTCGTGCCAAAAGACTCCTGTGCGTCGTTTACGACGATCGTGACCTCGTCATCGAGACTCCCCTTCGTTGGGTCAAACGCCTGAGGTGCATCTACGCCGGCTGCGCTAAGGGCCGAGATGTCACTGCCGATGGCATCCATGTAGCGCATGCCCGTATAGCCGACCAGGCAGTTTGTCAGCACGCATGCTGCACACGTGAGCAGTGCCGTCATAATCGTTATGCGCCATTGCAGCGAAAACCTTTTCATTCGCTATCCTCCATAACGTAGCCCTCTCCAATCCGATTGCGAATCGGGTCGTACCCCAAAGCGATGCGTAGCTTTTTGCGGAGTGACGAGATGTGAACGCGGATTGCGTTGCTAAAGCTGTTCACGCTGCTATCCCAAACGTGCTCGATAAGCTCCTCTTGACTTACCGGACGCCCCTGATTAAGCATCAGGTATTCCAAGATTCCCGTTTCCTTGCGCGTAAGAGATAAAGCCTCGCTGTCCACGGAAGCGATGCGCGCCTTGGTGTCAAAGCGGAGCTTTCCGCAGGTTAATACTATGTCGCTTTGTGCAAAGCGCCTGAGGGTAAGGCTGCGGATCCTTGCCGCAAGCTCGTCAAGATGAAACGGCTTGGTAAGGTAATCGTTGGCGCCGGCATCGAGTCCGGCGACCTTGTCGGCGACCTCGCCGCGTGCGGACAGAATCAGTACCTTGGTCTCGCAGTCGGTTTTCCTAAGTTCCCTGAGCACGGTCATGCCATCGATACGGGGAAGGTTGAGGTCGAGTACCACGAGGTCAAAGACTTCGACGCCCAGCAGGTCGAGCGCCTCCTGTCCGTCGTGGCAGCAGTCGACGCTGTACGCCAAGTTTCGCAAGCTGCGCGCGATTGCATCGCACAGCGCTCGCTCGTCTTCGACGATCAAAATACGCATAACAGTCTCCTTGCACATTCCAAATCGCGCTTAACACGGATTTTATAGTCGATATGGTCCAATGGTCGCGTAACGAAAGGAGTGGTCAGGTTGTTCAAAGCGGTAAAGCCCGTGGTACAGGTCGCTTTGTTGATCGTCGGAATTGCCATGGTGTGCTTTGGTGTTATGCGTGGCGAGGCGGATGCCGTGCTGGCCAAAGCGATTAGGCTGTGCTTGGAGTGTATCGGAATTGGATAAAAGAGAAAACACTGCGTCGCATGTTTTGGCCCGATTTCGCGGATTCATTCAGGCGGCGGCGACGCT
>DBGAZC010000026.1:0-12579 GCA_048472015.1 Collinsella sp. | reverse complement strand
ACAGCTCGAGGGTGAGGCAATGCTCTCAGATCGCATCGCCGATCTCGTCGAATATCTCGTTGTTCAGATCGTCGACGACCCGGATTCCGTGAGCCTTGAGGTCATCGATGGTGACGACGCCTCCACGATTGAGGTTTCGGTCGCCGAGGATGACGTCGCTAAGGTCATCGGCCGTCGTGGCCGTACCATCAAGGCCATTCGCACGCTCGCCCGTGCACTGGCCGCTCGCCTCGACACTGCTGTCGAGGTAGAGGTTCTGGGCTAGGACCTTGAGGTCCCAGTACAAAAACATCGCCCGTGTGGTCAAGCCGCACGGAAGGAAGGGGGAGGTCCTCGCGCAGCCGCTGCGGGGGCTTCCTTCTGTATTAGAGCCGGGCATGCGTGTCGCCCTGACGCCGCCGGCGCTCAAGCGCGACCGCTTTTGCACGGTCGTGTCCGTCACCGATACGGGCGATGGCGATCTGGTCTCGTTTGAGGGCATTGACGACTTGACGGCCGCCGAGGGCATCACGGGATGCTACGTGCTGGCAAATCGTGACGACTTTGAGCTCGATTCGCTCGACGCTGCCTATACCGACCTGATGGGTCGCGAGGTGGTCGACGAGCGCTTCGGTTCGCTCGGTACGATCGTCGAGATTATGTCGACGCCCGCTAACGATGTTTGGGTTGTCGAGGGTGATCGGTACGGCGAGGTACTGATTCCCGTGATCGAGCAGGTCGTGCTCGATCTTCCCGACACAGGAACAATTTCCGTCCACGTTATGGACGGCCTGATCGATATGGACAAGTAGGGAGGAAAACATGCTGATCGAGACCCTTTCGGTCTTTCCCGAGATGTTTGAGCCCGTCATGTCCACATCGATCTTGGGCCGCGCCCGCAAGGCCGGCCTTTTTGATTTTAAGGCGTATAACCTGCGCGACTGGACGCACGACCGCCATCGTACCGTCGATGACGAGCCGTACGGCGGCGGGCAGGGCATGCTCATGAAGGTCGAGCCTATCGCAGAGGCCATCGAGGCTATTGGCTCCGAGGGTCCCAAGCCCACCGTGGTGTTCTTTACGCCCTGCGGCGAACCCTTTACGCAGCATGTGGCCGAGCGCCTGCTCAAAAGCGAGCGCCTGCTGTTTGTATGCAGCCGCTACGAAGGCGTCGACGAGCGCGCGTATGCGTATGCCGACGAGCGCCTGTCGATCGGCGACTACGTGCTTACGGGCGGCGAGCTTCCCGCTATGGTCGTTGCCGATGCCGTCGTGCGTCTGATTCCCGGCGCCCTTGGTGACGAGATGAGCAACGTCGATGAGTCGTTCTCGACTGCCGAGGACGGTGGCCTGCTCGAGTACGCGCAGTACACCCGCCCCGCCGAGTTCAACGGCGAGGGCGTGCCGCCGGTGCTCGTGAGCGGCGATCACGCCAAGGTCGATGCCTGGCGCCGTAAGAATGCCATCGAGCGTACCTGCCGTTGGCGTCCCGACCTGATCGAGACGGCGCGGCTTACGCCCGAGGAGCGCGCTTACGCGCAGGAGATTCTGGACGCATCGTATTCGCAGAACGAGGAGTGAGAATGGTTCCAGCGCAGCATTCCGTGCTAAAGGGTGCGTTTGAGTGGATCGTGGTCGTCGCGATCGCACTTGTCGCCACCTTCCTGATTCGCTCGTTTGTGGTCGAGCCCTTTGTGGTGCCCACCGGTTCCATGGAGTCCACGATCGAGATCGGCGACCAGATCTTGGCGCAAAAGGTGAGCCTCGAGCTCGGCCAGCCCGTCAGCCAAGGCGATATCGTGGTGTTCCACAACCCCGATGGCACCTCCGAGCACGATGTTCTCGTCAAGCGTGTTATTGCCACGGCCGGCCAGACGGTCGACCTTCAGGACGGCAAGGTGGTCGTTGACGGCCAAGCACTCGACGAGGACTACACGACCGGCATGAGCTGGCCGCTTTCGGTCCAGGCTCCCGGCGCTCAGGTAAGCTATCCCTACACCGTTCCCGACGGGTGCGTGTGGGTGATGGGCGATAACCGCGAAAACTCTGCCGACTCACGCTACTTTGGTCCCGTCGATCGCTCTGATTTGATCGCCGTGGCGCTTGTGCGCTACTGGCCGCTCAACCGCATCGGCACTATCGACTAAAAACCGCTATAGTACAGTACCTAACCGTGTAATCGTTTCGACGAGGGGATATTAGAGGCATGAACGCTTCATCGCTTTCCTTCCAAGACATCATCCTGCGCCTCCAGCAGTACTGGGGCGAGCAGGGCTGCGTCATTATGCAGCCCTATGACTCCGAGGTCGGTGCCGGTACCTTCCACACCGCGACCACGCTGCGCTCGCTCGGTCCCGCCGAGTGGCGCACCTGCTACGCTCAGCCTTGCCGCCGTCCTGCCGACGGCCGCTACGGCGAGAATCCCAACCGCATGCAGCACTACTATCAGTTCCAGGTGCTCATCAAGCCCTCGCCGGTCAACGCCCAGGAGCTTTACCTGGGGTCTCTTGCCGCTATCGGTCTGGACCCCAACGACCATGACGTCCGTTTTGTCGAGGACGACTGGGAGAGCCCGACGCTCGGCGCCTGGGGCCTTGGCTGGGAGGTCTGGCTCAACGGCATGGAGGTCACGCAGTTTACGTACTTCCAGCAGGTGGGCGGCATCGAGGTCGACCCTGTGCCCGTCGAGATTACCTATGGTCTGGAGCGCATCGCCATGTACGCTCAGGGCGTCAACTCCGTCTACGACCTGGTGTGGAGCTATCTGCCCGATGGCACGCCGATGACCTATGGCGACGTGTTCCTGGAGAACGAGCGCGAGTTTAGCGCCTACAACTTTGAGGTCGCCAACGTCGAGATGATGCGTCAGAAGTTTGACGACTACGAGGCCGAGTGCCACTCCTGCCTTGAGCGCAAGCTGCCGCTGCCCGCTTACGACTGCGTCATGAAGTGCAGCCATGCCTTCAACCTACTCGATGCCCGCGGCGCACTGTCCGCGGTCGAGCGTGCCAACTACATCCTGCGCGTCCGCGCCGTCGCCAAGGCGTGCTGCGAGGCCTATATGGCCGAGGTCGCCGGAGTCAACGAGAATGCCGACCAGGAAGGCGAGGTGGCGTAAGCCATGGCAGACGCTAAGGATTTCCTGTTTGAGATCGGTACGGAGGAAATGCCCTCCGCACCGCTGAACAATGCCGTCAAGCAGCTTGGCACCATGATTGCCAAGGGTCTCGACGAGGCCGGTCTGGCCCATGGCGAGGTCCGCGTGATTTCGAGCCCGCGTCGTTTGGCTGCGCTCGTGGCCAACGTCGCCACTGCGACCGATGAGGTCCATGAGGTCAAGCGCGGCCCCGCGGCAAACATTGCCTTTGATGCCGACGGTAACGCCACCAAGGCCGCCCAGGGCTTTGCCCGCAAGTGCGGTGTGGCTGCCGAGAACTTGGTCCGTCGCGAGGACACCGACGGCCGCGAGTACGTGTTCGCCGAGAAGAACATTCCCTCCGCTCCGGCTACGCCGATCCTGACGTCTCTGTGCGAGAAGACTATCGCCGGCCTGCAGTGGCCCAACTACCGCAGCCAGCGCTGGGGCCACGAGCACGCTACGTTTGTTCGTCCGGTCCGTTGGATCTGCTGCCTTTTGGGCGAGGACGTCGTGCCCGTGTCGTTTGCCGATGTGACGAGTGGCAATACCACGCGCGGACATCGCGTTCTGGGCCCCGGTGACCATGTGGTCGCCAGCCCCGCCGTCTACGAGCAGGTGCTCGAGGACGCCGGCGTGCTCTCTGCCGAGCGTCGCCGTGAGGCTATCCTTGCCGGTATCGCCGAAGTCGAGGCCGCTCGCCCCGGCTGCCATGTCGACACGCCCAAGAAGGTCTTCGAGGAGGTCATCAACCTCTGCGAGTGGCCGACGGTGCTCGTCGGTACCTTTGACGAGGAGTTCCTCAAGGTCCCGCACGAGATCATCTGCGAGTCCATGCTCACCAACCAGCGCTACTTCCCGATTTATGACGGCGAGGGCAAGCTCACGCGTGAGTTCGTAGTCGTTTCCAACAGCAAGCCCGAGAATGCCGAGCGCGTGATCGACGGCAACGAGCGCGTCGTGCGCGCCCGTCTGGACGACGCCAAGTTCTTCTATGAGGAGGACCTGAAGATCTCCCTTGACGAGTTCCGCGAGCGTCTGGCCAAGGTCGCCTTCCAGGAGAAGCTCGGTAGCGTGCTCGCCAAGTCCGAGCGTATTGAGCAGCTCGCGCTCGCCATCGCCCGCGAGGCTCACCTGGGTGCCCATCTGGCCGCCGATGCGGCTCGCGCCGCTCACCTGTGTAAGGCCGACCTGGTGTCTAACGCCGTCGTCGAGTTCACGAGCCAGCAGGGCGTGATGGGCGGTTACTACGCCATCGCGATGGGGGAGAACGACGAGGTCGCCCATGCTATCCGCGATCATTATCGTCCCCGCTTTGCCGGCGATGATCTGCCCGAGGGCACCGCTGGCTGCATCGTGGCCTGTGCTGACAAGCTCGATACCATTGCCGGTATTTTTGCCATCGGCGAGCCCCCGACCGGCTCTTCCGACCCGTACGCGCTGCGTCGCGCCGCCATCGGCATCATCAACATCCTGCGCGATCGTCTGCCGATTGACCCCACGTCGCTGATCGACTTCGCCCTTGAGCTTTATAGCGAGCAGGGTATCGAGTTCGATGCCGCCGAGGTCGCCCAGCAGGTCCGTGACTTCTTCCACGGCCGCCTGGTGAGCATGGCCCGCGACGAGAAGATTCCGGCCGATACCGTCGCCGCCGTCTCCGCGGTGCACATCATCGCCCCGTCCGTCTTCTTTGCCCGCTGCGCCGCGCTCGACGAGGCCCGCAAGAACGATGCCGAGACCTTCGACAACCTGGCTACCGCCTATGCCCGCGCCGCGCACATCTCCAAGCCCGAGCTGGGTGCGGAGTACGATCGCAGCCTGATGGGCGATGCCGAGCTCGCGCTTGCCGATGCCTCCGAGGCCGCTCAGACCGCTGTCGATGCCGCCCTTGCTGCCGAGGATTATCCCGCCGCGTTTGCCGCCCTGGCTGCCCTACGCGCCCCCATCGACCGCTTCTTTGACGAGGTCATGGTCATGGACAAGGACGAGCAGCTCCGCGATAATCGCCTTAAGCTGCTCAACCGCTTCGAGGCCGTTTTCTCCGGCATCGCCAACATCGGTGAGCTTGCCCGCAAAAAGTAAGCTACCCTGCGCGTAAGCGCAAAAGGAGCCCCGCATGGATTGCCCGGTCACCGCTCGTCCCACCGTTATCGTTATCTCCGACTCGCTCGGTGATACCGCTTGTGAGGTGGTGCTTGCGGCGTCCGGGCAATTTGATGAAGGGGCTTTTCATCTTTTGCGCCTGCCCAAGGTGACCTCGGTGGAGCAGGTTAAGTCGTTTGTGGGTCCGCGCGTCGATGCGGACCATCGCGATATTGCCGTGTTCCACACCATTGTCGACCCGGCGCTGCGCGCCCGTGTGCTCGATTACCTGGGTATGCTGCATATCCGCTCGGTCGACTTGATCGGCCCGACACTTGCCGTGTTGTCGTCGCTCATCGGTGCGTCGCCCAAGGGCGTTGCAGGCGTGATTCACAAGACCGATGACCGCTATTTCCATCGCATCGAGGCCATGGAGTATTTTGTTGAGCACGACGACGGGCGCGGTTGCGACGATCTGTCGGGTGCCGATATCGTGCTGCTGGGTGTGTCGCGTACGTCCAAGACGCCGCTGTCGATGTATCTGGCTTATCAGGGCTACAAGGTTGCCAATGTTCCTTTGGCCCATGGCATGGAGCCGCCGAAGTCAATTTACGAGGTCGACCCGATGCGGTTGTTCGGCTTAATTTCGACCGTCGACGTTATTTCCGGGATTCGCGATAGCCGCTTGGGCGATGACTACGCCCGTGCCGTCGCCGGCTCCTATGCCGAGCCCGAGAGCGTGCGCAGCGAGCTCGAGGAAGCCCGTGCCCTCATGAAGCGTCTGGGCTGCTTTGTGGTGCGTACCGATGGCAAAGCGATTGAGGAGAGCGCCTCCGAGATCATCGGTCATTTGATGGAAATCCAAGAAGCCCGTGCCCGCCGCGCCGCCCGCCGAGGTCAGCAAAGCTAACTCATTGGGGTAGCTAAAAATTCACCGTCCTTAAAATACTATCTAAAAATAATGCACGATATTGGTAAAGCGATTTAGCAAAGAACTTGCATTTGACCTGCAATTTACTTGCAGTGGTATCTTCATAAGGTAACCACCTTTACCTACCGTTTACCGCCGCATTTATCACGTTTACCAAACCCCTCGCCCTCTACGCAAGCCCGCTCAACGTCCGCCGTATAGTTCCCTCACGGCCCGCATCCGGCGGGTCGATTCGTCACCACGGTCGTGCGCGAGAGCGCATGGAAGGGGAAGTATCGTGAGCGATTGCAAGAGGGTTTACCGTTTTGGAACCGACGCCCAGGGCACCTGTGTCACTGAGGGCGACAAGTCCATGAACTTCGTGCTTGGCGGCAAGGGCGCAAACCTTGCCGAGATGAGCCGCATCGGTCTGCCGGTTCCCGGTGGCTTTACCATTACCTGCCAGACCTGCGTCGAGTACTCTGGTGCCGGCAACGTCTGGCCCGAAGGCGCACTCGACGAGATCGTTGCCGCCGAGGCAGACCTCGAGGCCCGCTGCGGCAAGAAGCTCGGCGACGCCTCCGACCCGCTGCTCGTCTCAGTGCGCTCGGGCGCTCCGTTTTCCATGCCCGGCATGATGGACACGGTCCTCAACCTGGGCCTCAACGACGATTCCGTTCAGGGTCTCATCGCCCAGACGCAAAACCCGCGCTTTGCCTGGGATAGCTACCGTCGCTTTATCCAGATGTTCTCCAACGTCGTCATGGGAGTCGATGCCGACTTGTTCGAGAATGCCCTGACCCAGGCCCGCCTGGTCGCCGGCGTTCGCGTCGACTCCGAGCTTTCGGCCGAGGACCTGCAGGAGCTCGTCGAGACTTTCAAAGGCATTTTCTCCGACAACGTCGAGGCCGCCCTGTATCCCGAGCTCGAAGTCGCCGACGGCAAGCCCGTCTTCCCGCACGACCCGGAGCTCCAGCTGCGCCTCGCCATCCAGGCCGTCTTTGGTAGCTGGATGAACGAGCGCGCCTGTATCTACCGCAAGCAACACGGTATTTCCGATGACCTTGGCACCGCCGTCAACGTTCAGGCCATGGCATTTGGCAACAAGGGCGAGACCTCGGCGACCGGCGTCGCCTTTACGCGCAACCCGGCCGACGGCACCAAGGAGTTCTACGGTGACTTTCTGGTCAACGCCCAGGGCGAGGACGTCGTCGCCGGCATCCGTAACACCGAGCCCATCGCCGACCTCAAGACCACCCCGGGCCTGGAGTCTGCAGGTGAGGAGCTTGAGCGTGTCTTCCTGACGCTTGAGGATCACTACCGCGACATGTGCGATATCGAGTTCACTATCGAGCAAGGTAAGCTTTGGATGCTCCAGACCCGCGTGGGAAAGCGTACCGCAACCGCCGCTCTGCGCATCGCTATCGAGATGGTCGAGGAAGGCCTGATCACCCGTGAGGAGGCCGTGAGCCGCATCGACCCCGCGCAGCTCGACCAGCTCCTGCACCCGCAGTTCGACTCCTCCAAGAAGTACGAGGCGCTCGCACGCGGCCTTAACGCCAGTCCCGGTGCCGCCGTGGGCGAGGTCGTGTTCTCGAGCGATGACGCCGTCGCGCGTTCTGCCGAGGGCCACAAGGTCATTTTGGTTCGCTGGGAGACCAACCCCGATGACCTGAAGGGCATGGTCGCCGCCGAGGGTATCTTGACGAGCCACGGTGGCAAGACGAGCCATGCCGCCGTTATCGCTCGCGGTATGGGTACGCCCTGCGTCTGCGGCGTTGAGCGCTTCCACATCGACGCCGCCGAGAAGGTTGTGCGCATCGAGGGTAGCGATCGTGTGCTGTACGAAGGCGATGTCATCTCCATCGACGGCACTCAGGGCATCGTCGTCGATGGCGCTGTCGATTTGGTCTCCGCCGAGCTCACCGGCGACCTGGACACCATCCTGTCCTGGGCCGACGAGATCCGCCTGGACGTGACCTGTGGTCACGCCAACCACGTGCGCGTCAACGCCGACAACCCCGAGGATGCCGCGCTCGCGCTTGAGTTTGGCGCCGAGTCCATCGGTCTGTGCCGCACCGAGCATATGTTCCTGGGCGATCGCAAGAACATTATCCAGAGCTTCATCCTGTCCGACGACGAGGCCGTGAAGCAGCAGGCCCTGGCCGATCTGCTCAAGGTCCAGACTGAGGACTTCCTGTCCATGTTCAAGACCATGTCTGGTCGCGAGGTGGTCGTTCGCCTGCTCGATCCGCCGCTTCATGAGTTCCTGGATAATCCTCGCGAGCTCGAGGTCGCCATCACCAAGAAGGAAGCCGCCGGTGCCAGCGAGGAAGAGCTTGCCGCCCTGCGTGCCCGCCTGCGCCGTATCGACGGCATGGTCGAGTCCAACCCGATGCTCGGCCTGCGCGGCGTGCGCCTGTCAGTCGTCTTCGGTGACCTGCCGCTCATGCAGGTCCGTGCCGTGGCAACGGCTGCCGCCCGCCTTATCAAGGAAGGCGTCGACCCGCGCCCCGAGATCATGGTTCCGCTCGTTTCCATCACGGCCGAGCATGTCCAGACCCGCGAGGTCATCGAGCGCGTGATCGCCGAGGTTTCCGCCGAGGAGGGCGTCGAGCTCAATATTCCCGTGGGCACGATGCTCGAGCTGCCACGCGCCTGCATGGTCGCCGACGAGATCGCCCATCATGCCGACTTCTTCTGCTTTGGCACCAACGACCTCACCCAGACGACCTTCGGCTTCTCTCGTGACGATGCCGAGGCCAAGTTCATCCCGCTGTACCTGCACAAGAAGATCTTGAAGGACAACCCCTTCGAGACCATCGACACGGCGGTACTGGAGCTCGTGCGCATGGCCGTCGAGAAGGGTCGTGCCACCAACCCCGGCATGCACTTTGGCGTGTGCGGTGAGCACGGCGGCGACCCCAAGTCCATCAAGGCCCTGTTTAACGCGGCCGACGTGGACTACGTGTCCTGCTCGCCCTATCGCGTGCCCCTGGCACGTCTGGCGGCCGCTCAGGCCAAGCTCGAGGCCAAGCGTTCCGCTTAACTGAGTCGCGTTCCATTTGCGCCTCTTACGCCCCCCTTCGCGCCGTCGCGCCCCTGTGGACGCGGCGGCGTTTTACGTTGGTTCAATACATTGGCAACTGACGGGAGGACTGCGATGAAAAACCTCACCAGGTATTTGCAACGAGCGCGTCGGGGAGCACAGATGACCCTGTGCTGGGTGGTCGTTGCGGTCACGGCGCTTTGCGGGATGCCGACAGCCGGTTTTGCCCTTCAGGATGATTCGCGCGACGAGCTCTATGGTGATGTGGTCAACCCGCTCACCATTACGGTCAACGATCGCGACTGCACGTTTGTAGATATCGATGACGGCAAGCTCGAGGGCCGTACCTCGATGTACGACAATGTCTCGTTCTATACGGCCGCCGTCAAAAAGGTGCTGCCCAACTGGGCATCGCTAGCCTATAACATCCTTGGCTATGGTGGAGGCGACGACTCCGGGGACTTTTTGTACTGGGACCACGCCGGCAAGGGCTTTGAGAAGGACTTTGGTAAGGGCACTACATCTATCTCTATGATGCGCTTTCGGGCGGCAACGGTGAACATTCCGATGGTGCCGACAAATCGAAGCAGAGCGGTCTGACATCTGCAAAAAGCCTCAATGCGGTCTACGAGCGCTTGACCGACGATATCGCCGGCTGTATCGGTCACAAGCTGAAGGGCTCCGATTTCCGTAAAAACGTGCCGCTCGACGGACTGTCGAAAGACACGACTGAGCAGGACGTCATCTATGCCACCATTGCTTGTGTCGACAAGCTCGGCGGCACCTATCAGTACGATTTCAATGGCTTTGGCATCGCGTTCTATAACTTTAGAGTTCAGCAGCTCAACAGCGTGAACAAGCTTAACTGTGCGCCCGAGGACGCGCCGGGCTATTCCTTTGTCGATTCTAAGACTGAGCAGGAGCTCGTTACCTCGGCACTTAACGTCGGCTATGAGGATGCCTCGCAGAGCATTACGCTCGCCCGCGGTACCGAGGAGACGGTCGGCACGAGCACTTCTGAATCCGCATCGTATTCCAAAGGCGGCTCGTGGGGCGCATCGGTGAGCCTCAAGGAGTCGCTGGGCGTGCCCGCAACGGCGAGCGAGGAGATCGAGACTTCGTTTTCGGCCGAAACCACGATGTCCCAGTTGTGGGAGGCGAGCAAGACCGAGGAACAGTCGATTACCACAACGGTCAACCAGTCTGTCACCGTCAATATGACGATCCCGGCGCACACGCAGGTCAATAGCAAGCAAACGAGTTCTACCACGACGCTGTCCGAGGACTATGACCAGCCGGTGGGCGTGAAGTTCGACGTGATCATCTTTAATATGAACGGCGAGTGCTACGATGACAACGCCGCCGTGCAGGAGTTCCATACCGCCGGTTATGACCAGCGCTCGTTCTACACCACCTTTGGCGATCAGTCGACCGACGCCGTGCAGAACCTGTTCCTGCGCTCAATCGCCCATCGTGGCGACGACGGGTACGATACCACCGCCGGAAACGTGACGAGTTGGTCGTATCGCACCAACAACCACATGGTGCGCGCCATCGATTGGAATTCGGTCCTGGCTGATCGCGAGGTGCCCTCGCGCAACGGCGGCGCCCCGCGCACGCGCAACGTGCTCAATGACATGGCCGCGACCTATCCCATGTCCATTACGGGTTCCAATCTGTCGTTTGAGTCGGTGACGGTCGATACGCAGTTGGGCACGCCGCAGCCCATTAAGCCCATCTCCAAGATTCTCGTGTCGCTGCAGACCGATAAGACCCGAAGGCTTACGGTTGGAGACGAAGACCCCATCTCTTCCTATCGCGTGCGTGCAAGGGACGAGGACGATGTTGATTACTACGGCTTTGTGAAGTCGTCGGGCGACTGGCGCGTGGTCGATAAAAAGGGCAAGGAATGCAAGTCCGACGTCATCGAGATCCAGACCGACCCTGTCACCCACGAGCAGGTCGTGGTGGGTAAAAAGGCCGGCACCGCCTACGTAAAGTACTTTATCCCCGAGGACACCTACGTGGACGTGAACGGGCACGTCTCGACCAATGACGAGATCGACGCCGCGGCCTACAAATATAAGGTAAGTGACGTGGCGCCCGAGCCGTTTAACGGCAGCATCAAGCTCGAGGGCTCGGCGCAGACCGTCGTCGGCGTCGAGGAGAACCTTAACGGCATCGAAGGCCTGACGGCTACGGTCTATGACACGACGGGCAAGGAAGTCGATAGAGTCTGCAGCTGGGAGGCTCAGGAGCTCGAGAGCAAGGGCATTTCGGTCGCGACAGACGGCACGATGACCATCTCGCAACCGGGCACCTTCCATGTTCGCGCCTTTATTGACGGTGTGTATTCCGATTGGGCCGAGGTCATCGCCGCACCCGCACCGGTCGACCCGATGACGACCGTGGTCGAGACGCCGGTGAGCGTTACGTCCGCCTCCACGGGGGATTCTTCGGCAACGATGGATAGTACGGCTCCTGCCCAGGGGGAGCAGGCCGCTTCCGATGCGAACGCGGCCGAGTCTGCTCCCGCGAGCGACAATGCCGCTGCAGTGACTGACGACACCGCGCCCACTGCCGCGAAGGATGCCTCGCCGATTCCTACGGGCCTCGTTACCGTTTTGACCGATATCTGCCGCTACGGCATCGATCACGACCTCATCAGCACATCAAACAAGGAAGAGATGACCAAGCAGGACTTCGACATCTTAGGCATCCTGTACCTGATGGCAGACAGCCAGGACCTGGTGCCCCAAGACGCCGAGGACGCTATGAATGAATGGGTCCATGACAACTATAATGACGAGGAGCTTGCCACCTGGAAGCAGCATGCGCTTTCGGTGCTGCTCGAATACGGCTACATCGCGCCCGGAACGACCGTGACGACCCCGACGACTGATGCTGCGGACGGCGCATAAGTGCAGAAAGGGTGCGTGTTTTTGTCTTTTTGCGCACGGGCAAAATAGTTCTTGCAGCCAAGGTCGTGGCGTGTATACTCGAATACGTTTGTTCAACTACGTGCCGGCCAAGGTGGTACGGCACCTCTAGAAGAGTAAGGAATTGCACATGGATTACATCCGCGCAATCGAGCGTCAGCAGATCCGCGAGGACATTCCTCAGGTTCGCGTCGCCGACAACGTCAAGGTTCACTACCGCATTAAGGAAGGCGACCGCGAGCGCATCCAGGTCTTCCAGGGCGACGTCATCCGCATGGCCGGCGCCGGTGCCCGCGAGACCTTCACCGTCCGCAAGATTTCCTTCGGTGTCGGTGTTGAGCGCACCTTCCCGCTTCACAGCCCCAAGATCGCCAAGCTCGAGGTCGTTCGTCATGGTCGCGTCCGTCGCGCCAAGCTGTACTACCTCCGCGACAAGGTGGGCAAGGCTGCTCGCATCCCCGAGAAGCGCTAAGAAGATCGCAGC
>DBGAZC010000025.1:0-9563 GCA_048472015.1 Collinsella sp. | reverse complement strand
CCGACCTGATGGACGACATCAATGCCGCCATGTCGGCAATCGCCCGCGTCAACCCACGCTATATCGACGAAGTCAAATCTAACTACTCGGCCCAAAACAGCGGTTCATCATCGCTCAACGGCCCCGAACGTTCCTGGCTCAAAACAAATGACAACACCATCGCGCTCGGCTACATTACGGGCAGACTCCCCTACTGCAACGAAGACGAAAACGGCGAAATGGAAGGCTCGCTCGCATCGCTTGCGACGACGTTGCACGATAAATTTGGCATTACGGTCAAAACCGTCGCCTTTGATAGCTACAAGATGATGTCAAAGGCCCTGTCAAAGGAAAGCATAGACGTTGCGCTGCCGGTATGCCGAGATTACTGGTTTGCCGAGCAATCAGGCGTTGTGCAGTCGGTATCGTTGGGGACCATATCCCTCACCGCCATCCACACCGGCAGCGACCTGAACAAAGACCTTCAGAACATCGCCTGTACCAAATCATCGTTTGTCAACAAAAATGCACTTGAAAGTCTGTTCCCCACAGCGACCGTGACCGAATACCAATCCGACGATGAAGCGTTCGACGCCCTCAGGAAGGGAATGGCGCACTGCATCGTCGCTCCCAGCTCACGCATAAAAACCATCGGCGACCGTCATGATCTCAAGGACTACGAGACGGTCGAGCTCCCTGACACCTGTGAGCTCTCGTGCTGGATTTCGCACGGAAAGCCCGAGCTGCTGGGAATCATCAACAAGGGCATCATCAATGCCGGAGAATCGCTCTCCGCAAGCAATTACTCCTCCACGTCGTACACGACCCAGGAATCAGACACGCTTCAATTCCTTTTTCGCAACCGCACCGCCATTGCCGCTACCCTCATCGGTATGTTGTCGGTCGGCATCGTCCTGCTCATCTGGGCGCTCGTGCGCGCTCGAACCGAGCGCAAAAAAGCCGACGCTGCCAACGCCGCTAAGACGGCATTCCTCACGCGCATGAGCCACGACATCCGTACGCCGCTCAACGGTATCCTGGGCCTTATCGAGATTGAGGAATTGAAGGAAGGCGATATCAAGGTCGCCCGCGAGAGCCGTGCCAAGGCGCGCGTTGCCGCCAATCACCTGCTCTCGCTGATCAACGACATCCTCGAGATGGGCAAAATCGAAGACCGCAAGCTAACACTGGAGCATGCGCCTTTTAACCTCAAAGAACTCTGTGACAATACGCTGGTTCTGTGCAAGCTCCGCGCGTCCAGTAACGGCATCACCATGCAGGACAATAGTCTGCCGTACGCCACGGGGCCATACATGATCGGCAGTCCCACCCATATCCGACAGATCATGATCAACCTGTTAGACAACAGCATTAAGTACAACAAGCACGGCGGCTCCGTCACCTTTAGTTCAAAGACCAGGCCACTCGATGACGGGCGCGCGCTCTTTTGCTTTAGCGTTTCGGATACCGGCATTGGCATGACTCCCGAGTTTTTAAAGCATATCTATGAGCCGTTTGCCCAAGAAGGTGACGATGCGCGCAGCAAGTTCCAAGGAACCGGCATGGGCATGCCAATCGTCAAGTCGCTTATTGAACTGATGGGCGGCACCATCGAAGTCACCAGTGAGCTCCATGTGGGCACCTCGTTCTACGTGGAGATTCCGCTCGATATCGACGAGAATCCCCAGGCGCGGGCGAATACGGTTGAGAGTGCGCCCGACTGCTCGCTCACCGACATGAACGTGCTGCTCGCCGAAGACAACGAATTGAATGCCGAGATTGCCCAGACGCTGCTAGAATCCGAGGGCGTCGTGGTCACCCGCGCCGCCAACGGCAACGAGGTCGTCGATCTGTACCTGTCGCATCCCGCCGGCAGCTTCGATGCGATCCTGATGGACATTATGATGCCGGACATGGACGGCTATGAGGCAACCCGCGCGATTCGTCTGAGCGAGAAGGTCGATGCAGCCGATATCCCCATCATCGCGCTCACCGCCAATGCCTTTGCCGAGGACGCCAAGGCGGCACACGACGCCGGCATGAACGCCCATCTATCCAAACCGCTCGACTTTAACAAGCTCAAAAACATACTCGCCCGCATCAAGAAAAACGGATCCGTTTCGCTATAGTTTGTGCTCAACCACCACGCACGACCAGAAAGGAAGCCAACGATGTTTAGGCCCTTACGTCGAAAGAAACGCGCTATCACCGACGAGGAAGCGCGCAAACTGCTCGCCACCTGCAAGCGCGGCGTCTTTGCCGTCAACGGCGACGATGGCTACCCGTACGCCATTCCCGTCAACTACTTCTTTGACGCCGAGCACGACAAGATCTATTTCCATGGCGCCAAAGCCGGCCACAAGGTCGACGCACTCAAGCGCGATGACAAGGTCTGCTTTACCGTATACGGCAACGAGTGGTACCAGGACGGTGACTGGGCTCCCTACGTTATGAGCACCGTCGTCTTTGGCCGTTGTCGCCTGGCGAATGACACCCCCGCGTTTATCGAGGACAAAGTCCGCCAGCTCGCCCTTAAGTACTACCCTTCTGCCGAAGAAGTCGAAGAGGAAATCGCCAAAGACATCAAGGGCGTCCAGCTCTACGAGATTTCGATTGAGCATCTTTGCGGCAAGCAGATTCAAGAAAAGTAAGCCCCTCAGCAGGCCTCATCAATAACAATATGGCCCAGTTCCAACCCACCTTGGAACCGGGCCATATGCTTATGAAGCATCGGCGGCGATGTGCGCTAGCGCCTCGACGAGCTCTTGCGAGCTCACAGGTTTGCTCAGGTGCGCGTTCATGCCCGCCTCACGCGAAAGCCTACGGTCGTCGGCAAAGGCGTTGGCGCTCACGGCGATAATCGGCGTGGTCGCGGCATCCTCGCGATCGAGTGCTCGAATCTGACGCGTGGCCTCAAGGCCATCGATACCGGGCATCATGATGTCCATCAACACCGCGTCGTACTCGTACGGCGCGCTCGCGGCAAACATCTCGACGGCAGACTCGCCATCCTTAGCATGCGTCACGATGGCACCGGCACGGCTGAGCGTAAACTGCGCGATCTCGGCATTCAGATCGTTATCCTCTACGAGCAAAACGCGCAAGCCCTGGAGCGCATCGCCGTCTCCCGCATCCGCGGGAACTGCCTGAGGAATCTCGGAGCGGTCGCACTTCTCGAACGGTAGGCGGATGGTAAACGTCGTCCCCTGCCCCAAGACACTCGTAAAGCTCATGGTTCCGCCCATAAGCTCGACCAGCTGTTTTGCGATAGGCGCGCCCAGGCCAGTTCCCGACGAAGCGCCTTCCACCTGCTGCTCCTCGCGGCAAAACGGCTCGTAGAGGTGCTTTTGGAACTCCTCGCTCATGCCAATACCGTTGTCGGTGATCGTGTATTCATAGACGGGGACGCCATCCGCTGGCTCCACCTCGCGGCACACCAGGCGGACATAGCCGCCCTGGCGGTTGTACTTGACGGCATTGCCGGCAATATTGAGCAACAAACGCTTGAGGTGCGTCACGCTCACCCGCGCATATGGATGATTAAGCGTCTGCTGGTCGGAGATAATTGTCACCAGACGCTCCTCGGCCTGGCGCTCCAGAATATCGCGCACTTCACAGTTGAGGGCCACCAAATTTATGGGCACGAGGTTCAGGTCGACCTGCCCGCTCTCCAGGCGACTCATATCGAGCGCCTCGTTGGCAAGGTCGAGCAGCAGTCCCGATGCCGTCCAGATTTTTGAGCGGCACTCAGCCTGCTTTTGCAGATCGTCCGCATTGGCATCGCCAACCTCGACCATGCCGCGAATGCCGTTGATGGGCGTGCGCAGATCGTGGCTCATGCGACGCAGAAACTCCGTCTTTGCCGAGTTGGCAGACGAGGCCTCACGCGCCGCCTTTGCCAGCTTGTCGCCATAGTCGCGCTCCTGCTGCAGCAAGTCCGTCAAACGTCGACGATCAGCGCGGCGACGCACCGTCACAACAACGGCTATAACACCGCCGTAGAGCACCAGCACGCCGGCGGCAACAGCCGCGGCGACCTCAAAGTAGCGCTGCGCCGAGGCATAGGTGTACACATAGAATTTGTGCGCTTTTCCAAATGTGCCCAAATACCACTCGCCGTCGGCGTTAACCAATCTGACCTTACCAGCCAGGCATCGATCCTTAATACCGTCGACAATAAAGACATCCGTCGCAGGCAGATCGAACACGCCCAATACGGTGGGTTCAACGGCATTGGTCGCAACGACCTTGCCGTCGCTTTCGATCACGATATTGCCGCTATCGATGGTTTCATAGCCATCAAGCAAGCTCTGCAGTTTGAGTGTATTGCTTGCAACCGCTTTCGCGCTCTGATGCCTTACCGCGATAACGATGCCCTCGCCATCCTGCCGAGTCACGCAGCCAATGTCTGCGACCGAATCATCCGCAAGCGTGATGCGGGCGGTATAGGACTTAAGCGGATGAGTTGCCACCTCCAGCACGGGTGATTCTTTGAGATACGTAGCGAGCGACCCGTAGTCCACATCGCCCGTCGAGGACTCGGACACCAAATTGCCCGATGCGTCCGTCACGATCAGCGCGCTCACGTTGAACTGGTCGGCGTATTGCTCCAGCATGGCGTTATCCACTGAACCGTCGCGCTCCATATCGCGGGCAGCCTCTCCGGCGATCTCCATAACGCGAATCAGGTTTTTGGTCGTATAGGCGCTGTTGAATGCATCGTAGGAAAGGCTCTGCGTCGCCACGTAATCGACAACGTCGGCAAAGCGCTGCTCGGCTTGGGCCGTCGTGTAACCGTAGCTCATCATGCCGGCAACAACCGAGAGCGCTATCCCCAGCAGAGCGACAAGGAGCCATGCCCCTGCCGAACGATTGCCCCGCTCCTGAGCAGCGTGGTCGGGCGCATCGATCATGACAGGCCCTCCATATTCAAAAATGGCGAAGGGTCATCGAAGTACTTTGACACCAGGCGTTCCATGGTGCCATCGGCAAGCATTTCTTGGTAGGCATGAGTGAGCTTGACGTCGATGCCACGCGTATCGTTGATATCGAAAGCGGTGCCCAAACCGACCTCTAGCAGCGGCTCATCCAAAATGCGATATGTCACACCATAGTCTTTTTCGTAGGTGAGGAACGAGGACTCATGCGCGGCGATAGCGTCGACCAGGCCCTCGACGAGCGCCGGGTTCAGGTATGAACCGTCCGAAAAGCTGTAGAGTTCCTTGATCTGCGGAACGTTTTCATTTATGCGATTGAGCAAAATGTCCTCGGGCTTGGTGGTGGACTGAACCGCCACGATCTTATCCTCAAGATCGGCAAGCGTGTAGATATCGCTCTGGGGATCGACCGCGACCACCTGGCGGCTCGCAAGGTACGGGCCGGCCCAACGATATTCGTTTTCGCGACCCGTCATACTAAAGCTGCCCATGACACAATCGAGTTCGCCGCTCGCCAGCAGCTCCTTCTTCTTTTCCCAGTCAATCAGCTGGTATTTTGGCTTGTAACCAATGCGAGCCAAAGCCTCGGTCAATATCTCGACATCCAGGCCAACGATATCGCCGTACTCGTCGGTATACACAAACGGTGGATAGAGGTCGCTTCCGACGTTGAGCGTCTTAAGGTCGTCGTCTTTGACTTGCGAGGCGTCCAGACCTTCTAATGCAGACGTCGAGGCTCCGTCATTCGACCCGGAGCAGCCAGCTATCGCTACGACAAAGACGCTCGCCACTGCAAGCGCAACAAACAACGAAATGGCAACCGAGCGACGGGATCTTTTCATCGAGCTCCATACGATCCTGTTTACAGACTGAAATGGTTAAAGATAATAGCAAACAAAACCACACGAGTGCCCAATTGTTACAGGCGCTTTACCGTGTGGGACCTTCCAGCCGACTTGGCAGAAGGCCCCGCATGCAGTGCTCACTTACCGTGCATTAAAAACGTAGCGGTCCAGGCGGTCGCACGCCTCCCTTACGCGCGAAAGCGGCAGCGCCAGATTCACGCGAATGTGGCAGGGTCCGTGGAACGGGCGGCCGTCCTGATACCCCACGCCCACGCGTGCCCCCTCATCGAGCAACCACTGAATATCGCGGCCATGCTCTCGGCACCACTCGGTGCAGTCCAGAAACACCATGTACGTGCCCTGCGGACGTGAATAGGACACGCCCTCAAAATGCTCGTCCACGTAATTGCAGAAGTACTCGATATTGCCGGCAAGCACCTGATTGAGCTCGTCCACCCACTCATAGCCCTGCGGCTGGTAGGCACCGATAAGCGCATGCATGGAGAGGACGTTCATCTCGTTGTAGTGGGTCTTGTTGGACACGGCGCAGATGCGGTCACGCAGCGTCTCGTTGTAGACAATGTGGTAGCTGCCGACAAGGCCCGCCAGGTTAAACGTCTTGCTCGGCGCATAGAGGGCAACCGTGCGCATGCGGGCATCCTCGCTCACCGACTGCGTCGGGATGTGCTTGTGCCCCGGCAGGATGATATCGGACCAAATCTCGTCCGAAATCACCACGCAATCGTGCTGGCGATAGATGTCCATGGCGCGCTCGATCTCGTCGCGTTCCCATACGCGGCCGCAGGGATTGTGCGGCGAGCAGAACACCGCGGCATGGATGTGGTTTTGGGCGAGCTTGTGCTCCATGTCCTCAAAGTCCATACGCCACACGCCCTGGTCGTCAAGCTTAAGCGGGCTGTGGACAATGTGATAGCCCGCGGCCTCAATGGACTTGGTAAAGCCGATGTAGGTAGGGCTGTGGACCAGCACCGCATCGCCCGGCTGGACATACGCGCGCAGCGTCGACACGACGCCGCCCAGCACGCCGTTTTCGTAGCCGATATGTTCAGGGCTCAAACCTTCGACGCCATTGCGGCGGTTCTGCCATTCGATGATGCGATCGAAGTACTCGGCGCGCGGGTTAAAGTAGCCAAACATGGGATGCTGAGCGCGCTGAATGATGTGCTCCTGGACCGTGGGCACCGTGGCAAAATTCATGTCGGCCACCCACATGGGAATGCGGTCGAAGCCCTCGTCGGGTGCGTTCGGAGCCATACCGGGGATCTCGCCCCAGGAGTCAACGGCGATGGAGTCCATGCCGTGGCGGTCGATAAGCGAGCTAAAGTCGTATTTCATGCTGAGCCCCCGTGCAAAGTGATTGTTTTGGTAGGCGTTATTGTCCACCAGCGTGGGCGGTTTTGGCATGGGGTTTGGCGCTTAATTTGACGGGTGCGGACGAATGGCGGGTTAGTCTTGTGCGTCGTTGACGGCGACTACGGTTAGCTGGGTTTCATCGACCGTAAACGATATGTCGAGCCCGACGTAAGCCAAGTGGTAAATGCGGTTTGGCTCGTGCTTGCTGCCCGCACGGCGCGGGTCTTGGCGTAGGACCTCGACCAGGCCGGGGAGCTTTGTGGGCGGGACCATATCCTGCAGCGTCTGCGGGAACTCGATGTCGAGCTCTTGCCACGGAGCATCCTCAATCCAGCCGCCCGTTGCATCCGGGTGGCAGTCCGCAAACGGAATGTAGGGCTTGATATCGTAGATGGGCGTGCCGTCGCGCAGATCGGCCCCCAGCACATGGATGATGGGGCCGTCGTCGGTAAGCTCCACGCGGTCGAGCTTAACGCAGGTGAGACCGATAGGATTAGGGCGAAACGGACTGCGTGTGGCAAATACGCCCACGCGCTCGGCTCCACCCAGGCGCGGCGGGCGTACGGTTTTCGACCACTTGGCATTGGTGCCAGACCTGTCCTGCGTCTTGGCATCGGCAGCTATGTCCTTAGCTGTGCCGCCGGGCGTGCCGTTTTCGAAGCGCCAGAGCAGCCATAGGTGAGAGAAGGAGTCCAGACCCTCAACCGCTGCGTTGGAGGCAAATTCCGGCTCAAAAACGATGCGTCCCTGCAGATGAGGCGCCAAAAAGCTGTTGCGCGGAATGCCGAACTTCTGCGGCAGGTCGGTATGTATGTGTGCGATAGGTTCCATGCCGGTCATTGTACGGCATGGGGGCATGGGGCGCTGCGCGCAATTCTTTGTCGCGGTCCCCCGTCGTGCAACCAACGGTTGCTTGGAAAGGCGCCTGCCGCCGCGTATGCTTAAGCCATCAACCAGCAGAAAGGAGCCGTTATGGCCTTTGCAGAAAAGCTCATCGCTGTCCGTCGCGCCCATCGCCTTACCCAAGAGCAGCTCGCCGCCAAGCTCTTCGTCACACGCCAAGCCATCAGCCGTTGGGAGCGCGGCGAAGTCACCCCGGGCATCGACATGATGAAGCTCATTGCCGCCGTAACCGGCGAGCCACTATCTCATCTGCTCGAAATGCCCGAGCACTATTGCCAGAGCTGCGGCATGATACTCACGCCCGGCGACTGCGGCACCGATGCCACGGGCGCCGCGACCGATCATTATTGCAAGTGGTGCTACGACCACGGCCAGTACACCTACGACACCACGATGGAGGCAATGATCGAGGACTGTGCCCCGCGCCTGGCGCAAAACACCGGCATGTCGCTCGACGAAGCCGTCTCGCTCATGGGCGCCGTCCTGCCGCAACTGGAGCGCTGGCGCTCCGTACAGGAAAACGAAGAGCGCTACGGCGCCGAGGCGCGTGCGCGCTATGGCGATGAGGCTATCGATGCAGCAAACGAAGCGCTGCTGGACATGGACCCCGAGGCATGGAACGACATGAAGGAACTTGAACGCGCTATTCTGGGCCAGCTCTCGATTGCCATGGGCGACGGCGATGCGGATGGAAGCGAGGCTCGCAAGCTTGTCGCGATGCATCGTCGCTGGATTGGCCTCAACTGGGGACGCGAACCCCAAGACGAAGCATACCTTGGCCTCGCCAATGGTTATCTTGCCGACCAGCGCTTTGTTGACTACTACGACAAGCCCTGCGGCACCGGAGCCACGGCGTTTCTGGTCCAAGCCATCGAGTCGTCACTGGTCCGCGCATAGACCGCGGCAGCTTTGGGTATTTCAATCGAAACCTCAACCGATTGGAGACCTATGGCTACTGATCACGAGCTCGCGCTCTACGTTATGACCGGCTGCCCGTATTGCATAAAAGTCAAGCGCTTTTTGGCCGATAACGGTGTGACCATTCCCGAGCGCAATATCACGACCGATACCGAAGCCGAGCAGACACTCATCGCCGTCGGCGGAAAACGCCAGGTTCCCTGCCTGTTCATCGACGGCAAACCACTCTACGAGTCGAGCGACATCATCGCGTGGGTGCAGAAGAACCTGCTCTAGCACGCGCATTGCAACCGGCCCACCCCAACCCATACGGCCGAACATGTACGCCAGTATCCAAAGTCGACATTTTTCGACATCTTTGGATGCTGGCGTACAGCTTTTGGGTAGTCACGGACGCTCTTAGCCGGCTAATTGTTTGAGGCGACCTTTGGATTATGGCTGTTTGACGCCTCTGGAAAGGTTTCCGTGTTAGCGCCGGAATAATTTAGCCAAATATAGTCGGCCGAGATTGACCAATCCCGGCCGACCCATTTTAGCCAACACGCCCGCATCTATGACTTTCCTATCGCATTCCTACATCCCCTCGGGCTGGATCCCCCTCACCTTC
>DBGAZC010000024.1:0-12385 GCA_048472015.1 Collinsella sp. | reverse complement strand
CCGTTCATGTACTTAAAGTCGGGACCGCAGAGCTGAACGACAACGCGGCCGATTTCCTTCTCGACGTCGCCGTAGTGACCCGCCGGCGGCATGTGGACGTTGGCCTTGAACGCCTCGGGATAGGCATCTTGGAAGTTCTCGAGCGCAGCGGTCCAAGCAAGCGGGCAAACGATATTGACGTTGATGCCGTCCTTGCCCCACTCGTTGGCGGCAACGCGGGTCAGGCCGCGGATGCCCTCCTTGGCGGCAGCATAGCTGCACTGGCCATAGTTGCCAAACAGGCCGGCGCCCGAGGCAAAGTTGACCACGGAGCCCTTGGTCTCCTTCAGGTGCGGATAGGCCTTCTGCATGTACAGATAGGTAGCATACAGACCGGAGTAAATGGCCAGGTTAAACTGGTCCATGGTGTGATCGGCGATGGTCACGCCCGAGGCGCTGGCCTGAGCATTGTTGACGACGGCGTCGATGCGGCCGAACTCCTCAATGGCCTTGTCGATGACGTTCTGGACGACGGCCTCGTTGTCCTGGCCAGCCGAGACATCGGCCTGAACAGGCAGAACCTTGACGCCGTGCTCGGCCTCGAGGGATTCCTTGGCAGCCTCGAGCTTGGCGACGTTGCGGCCGGTGATGACGAGGTTCGCGCCCTCCTTGGCAAATGCGATATCGATGCCGTAGCCGATGGAACCAGCGGAGCCGTCCTTAAGCGTGGCCTTGCCGCCGCCGGTGACGATCACGGTCTTACCAGTGAAAAGTCCCATACAAAGTCCTTTCAAATCGCGACGGGCACGCCCGCCGACTGCGCGTATCCAACTTCACGCGCCAAAAGCTGAGATGCAACTTTAGCGTGTTCAAGCGAAAATAAAAGACCGCGGTAGGCGAACGGCACCACGTCGTTCGGCGAAGGGATTGTCAAGTACAAACTGGATAAAACGGCCGAGTTATTGTTATCAAATCGAGCCATCGAACACGTTTTGAAACTTTGCTGCGGCGCGTGGGATGTCGGCGCGAAACTTTATCATAGGGTGACAAACAACGATGAGGAGCACATGCCTATGACAGACGAGCTGGACCCCCAGACTCAACAGCATATTGATGATTCCGCAGACGTCATCGCAGATACTGACGTTGTAACCCGCGATGGTATCGACATCGACGACCCCATCTTGGACGAAAGCGCTACGGCGGAAACCCCTGCCGCAGAAAACGCCGATGAGCAAAACGACGATGCGCCCGCTCAGGACGACGCCCCTGTACAGGACGACGTCCCGCAAGCAGCGGGCCCCATCGAGGTCTCTTCGGAAGAAGAGCTCGACGCCGTCATGGACTCCATGATGGATGCCGTCAAAGCGATGAAAGACGCCGTGGCCGACGCTGACGTTGACGCCGAGGAAGAGGAGGCTGCCGAGGCGGCCTCGACCTTTGTACCCGGCGAGACTCCGGTTGCCGACCAGGGCAGCACCATGCCCTCGTTTCTGCAGCTCGAGCACCCCACGATTGGCGCCGATGCGGTCGACCCGCACGCAGCAGGCTTTTCTGTGGTCGAGGGCGGCACCGGCAACATCTCCGTGCCGCAGGCTGCCGATGCGGATGCTGCTGACACCGCTCGCCCGACCGCCTCGCACTCCCCTGCCGCGAACCGCGATCTGGGGACCGCTGTCTCGAACACCGCGAACGCCGTGGGCACCTTTATTGCCCAGGGCGCCTCGGCCATGCGCGAGATGAACGCCGCGAAAAAGGCACTTGCCGATGCCCGCGCCCACCTGGCCGAACTTGAGCAGCGCATTGCCGATCAGGCCGAGGAACTCGAGACGCGCCAGGATATCGCAGGCCGCTACGACCAGATCGTCGCCGACCAGCGCCAGGCGATTGCCACGGCCCAAAAGACTGCAGCGGCCGCCGAGATTGACCGTGATGCCCACGCCGCCAAAGCGACAGAGCTCAAGGGTCAGTTCGAACAAATGAAGACAGAGGATGACGCGACTGAGCTCCGCCTGAAGGCCGCGCTCGACGCCGTGGAGGCCCGCGAGGCGAGCTCTCGCGAGACCGGCAACCGCCTCGTTCGACGTCTTGAGGATTCCAAGCGCATCCGCGACAAGGTGAAGGCCGAGCGAGACGCCGGCATTGCCGCCGCACAACAAACCGTCGACGCCACGCGCGCCCAGCTCGAGACGCTGCGTCATGAGTATGCCGAGCTGCAACGCAATCCCTCGGCAAATCCCGCCAACTATACGGTGCGCACCAGCGAGCTCTCGATGCAGATCTCCGACACGGCAGATGCCCTGCGTAAAGCCGAAGAAGATGTCCCGCGCATCACCGCCGACCTTGAGCACTCGCTTGCCGCAGCCGAGCAGGCCGTCGAGCAGGCTCAAGCCCCCATTGCCGAAGCCAAACGCGCGCACCAAGCCGTGACGACTGAGGCTGATGCCGCGCGCGACGAGCTGCAGACGGCGAAGACTGCCGCCGCGACGCGCCAGCGCGAACTGCGCGAGAAGATCGCTGCCGAGGACAAGGCACGCCGCGACCAAGAGCAGAGCATCGCCAACGCCCAAGCAGATGCCGCGCATGCGCAGTCGATTATCGAACAGGCGACCGAGGTACACGACCACCCAGAGATCACTGAGTCGCTTGCAGGGTCCTTGGCCCGAGACAAAGCCGAACACGCCGAGACCGAGCGAGAAGTCGCCCAGCTCGAGGCCACCGAGGACGCGGTGCGCGAGCGTACCCGCGACTCACGCATCAAATTCACCGGCGCCATCGTCTGCATCGTCGCTGCAATCCTGGTGATCATCCTAGTCTGGCTGTTCGCGAGCAAGTAACCACTCCCCAAAGACTACAAGGAGTGTCCCCAGGTGCCGGCACATAAGGAACGTCCCCAAGTACCAACAACGGCGGCGCCGATGCCTTGGCAAAGTCAGCGAAAACCCGCCAGAGCGAGCAAGGTGCCTTGAAACGAGGCGGCATTGACCTTTTGGTCATGCCGCCGAAGTTGAAAGGCAGATTGCCGCTCTGGCGGGTTTGCAGCGTCAACTGGTTACGCGGTTCGTAGAACCGCGTAACTAACAAATGAGCATCGCGTCGCCGAAGCTGAAGAAGCGGTAACGTTCTTCGATAGCAGCAGCGTAGGCATCCATGATCTGGTCGCGGGTGGCAAGTGCGCTTACGAGCATCATGAGCGTGGAGCGCGGCACGTGGAAGTTCGTGATCAGCGCGTCAACCACGTGATAGGTCGAGCCGGGCATGAGGTAGAGCTGCGTCGTCGCATTCTCGCGCACCACGATGTCACCGCGGCCGAGCGTGTCGGCCCCGTCCTCGCGGCCCTCAAAATAGCGCGCCGTCACAGCCGGATCGGACACCGGCGCGTCCGCGTCAAACGCGCTCTCGAGCGAGCGCACTGCGGTAGTGCCGACGGCGATCACACGATGGCCCTCGGCCTTGGCCTTGTGCACGGCATCGACAACCTCCTGCGACACGTGGTAGCGCTCGGTGTGCATCACGTGCTGCGTGGGGTCGTCCTCCTCCACCAGACGGAAGGTATCGATACCCACCTCGAGCTCGACGGCGGCAAACTTGGCACCCTTGGCCTCGATAGCGGCCATGAGCTCGGGCGTAAAGTGCAGACCCGCCGTGGGAGCGGCAGCCGAGTGCTCCTCCTTCATGGCGTAGACGGTCTGGTACTTCTCGGGATCGCCCTCGTAATCGGTAATGTAGGGCGGCAGCGGCACGTGACCGGCGGCGTGAATGGCCTCGTCGAGCGTGCGCGGCTCGCCGGCGGCATTGCAGCCGGCCGGCTCAAAACGCACCAGGCGGCCGCCGCGGCTATCGGTGACAAAGTCGACAACCTCGGCCGTCAGCACCACGGGAGCCCCCTCGGGCGCATGGGCGCCACCGGCGCGATACTCAATATGAGCACCGGGCTTCAGGCGCTTGCCCGGCTTGACCAGACACTCCCAAACGTGACCCAGCGGGTCAACATCCTCGCGGCGCTTGAGCAGCAGTGTCTCGACCACGCCACCCGAGCCCGCCTTGCGACCGATAAGACGGGCCGGCATCACGCGCGTCTTGTTGATGACGAGCACGTCGCCCGGCTCGATATAGTCGATGATGTCGCGGAAGATGCGGTGCTCAACGGTACCGCCATGCTTTAGCGGCGTTCCCGCCTGAGAGCCCTTGCGATCCACCACCAGCAATCGGCAGGAATCGCGCGGCTCGGCAGGAGCTTGGGCGATCAGTTCCTCAGGAAGGTTGTAGTCAAAATCATCGGTACGCATCTTTGCCTCTTTCACAAAGCGCGTCAGTCGAAAAAATCGACTGACGCGCGCATCATTCTCCCCTGTATCCTATCAGCTTGTTGAGAGAAATATAGTATGGCAAACAGATTTGCGACTGTTTTCTCAACGCCCCGCTACTTAAGCGTTGCGTACATCACCGCCTTAATCGTATGCATGCGATTCTCCGCTTCTTGGAAAACACGAGATTTATCGGACTCAAAAACCTCGTCCGTGACTTCCATTTCGGTGACTCCAAACTTCTCAGCAATTTCGGCACCAACAGTAGTATTAGTATCGTGGAAGCTCGGAAGGCAGTGGAGGAAAATCGCCTCGGGCTTTGCCATAGACATCACCTCAGCGGTCACACGATACGGCGACATTAGCTTAATGCGGCTTTCCCACAGCTCTGCGGGCTGACCCATGCCAACCCAAACATCCGTGTAAATTACATCGGCATCACGAGCGCCTTCCTCAATATCCTCTGTAATGGTAATCGTCGATCCATGCTCGGCCGCAATACGACTACATTCTGCAAGGAGTTCAGGGTCATAGGATGTAGCCCCCTCCGAATTTCCCCCGATTGGGCCGCAAGAACAGTAGTTAATGCCGAGCTTAGCGCAAATGACCATGAGCGAATCGGCGACGTTTCCGGCCGCCTTACCAAAAAATGTAAGTTTCCTGCCCTTAATCTCTCCAAACTCTTCACGCATGGTCAGAATATCGGCAAGCACTTGAGTCGGGTGAAATTCAGTAGTCAGCCCATTCCAAACGGGAACCCCAACTTTTGCAGCAAGCTCCTCAACCTTCGTCTGCTCAAAGCCGCGGTATTCAATTCCGTCATACATGCGGCCAAGGACGCGAGCCGTGTCCTCAATCGACTCCTTTTTGCCCATCTGGGACGAGCCCGGATCCAAATAAGTTACACCCATGCCAAGGTCAAGTGCACCAACTTCGAAGGCGCAACGAGTACGCGTGGAAGTCTTCTCAAATAGCAAAACAATATTCTTACCTTCAAGGTATTTATGCGGAACACCGGCACGCTTCATGCTTTTGAAGTTAGCAGAAAGCTCAAGCAGATACTCAATCTCTTCCGTCGTGTAATCAAGCAGCTTCAGAAAACTGCGCCCAGCGATGTTAACACCCATATTCGCCATCTCCTATCACAGTGGATTTGCAACTAAATATCTTCGCGCCAGAAGGGCATGCTCATGCAGCGCGGGCCGCCACGACCGCGGGACAGCTCCTCGGAGGGAACGACCAAAAGTTCCAAACCGTTCTTGTAGAGCTCATCATTTGTGACAACATTGCGCTCGTAAACACAGACTTTACCAGGAGCAACGGCAAGAGTGTTCGACCCGTCGTTCCACTGCTCGCGAGATGCCTCAACCATATCGCCGGCACCGCACTCAATAAGCTGCACCTTCTCCACGCCAGTAGCCATTTCAAGAATATGTTCAAGCGTGTCATCAATCTCTTGAACAGCGACCATTCCCTCAGAGTCACCACGAGTCAGACGATAAACACGAAGGGTCTCAAAAATACCGGGATAAACTGTGAACTTATCGAAATCCACCATGGTGCAAACGGTGTCAAGATGCATGTAAGCATAGCCGTTGGGGATTTTAATAGCGTAAACGGTATCGATCTCAGAATTCCCAGATCCCCAGAACAAATTCTTTGCAAGCTCCTCAATCGCAGCCGCCTCAGTTCGCTGGCTAATTCCAATAGCCAAGGTATGAGCGTTAATGTTAAGCACATCACCGCCCTCGATATGCCAGGGATTCTTATGGTCGTACCAAATCGGAGTCCCTACATAATCGGGATGGTATTTGAAAATCGCTTCATAGAAGGGCACTTCACGATCTCGCTGTTTCCAATACATATGGTGAAGCAGAACGCCTTTGCCCACGGAAGCAAGAGGATCGCGAGAGAAATACGAGCTCGGAAGAGGCTTCAACACCAAATCATCGGGCTTCGCATCCTCATTATCCATCATACTAAGCGTAGTCGAGACGCGAGGCAGCTCAAGGTCACGATAACGATACCCCCCCATAGCCTCAAGTACAAACTGATACGAATCTGAAATAGCGTCGAGCTTTTCACGAACAGCCTGCTCAAGCAGAGGATTGACAATCCCGCTCTCAGCCATAAATGTATCGGTAAACTCAGCGCGAGCCGAGGGGCATGCATCCAGCGCCTCAGCAACGAGTTTCTCCATATAGAGAACCTCAACACCTTCGCTCCTCAGAAGATCCGCAAAGGCATCATGCTCCTTTTGAGCCACATCAAGATAGAAACAGTCGTGAATCCAGACATCCTCGAACTCTTCCGCCTTTACGTTCACAAGGTCACGACCGGGGCGGTGAAGCACAACTTTCTTGAGCTTACCAATCTCGCTGTGTACATTCAGTCCTTTAGACATTCCTGTTACTCCATTTCAGCCATGAAACCTACAGGGCAATAAGTCCCGAGATTGCTACGAATACGATATTGATGAGCGACACGACCAAGAAGAATTTCCAAACGGTCTTCCACCACTGGCCAAGCTTGATCTTACACACGCCCAAACCCGCTACAAGAATGGCGCTAGTAGGACAGATCAAAGACATCGTCGCGCTACCCATGGAGAGAGCCCACACGGCAGCCTCGGGATTAAGGCCCATGAGTTCGGTCAAAGGTCCAAAAATGGGAGCGGTCAGTGCTGCAAGGCCAGATGAGCTGGGAACCAGAATCGCCAGGAGGTTCTCAACCGCATAAAGAAGCGTAGTAAAGAGAACCGCCGGGATGCCGCCCAGACCAGTAGCGAGCGCATTGAGGATGGTATCAATGATCATGCCGTCAGAGGCAATGACAAGGATGCCACGCGCAAGTCCAACGACAATTGCCGAGAAAGCAAAGTCAGCGATACCCGCAACAAATTCCTGAGCGATGACGTCCTGACTAAAGCCCGCAATAACACCAGCCAACAGGCCCATGGCCAAAAAGACCGCAGAAATCTCGTTCATATACCAGCCCTGGGTCACAAGTCCCCAGATGATAAGGCACATACCAGCGATAAATACCGCAAGCACGCCTTTTTGACGACCCGTAAATTCCGCGTCAAGGGCAGATTCATCGGCAGCGAACTCGACTTTCTTGGCGATATCATCCTCAAATGTGATCGATGACTCAGGGTTCTTCTTTACCCTTCGTGCATAGAGGACAACCCAAGTAATTGCAACGGCGGTCAAAACAACCCAGGCAATCATACGCAGCCACAGCTGGGGGTTGCCCTGAATACCAAGAATACCTTGCGCAATGAGAACATTAAACGGATTAATCGTTGAGGCGATGTAACCCGTGCGCGCTCCAACGAACACGACCATGAACGCCGTCATCGAGTCGAAGCCCATAGCCATCATAATTGGCATGAAGATCGCAAAGAACGGAAGAGTTTCTTCCGCCATGCCAAAGCTCGTTCCGCCCAATGCAAAGAGAACCATCGCAATAGGAATAATTAGAATGTCTTTGTTCTTAAAGCGGCGAACGACACGACCCATTCCGCTCGTGATAGCGCCCGTTTTAGTAATAACCTGAAACGAACCGCCCACAATCAAGATGAATGCAACGACCTCAATTGCCTCTTGTATACCGCGCGTTGGAGCCTGAAGAACATCGAAGACGCCTTGTCTGAGATCTACTTCATCCCCGGTTTCCTCGTCAATATATGTCTTTTCACTCTGCTCATACGTACCTGCGACAGTGACTTCACGACCGTTCACCTCCTGACGCTGATAGGACCCAGAGGGAACAATCCACGTGAGAACAGCGAAGATGACCATAAGTGCAAAGATGATCGCATATACGTGCGGGACCTTGAACTGCTTGATGCCTTTCGAACTTTCCGCTGCCATTTCTCCTCCTTCATTCCTTTTCCCATCTATCCAGCTGGCACCATAAATGTATGAGGTTGCTCAGCGTTGGTCGGCCAACCATCGCCATCGTGTCGCTTTTCACCTATGAACGGCAGCTAAAGTGACGTTATTAATCAATCTGATATTTAAAATTGATGTTATTTATCAATTACATACGTCTTTTAACTTTTCCGCAACACAACAAGGAACCTGCCTTAGCCTTATATAAAAACCAGCAGGACAGGAGACAGACATGCAAGGCGTACACATAACAAATGAAATCGGTCATTTAAAAGCCGTACTTGTCCATCGACCTGGAGCTGAAACACAAAACTACCCTGATGCCGACTTCAGCCAAGTTTTCTCCCTGCGAAAATGGAGCGGTCGTTTTGACCTCGACAAAGCAATATATGAGCACGATTCCATGGTTCAATTGCTTAAGAAGCATGGCGTAGAAACCATTGAAATTAGGGACCTTCTCGAAGACTCACTTGAAACTGAGCCCCAATCACTTAAATATTTTATTGATGACTACCTCCGTTGCAGCGGAGCAACAGGCAGAGAGTTCCTCGAGACAATAACCCAGCTGTTTGAGAACGCTAAGAACACCCAGGAATTGGTGAATATAGTACTTAACGGCATTCGCTTTGGAGACACTGAGCTATGTTCAAACCAGTCGGAAACACTACGAGCGCTCGTGCACGAGCAATTTGACCCCGCCTCGCTCTTGGTCAATCCCCTCAACACGCTTTTTTTCACTCGTGATCCTGCTGTGGTAGTCGGAGACGGCATCATCCTAAATCATATGTATTGGCCTGAGCGTGATCGTGAGGTCGCCTTATACCGGCAGATATTCACCCACCACAAGATCATGGGAGAAACCCCAGTATGTGATTTGAACAGGAGTAGTTACCATATCGAAGGCGGAGACATTCTTGTTATCAGTGCTAAGACAATTTTAGTTGGAATCTCTGACCGAACTGAACCCGCCGCCGTCGAGTCACTTGCAAAAGAGCTCCTGACCTCAAATAAATTCCAGACCACCGAGCTAATTGCGATTCGAGTCCCCTCTGACGGGCTGCGTATCCACCTCGATACGTTCATAAGTAGAATTGATCACGACGCGTTCCTCATCGATCGTGAGATATGCAATGCCGTTGATGCATACAGCATTCAACTAAAACGATCCGGAAAGGGCCTTACGATCACTCCTATCGATCGCACGATTCCGGAAATACTCTCTGCAGCCTGTTGCGAACCAATAAAAGTAATTGACTGCGGAGGCGGGAATCAAACCGCCTACGAAAGAGAGCGCCGGAACAACGCAACGTCTATCCTTGCGCTCTCGCCAGGAAAACTATGCGTATATGAAGAAAACGTTTGGACCAACGAAGCGCTTGAGAAAGCAGGAATGGAATTATTCCCGTTATCCATTGACGAGCTCACCAAAGGCTATGGTGGCACAAACTGTCTATGCCTCCCCCTGTGGCGAGAGGATCTATAGCCATGGGCTTCGGGGCAAATATTCGTAAACTCCGCACCATGGAGCATCTTGGTCAGGCGCAACTTGCAGAGATGTTGGGGGTATCTAAAGAGACCGTTTGTCGTTGGGAAAAAAGTCGGTATGCCCCCCGTGAGCGCCATATTGAAAAGTTACAAGCGCTCTTCGGTTGCACCCGCGATGAACTTGTTGGCGAGGAAAACGGTTTGGCCGTAAAGCTCGCAAATAAAAGAATCGTCACCGACGAAGACCCTGCTATCCACGAAATGGAGGGCGCATTTCCCGTCATCGATATCGAATCGCAAAAGCGCCGCATCACGCACAGCCAACAAAATGCTTGCGCGCCCGTAGACGTAGCCAAGCGTCACCCACATAGCGTTTTCGTTAAAATCAAAGGTGACGAAATGTCCCGCATTTACCCTCCCGGCAGCTTACTACTTGTCGATACCACCGCAAAGCCTTGGAACGGCTGTGCTGTATTGGCGCTCGCAGACGGTAAAACACCGGTAATTAGGCGATTTGCAGAAGGAAACGACATGATTGTGCTGTCGTCCCATTCATATGCAACAGCAAGTCCGGATCTGATGTTTAACAAACGGAGGATTAGAATCATAGGAGTCGTCGTTTGGTATCAAGCGAGCCACGATCACACGCTTAATTAAATCGACTTTCCCAAAAACGACCGTACCGCACAGACAGCTCAAGGCCCCAGCCCAAATGAACTACTTTTTGGCGGCTTTGCGCTCGTCGCGGATACGGGCGCGGTCCATGGCCGCCTCGACAGCCGAGAAGCGGCAACCACAGTAGTTCTGCCGATACATGCCAAGCTCGCGCGAACGGCGTGTCGCCTCGGGGTAATACGGGCGAAAATCGCGAATCACCGGGGTGAGACCGCGGGCGGCAGCCAGACGCTCCAACACATCATTGCAGGTTTCGAACAACTGGTACGGCGAGACGGCGAGCGTCGTGCCCACAAACTCAAACCCGCGCTCCTGGGCCACGCGGCACGCCTCGGCCAGACGCAGGGCATAGCACGCGCGACAGCGACGGGCTCGGTCGGCACCCAGCGGCGCCACGCCGGTCTCCCAGCGATCGCGGTCCTCCCCTGCCTCGATGAGCTCGATGTCGCCATCGGCACACCACCGGCGCAGCTCGTCCAAGCGGCGCTGCCATTCATCGCGCGGTTGAATATTGGGGTTGGTCCAGCAAATCGTGGGCTCAAACCCCTCCTCGCGCAGCAGGCGAACCGGCTCAAGCGAGCATGGTGCACAGCACGCATGCAGCAACAACGACTTCATCAACATCTCCTCACCCGAAAAAGCGCACGCCGAAGGACGTGTCCTCGCAGGCGACAATGCGGCGGTCGCGCAAAATGGTCCGCACGTAATACCAGTCGCCCACACAGCCCGACAAATGCAAGCCGGCCGCCAGGTAGCACAGCAGCGGATAGCCCGAGAACGCAAACCCCAGGGCAAACGCTGTCGTCACAACAACCGTCGGCGCCAGGCAAACTGCCACGTACCGCCGGCGCGAATACACCACGCCCTCGGCGCAGGCATAGATCATCGCCGCCTCGCGATTCGCCCCAAAGGTCACCTGCGCGCCCGCAGGCGCCAGCAGCTTAAAAAACACACCGTGCACCAGCTCGTGCACGGCAAATGAAGCCGCCGAAACCGCAGTCAAGCCGACTATCCAGCCCAAGACCGTGGTCCAGCCGCCCGCGTCAGCCGCATCCAAGTCTGCAGGCCCGCCCAGCAGCATAAACACCGGCACCAGGCACACGGCAAACACGCCGACTACGACCATCCCCCACACGAAGCAAGCGTGCAGAAAATCCTCGTCCTCAAACGCATGTATGTTGGAAATCTCATTCATAGCATCTTAGGATAGCGCCCCTGCCACGCACCCGCCCGCATGTGCGATAATGTCGAACGATATGCACGAATTGACCACCGCGCCGCCGAGCCCCGCGCCCGGCCGCGCCCTCACCATATGCGAAGGAGTCCCATGGCATCCAAATACTCCATGAACGACCGTCCCAGCTGGCCTCGCCGCGCCATCGTTACCGCCGGCGAGCCCTACGGCAACAAGGGCCTTCACTTTGGCCACGTTGGCGGCGTCTTTGTCCCTGCCGACTTCTTCGCCCGCTTCCTGCGCGACCGCCTGGGCCGCGAGAACGTCATCTTCACCTCGGGCACCGACTGCTATGGCTCGCCCATCATGGAGAGCTACCGCAAGCTCAAGGAGAACGAGGGCTACGACAAGTCCATTAGCGAGTATGTCGAGTCCAATCACTCCCGCCAGGCCGCGACCCTCAACAACTACAATATCAGCTGCGATATCTACGGCGGCTCGGGCCTTGAGCCGGCTGCGCAGATTCACAACGAGGTGACCGCCGAGATTATCAAGCGCCTGCACGAGCAGGGCACCATCTCCAAGCGCTCCACGCTGCAGTTCTACGATGCCAAGGCCGGCACGTTCCTCAACGGCCGTCAGGTGATCGGCCGCTGCCCCATCCAGGGCTGCAAGTCCGAGAAGGCTTATGCCGACGAGTGCGATCTGGGCCACCAGTTTGAGCCCGAGGAGCTCATCGCACCCAAGAGCCAGCTCACCGGCGAGGTGCCCGAGCTGCGCCCGGTCGACAACCTCTACTTCGACCTGCCGGCCTACCTCGACTTTATGAAGACCTACACCGCCAAGCTCGCCCAGAACCCGCAGGTTCG
>DBGAZC010000023.1:0-22705 GCA_048472015.1 Collinsella sp. | reverse complement strand
GGCTCAACCGAACTTGCGAGTACCATCGACTTGGGGTGGCGGCTGCGTGCCACATCCATAAAGTGTGTGATGCACGACACCGAGAACAGGTACATGAGCAGCGCCAAGCTAAAGACAAAGACCAGCGCGAGCGGCATGGTGCCGCCCAAAGCAAACAGCCCGAGTAACGCCGCAGCCTGCAGCACAAACGTCACAAGCAGCGCCTTCATGCCAAAGCGCGCATCGATCCACCCGCCCAGGATGTTCGAGATCAGGCAGAACACGCCGTAGGCCATGAGCGTGGTGCTGGCTTCGACCGTGCCCATGCCCAGCACCTGCTCAAGATAAGGCGTCACGTAGCCGTAGAACACATAGACCGAGCCCACGCCAAACAAAAAGATGAGCATGCCGGTGATGATGCTCGGCTCGCGTAGCAGACCCGCCTGCTCGCGAAAGGTGGCAGGCTCGTCGGTTTGCCCGGCGCGCGGCATAAACGCCACGAGCGCTCCGCAGATCAAAACGGCAAAGGTCAGCGTGCCGTACATGGCCACGTGCCAATCGAGCGTGTCGGCCACAAACTTGCCGATCGAAGTGACAAAGACCATTGCCACGGAAAACGCACCATATACCACCGAGATGGCAAACGAAGTTTGCTGCGGGGACAGCAGCTCGGGGATGTACGTCACACCCACAGCGAGCAGTGCGCCAGAGACGGAGCCCAGGATGATGCGCGAGATAAACAGCACCTGGAAGTTGGGCGCCAACGCCATGACCAGGTTGCCGAGCACAAAGACGATGCTGTAGCACACGAGCAGCTGGTAGCGGCGAAAACGTCCCGTGCTGAGCGCAAGCACCGGCGTGGCGATGGCGTAGACAAGCGCAAACACGCTGATGAGCTGGCCTGCGGTGGCAAGCGATATGCCGAGCTCCGTCGCCAGGTCGCTCTCGATGCCGATGACCACGAACTCCGAGCAGCCGAGCGAAAAACCTAACAACACGAGCAGCGCCAGGCAAAGATTGGTGCGCGCAGGTGAAAGCGCGGCGGCGGTTGACTTGCTTTTAGGCGTGGTTGCGGCGGTCAAGGCTGTCACTCCAATGTCGCATTAATAAGCGGGATTCAATCCCTGCAACTCTAACAGAATGTGACAAAGAGACAGTCCCTTTGTCGCATTGCGCTGCCGGCCAGTCGCCCAAACCGTCACAACATTCGGCGAAAATCTCGAAATCGAGGAAAAGCGTCGAATGTTGTGACGGTTTTTGTGTCCGGCGCGGGTGAGCTTCGGTGTCGTCTGGGGGTATAAAACTAGCGAGTGTTTATTTGCGAGGCCTAAGGGGCGCCCCGTATGGATATCGATAACTTTGAATGGTGGTATAGCGAGGGTGAGACTCCGGACGAGGGGTGGGACGAGCCTACGCCGCGTGGCGTGTCGAGCGACGAGGACGAGACCGGCAACGACGTCGCCGCCGACTCGGACGCCGCCCTCGATCCCGTCGAGCCCCTGACCTTCGAACAAGCTTGGGCCCAGGCCGAGGCAGACGAGGCCAAGGCCGACGCTACGGCCACGCTCGGCGAGCCAGCCGACATGTCGATCTCGCCGGCAAAGACCCCGCAGCCGCGTCACACCATCGATCCCGACAGCACGGCATCCTTCAGTATTCTCGACGTGCCCTCGCAGGGCGCTCAGGCGCCCGCACCCACACGTCGCCCCAATCTGTCTCGCGAGGAAGATGCAGGACGTCGCTCTCCGCTTGGCCCCATCCTTATCGCCTTCATGGCCGGCGTTATCGCATGCTCGGTAATTGGAAACGTCTGGAGCCATGTCGAGCAGCAGCGAAAAGACGCCGCCAGGGTCGAGATGTCTGTCGAGCAATCGCTCGGCCGCACGCGCTCGGTACATGTGTCGGTCGAGGTCAAGGACGGCGCGACGTGGGACACCGCGCGCGGCGACAGCCAAATGCTCATCCATATCGTGGGGCGCACGCTCAAAGGGCAGACGATTGACGAGTATCAATACGTCAATTCCGCTGGTGACGGCATCGAACTTAAGCCCGGCGACTACGAGCTCACCGTCGATGAACCGCCCGTCGCCACCGACGGCACGCGCTTCCGTGCCTCAAAGCGCATGGTTCCCGTGAGCTTTAACTCGCAGGCGCCCGATACGGTCGACACCACGCCACAGGGCGGGTTTGACCTTTACGTAGATACCCAGTAGGCGCTCGCCGCTCATTCCGCTATGGCTACTCAATAATCGCCTGCCGTCCCGTCCCGCCGCCAAGAGTGGGACAATAGCCCTCGACACTATTGTTTACTTTTGGAGGAAGTAGCATGTCTACCGTCACTACCATCAAGCGCGGCGGCCTCACCGCGGCCATCGATTCCATGGGCGCCCAGCTCACGAGCCTTGCTCTCAACGGCAACGAGTATCTGTGGCAGGGCGACCCCGCCTTTTGGGGCAAGCATGCGCCCATCCTGTTCCCCATTGTGGGTTCGCTGCGCAACAACACGGCAACGTCTGCGGCCGGCACCTGCGAGATGCCGCGCCACGGACTCGCGCGCATCGTCGAGCACAAGCTGGTCGAGGTTTCGGAGGACGGCTCCTCGGTAACGTACGAGATCACCGACACGTCCGAGTCGCTCAAGGCCTTTCCGTTCCACTTTAAGCTCAACATGACCTATGCCCTGACCGGCGACGCCACCCTCACGCAGACCTTTGCCGTCACCAACACCGGCGACGTGGACCTGCCGTTCTCGGTGGGCGGCCATCCCGCATTTAACGTGCCCGCCCCCGGCGCCGAGGACGAGGCGTTCGAGGATTACGAGCTGACGTTTACCGAGGCTTGGACTAACGAGGCCCCCGTCATCACGCCCGACGGTCTTATGACGTTCGAGGGTAGTTACAAGGCTCCCGATAACTCGGACGTGCTGCCCATCACGCACCGCAGCTTCGATAACGACGCCATCATGTTCACCGATACCCCGGGCTCCACGCTCACGCTGCGCGGCCGCAAGTCGGGCCACGGCGTCAAGATCGACTTTGAGGGCTTTAAGTACATCGGCGTGTGGTCTGCCGCCAACGACGCTCCGTTTGTGGCGCTCGAGCCCTGGACCGGTCATACCACCATGGACACCGAGGACGATGTCTTTGAGCACAAGGTCAACACCATCACCTTGGCTCCCGGCGCCACCGACAAGCGTACCTTCGAGGTAACGCTGCTGTAGGTGTTCCGCCGTTCTGACGAACGGCGGGCCGGTCGACGCTGCGCGCCACCCAGAGCGACAATTTGTCATTCAAAAGGCAAGGCATGACAGAAGGTCTATGCCTTGCCTTTTTCATGCCAAGTTGTTCGCTCTGGGTGGCGCTTGCTGGCATTGTCAAAACATCGGCGTCCCTAAGACTATGTCATGGAATTGATTCATTCGGCTTATTCGCTATAGCTCGTGGAATGGCGCTATTTCCCAAGTTAAAAAGTAGGTTATGCAGAGGAGAAAAATAGGATCGGTTGCTGCAATTCTTATTTTTGCTCCGTATTTATACTGTTCGCTCCAAAAAATACTCCGTTCGGGATAGCGCATCAGAAAAATGAGGGGGTCGCGATACTATATCGGCATAAGTCAAAACGGGTGCTGCGTGGGGGCGCTTGGCCGTTTTGATGGCGTTTTGGCCATGGTATGTAGTCCAAGGGGAAAGGACGTGCCATGAGACAGCACGGCAGGCTTTTGCCACGCGCGCTTGAGCGTCTTAATATCAAGCGGGGGGGGGTTGCTTCTGCGTTAGCGGCCGCTGCCGCTATGGCGATCGCTATTTCGATATTGCCGCCGCCGATATATGCGGCTGATAAAATCGTAACGCCCGTTGTCACTAAATCTGTTGCGCAGCAGCACAAAGACGGCCCTCAAACATGGCAGAGCATCGCCGATGCCAATGCTGGCGAGCCTATTACCTATCAAATTAAGGGTACCCTACCTACCAATTGGGAAGACTTCACTACATATCAATATGAATTTCACGATTGCCCGGATGCGGCGCTTGCGATAGATGCTTCGAGCGTAAAGATTGAGCTCGTTGATGAATTCGGTAGCGTTAAGTGTGACCTTACAGATGGTTTCGTGGTCGCAGCACCCTCTGCGCGGGGGGCCGAGTGGACCGCAACCGCCTCGGACCTTAAGGCTCTCGCGCCGAGCGCGACCGCCAAAGATGCGGTTGTTCTAACATACAAAGCCACGCTTGATCTGGCAAAGGTAAAGCCGGGCACGGACAATCTGTATCGTAACGTCGCGTACCTCACGTATTCGAGTCAGCCGCTCATACAAGACGCCGCCGGTCGTTCCAAGGACGCCGAGGCCAACATTGTGACTTGGGCTCTTTCTCTCACTAAGGTTGATTCTCGCAATCAGGACAACAAGCTTGCTGGCGCGGTATTTACCGTGCAAGCGTCCGATGGCTGCTATCTTGCTAAAGATGGTTCTCGCGTAAGTCAGCCGGTTGAACATAAAACCGATGCTGATGGCGTCATACGAATTGACGGCATAGCCGGTGGCACTTACACCGTTACGGAAACATGTGCGCCCAAGGGTTTTGCCAAATATGCGGATCCGTTCCATGTGACTATCGATGCAGACCTCACTGCTGCTGACCCCACTCTTACGGTGGCGGTTCCCGAATCAAACGCCAGCGCAAAAGCCGATCCCGCCAAGGGCGTTGCTTCTCTGCGCGTACCCAACGCTCCGGCAGAGGACGGGGCAACCGTTGCTGCCAAGCATGGTCCCTCCGTTTTGGGTATGCCTCAGACGGGAGACACGTCGCTTGATGCCGCCGTGGTTGTCGTAGCACTGGGCTTTAGTTGCATCGTTGTCGCGCTTGCCATTGCGCGACGCAATAAGAATCAAGACCGGGGGTAAGCAATGAGCGCCCCGAGGCACACGGATTCCAAAGTTTCGAGTAGGCTTGTGCGCCTGCTGCCGTATCTTGGCGTTGCGTTGGGCCTTGCAATTATTGCCTTCTATCCTGCCAGCGAAGCGATCGATGCTTGGCGTCGTGGTCAGATTGCCGTGCAGCTCGACCAAACTGCGGCCGCTATGGACACGTCGCGTAAAGACGAGCTGCTGGCTCAGGCACACGCCTACAATCAGCGTCTCGCAGGCGAGCAGCCAGACATTGCCGATCGGGATATCTGGCCCTATAAACAGCAACTTTCCGAGGATGGTGCCGACACCGCCTTCGCCTACATCGTAATCCCTGGTATCGACCTCACCATGCCTGTCTATCACGGTACTGACAATGCGGCGCTCTCTGCAGGGGTGGGGCACTTGGAGCAGACGAGCTTGCCGGTGGGTGGTGAGTCCACGCATGCGGCACTCTCCGCTCACTCGGGCATGTCGGGTATGCGAGCCTTCGACGAGATTGACCAGCTTGAGCCTGGCGATGTCTTTGGCATTAGAGTGCTCGGTGATTTGTATTGCTACCGGGTTATGGGCAGCGAGACGGTCCTTCCAGAGGAGGAGGGCCTTTTGGAGATCGAGGCCGGACGCGATCTGTGCACGCTCATTACGTGCACGCCGTATGGCGTCAATGACCATCGTCTGCTGGTACACGGCGAACGTTGCGCCGTGCCGGATGGGTTCGGTGATACTGCGGTCACGCCTGCCGATATTGTCACCAACAGGCGCGTATGGCCGCTGCTTTTGGCAATCGTGGCAATTGTTGCCGTTGCGATAGCGCTGTTTGTAAATCGCCGCCTGCGCACAAGGCGCAAGCAGCAGTAGAAAGGGGAGAACCCGAATGAGTGTCAAGGGAAGAAAAGCAAGGTTGGCTGTAACAGCGGGTCTCGCTGCTGCGCTGGCGCTAGGCGGCGTCGTAGCTCCCGTGGCCCAGGTGTATGCAGATGCTGCCTATTCGGTGACGGTGCAGGCGCCGGCAGGTTCGGCATATGCCGTTAGCGGTGAGTACAAGATTTACCAGCTGTTTACGGGTACGTTTGGAGGCGCCGACAATACGCACCTGGGCAATGTTGTTGCTAATCCCGCTTACATTGCAACGGTGCTAACAACGCTGAACTCCGTCTTGGTCGAAGGGGGAAAGCAGAAGATTGATGCGAGCGACATGTCCGAGGCTCGTATTGCAATCGCCATCACTGATGCTATTCGTGGTTTGGATCGTACCAATCAGCAGAAGTTTGCAAACAAACTTGCAGGCGCATTGGCCACTTCCGGTGCCACAGCTACGCAGAGCGCCTCTGATGGCACGGTTGCGTTCAATGTTAACGAAGCTGGCTATTATCTGATTGCTAGCTCGAGCACTTCCGGTGCCACTACCTCTGCGATTCTCGTTCCCGTAAACGGAAACGTGACTGCGGAAACCAAGGTCTCGACGCCTACGGTGACCAAGCAGGTCAAGGTGAACAATGAAGGCTATAAGAAGAACACTGACGTTGGTCTGACGAACGCCACTACGGTAGAGAAGTTAACCTACAAACTCGAAGGTACAGTCGCCTCCAATATTGCCGACTATGATGCCTACAAGTATGTTTTTACCGATACCCTTCCGTCGGGCGTAACTGTTACGAATGAACGCGTTGTCGGTGTCGACGGGGACAGCACAAAACCGGGCTGGGGCGTGAAAGTGACGGCCGAAGTCGAGGGCATAACACAAGACATTACCGACAAATTTAGTCTTCCAAGCGGCCTAAGCGGAAACACGGTTACATGGACTTGCGATAATCTGAAGCAGGCGCTGCTGGACGTCGGCTTTAGTTCCAAAAAACTTGGCAAGGCGAAGATCGCGCTTACCTATACTCCGGACTATACAGCCACCGAGCTTGCCACAGCTCTTGATGGTGTAGGCATGCCCGCCGTGACAAACACTGCGATGCTGTCTTATTCCAATAACCCTTATGCCGATGGGGCGGGCACGACCGCGAATACGGCCACCGCGCAGTCTAATGTTTACACCTATCAGCTTTCACTGTCCAAGGTTAAAAAAGATCCCAACGGCGAGGGAACCAGTCGTCTCGATGGCGCCAAATTTACGCTCAAACGCTTCAACTCCGTAACCGGCGCTTTCGATCAGATTGTCTTCGAGAATAAGGAAGCAAGCGATGGCACCCTTGCCTTTACCGGCTTGGACTCCGGTGTCGAGTACGAGCTCTCCGAGACTGTGGTTCCCGCGGGCATGAAGTCCATCGACCCGATTAAATTCAAGATTGTCGCAACGAAGGATGCGGACGGCACCGTGACGAAAGTTACAGCAGACAAAACCTCTGATCCGTCAAATGCAGCCACATTCGTTAATGTGACAGAGACCGATAACGTCATCGACGTCACCGTCACCAACATCGAAGGCCCTAACCTGCCCCTCACCGGTCAGCAGGGCATCGTTGCCGGTGTGGCCGTGGGCGGCATCGTGCTCACCATCTCGCTGGTCGCTATTTCGCACAATCGCAAGCGTAACGACTAACGCTATCTGCTAGCCCCCCGGCGCGTGGGGCATCTCCCAGCCCCATGCGCCTCTTGTCCCCCGTGCGGGGCGTCCCCCGCCCCGCACCCCCCTGTCCGTTCCAACGCGCTGGACCCGTGCCCGGCTATCCTTTTAGGGGAATACCGTGAAGCGAACCAACATCATCCAAGCAGCAAAAAAGACGACGGTTGCGGCGCTGACAGCGCTCATGCTCTTTTCGGGTGTGCCCACGCGCGCCATCGCCGAGGTTGTGGACGAAGCCACGTGGGCTCTGTCGCAACAGCAGACTCAGGATGCCGCCGATGTCGAACAACCTGCAGACGAGCAAAGCTCCCAACGTGCCATCGTGTTTGATGGCAATGGCGCCACGGACGGTTGGATGGATCCCCTTGCGGTTAGCGACGACGCCGATACGCCCCTTTCGTTCAATGCGTACGTCCGCAACGGCTATGAATTCACCGGCTGGTCCACCACCCCTAGCGGTAAGGATGAGGGGGCGACTCCCGCATATGCCATCGATGCCGCTGCGACCGTGCGCGGTCTCGTAGTGAGCTTCGATAAAAACCAGGACGGCCAGATCGGCGACGAAGAGCGTGCCGATCTGACGGCCCTGGCTAGCAACGGAACGGTAGCGTTGTATGCGCAGTGGGCGCAGAAGGATAATCCGAGTGAAGCTGCCCCCGTCATGTCTCAAAGCGGTGCGGTTGCCCTCCAGCAAGACGCGACCCTGGTAGATGCTCCCAAGCTCGCCGAAAACGAGGTCGCCGAGCTTGACGCTGCTGCCCCCGAGGCGGCACGCTCCGTTGCCGGCGTGACATCCGCCGCCGCAAACGATCCCGACGGCAGCGTCGAAGATGCCATGGCTGGTGCCCCGACGAGCGCCGACGGCACCAGCATCGATTCAATGTCGGTCTCCTGGATTACCGAGGACACCAAAGGTTACGAGGACAATGATCCCAAGAAGCTGACCCTTGCGCCTTACACCAACGATAAATTTGACGTGCGCATGCGTGTGAGCTTCCAGCTTTCTGGTCAAAACGATTATGAGCCGGGCACCATTCGCCTGACTATTCCTAAAACCCTTATCAAGACGCGCGACGGCAAGACTATGGGCACTTTTACGCTCTCGGTGCCCGAGGCCCCCAGCGACCGCGCCGCCTTTGCTTATTACGAGCAGGATGATTCCTATGTACTCGTTAACATGGTTAAGCTGGCTGCTTCTACGTCGGCGCTGTTTGAGTTTTCACAGCGCGATGTGGTGCCTAGCCAGGTTATGGGCAACCCTAAAAAGACGGTCGAGGGCATTAGCCCGGCAACGTTCGCTTCGGCTCTTGAGGTCACTACGCCCAAGGGAACCACGCTTGCCCGCAATGATTCTATGACTGCAACGGTGGAAACCTCAAAGCAGCTTATTGAAGACTCCGGTATCTTGCTGGCAAATGGCTCCAAGCTCTATAAGAGCTGGCAAGACTCTTGGCCCGCGAACTTAAAGCCCGATAACTCCTCTCAGTATGTTTATATTGACTGGTTCGCTGACAACGACGCGAAGGGCAATCAGGCGTACGTTTCGGCTGTTAAGTTTGAAATGCTAAAGAGCTATCCCGAGGGCAGTCTGTTGCTGGGAATAATCAATGCCGATGGCACCGTCGCCAAGGCGCCGGCCGACGCAACCAGCATTTCTGCTGACTGGAGTGTGTCTCCTCAGTATGGGGACATGCTCACGATGCATGCATATGTTGCCGTGCCGCGGGACAAGGCCGATGACGGCAATGCCCATACGTTTAAGGCCGCTGTTGAGTTTTCGCTTAAGGAAGTGGACGTCCTCGGAACCGATGATGAACGAGTTACTACCAGTAAACTAAACGGAACACTAGATGTTCCTGAGAGCGCCAAACCTAAAGAGAACAAGAGCGCTTATTCTTCTTTCTCTATAACTAAAGGCAGTTATGAGTATTCGGGTGCGCTCGATAAGCTGCTTGCCGGCAAGGATGTATCAGTTACGTATGACATTCGGTCATACCAGAATGGCGGTTATAAACTGTTCTCTGGGTCGCCTTTGGAGGACGGCACGTATTCGCCGGACCAGGTCAAAGACGATGCGACCATGCATACCGTAATTACCGACGACGGTGTGTCTTGGGATGGTGACCTGTCTGGAGCCATGTCGTCCGATGACTACGAGCTGCAAAGCATTAGATTTGGCGCGGCAGAGGCGTACGGCATGTATAAGCTGACGCAAGATGAGATGGCGTCCGTTAGGCCTGGCTCTCGGCCGGAATATCTTGCCAAAGACTCATGGGCATACTATTCTCTCGACCGTTCTTTCGTTCCCGATCAAATAGTAGAAGCAAAGTGCGCCGACGGCAGCTGGATTCGCGTTGCGACGGTTTCATATAAGACGAAATCCCCCGTGGTTACTTTGGCTGCAGGGGTAAATGGAGTGTCGGTTGGCGGGGCAAAGTCTGATACCTTGACGTTTGCTGCCGATTCGGACTACACGGGTTTCCGCATCACGTCGGATGCAAAGGTAAAAGTTACAGATGTCAACGGTGATCCAGTGCTTCTTGAAAAGGGCCAACGGGTTCTTTTGGGCGCCTTGGAAACAAATGTGGCACCCACTATCCGTATAAAAGCGAATTCAGCGAAAACCGTTCAACGGGTTCAGGAAGCGATGAAAGAATCTGCCTATCCCATTTTGAATGTGGAGAACGTTGCCCGCGGTGAAACGTCGTGCAACGGTAATGTCGAAAGGGAGACTTCTGGACGAGCGCGCGCACGACTGCGGGGCGGCTCGCTGGTTTACGCGACTTCTAAACAAGATGAAATTACCCCGTCTGCCAACAAGGCACAGCAGCGCTATGACTTGGTTTTTACCAATCACGTTTACGAGCGGACGGGCTTGAGCGATAGAGGCGCTTACGATGAGGCTGTGCGTGACGGTCTGATTAAAAGCGAAACATCGGGTACGTTTTATGACTTGCTGCCACAGGGCGTCTTTCCTGATACGAGTAGTATTGAGTTGCGTCCGGGCGACAAGGTCGAGTCCGTTGAAGTGCTGCGAAACTATAAAAACTCTGGTCGCACGCTACTTAAGGTGCATGCGACGCTCAACCCGCAGCCCATGCGCGATGCAAGGGGCTCGGGCAATTATGCCGATATGCCGTACATGAAGTTTAAGGCAACCTATTCGTTTGGTGACGCTTGGGAGTTTGGTGCCAAGATAACTAACATTGCAGCCTTTGAAAGCGACAATGACCAGCTGGGCAATGTGATGGGCTACATGGGCGAGCGTGGCGATGCCATCACATCGGATGCCACGAAAAACAATTTGTACAACAATAAGCAGACTGCCGATGCGGTGCGGGGCTACGAAGATGTATTGAACGGGCTCAACGCAGAGAGCGACAGTAAGAGTTTCTTGTACTCGCGCGGAAGCCGATCTTGGCATTTTTGATCATGCCATTGTGAGCGGGCTTGATCTTAAAGTTGCTGCCAACGGCACGGGCGCTTATGGTCAAGGCAATAAGACGCCCGTGAATGTTTGCGATGGTGGGTCTTATGTCTATCAGCTGCGTTATTCGAGCACAAAAGAAAGCGGCAATCTCAAAAATATCGTCCTTTACAACAATTTAGAAGTGGCCGCTCCTCAGGATGCCAATGCCGGTGACGAGACGTGGCGGGGCACGTTTACCGGTATCGATGTTTCGGCGATGCGCGCTGCTGGCGCGAACCCAGTGGTGTACTACGCGGTAAAGGATGTCGATTTGTCCAAAAAGGAATCGCCGGATCTCGATTTGAGCGATGGGATTGTCTGGTCTACGACTCCGCCAAGCGACTTGTCGCGGGTGCGCGCCGTTGCCATCGACGTAAGTCGTGCCGCCGACGGTTCAGAATTCACCTTGGGACAGGGTAAAAGCGTGAGCGCCCTCGTCTACATGCAGGCGCCTAGGGCGGAAGATCTCGCCAAGGCAAGTGGGCATGAAGCCACCGACTATTACGACAGCGACGCCGCTCCCGAAGTTGGCTTTACGGGTGGTGCCCACGCATACAATGCGAGTGTTGCGACCTTTGAGTATGCGAGCGGTGATAAGCAGTACGCGCAGAGCGCGACCACCAAAGTGGGCTTATCTGAGTATGTTCTGACGGTTGAAAAGAAATGGGACGACGGAGACGACGCCGACTTTATCCGTCCTAGCGAAGTGAAGATTGAGCTTTTGGCAAATGGCGTGCATACGGGGCGTTTTGCCACGTTGGCAGACAGCAATAACTGGAAAAAGGCGTTTAGCGACGTTCCGTCGGCGGATGAACAAGGAAATCCAATTCGATATACGATTGCCGAGGAAGTGCCAGATGGGTATCACGTGTCACAAAAAGAAACGGTGACGCAAACGGCTGAACCTCGTTACGCGCTAAGCGACGATTTCGTGCTTACAAATTACCATGAACCCGAGCGTACGTCGTTTGCCGGTATCAAGGTGTGGAATGATAGCGACAATAGTGCGGGCAAACGCCCCAGCAGCATCAAAGTCGACTTGTATGCCGACGGAAAATTCGAAAAAACGCAGAACGTGTATGGCGGTTCGGGCAACATTTGGAATTACTCGTTCGAAGATTTGCGCGTCTACAGTTCTCCCGGTATTCCCGTTGTCTATACGGTGAATGAACAGTATGTTGCCGGATACAGCACGTCAATCGATGAGAACGGGACAATTACCAATACGTATGATCCTTATGGCGATTTGGTCATAAGTGAGACCCTTAAGAATGCTACGGATGCCGCTATTGCAAAAAAACCGTCTTTTAAATTTAGGCTTGATCTGGTAAATCCCGACGGCTCGGTCGACGGTAATCGCTACGCTTACGAGGTATATGACACCGCAAGTAGTGCCGTAATTGCCACTGGCTTTGTGGGTGCCGGGGAAACTGTTGTCCTGGGGTCTGGACAAAGTGCGCGCGTCAAGGGAATCGCATCCGAAACCAGATATAGCGTTACGCAAATTGACGACGCTGGATTCGAACTTGTGAAGACAAGCGGTGAAAAGGGCCCCATCCAAGCGGGCGAAGCGCATATCGCGCGCGCGGATTTCGTCAATCTGTATGCATCAAAGGGCGCAGCCAATATCACGGCGCTTAAAGTTCTCGACGGTGGAACACTGAGCGCGGGGCAATATGCGTTTCAGTTGACGAGCGAGTGCGGCACTTTGCAACGAAAGGCATACAACGATAAAAACGGCAAGGTCGACTTCGGCAAGATTCGATATACCGAGGCCGACGATGGCAAGACGTTTAAGTATGATATAAAGGAAATCGCCGGCTCCCGTTTGGGCGTTACATACAGCATAAGTTCAATAACGGCGACGGTGCTGGTCACCGATAGCGGTGACGGTACCATGGCGTGCGCTGTCACCTATGACGGTGGAGATGGGACGGACGATCAAAAGGCAGAGGACAAGAGTGCTAAGCGTCTGATTAATACCTATAGCGCATCGGGTCAGACCACTTTGATTGCCTGGAAGACGCTGGAAAACGGCGAGCTTGTCGATGGTCAGTATACGTTTAAGGTTGAGCCTGCCAAGGATTCGCCAAACGCCCCGATGCCGACAGCAACCGAAGCTGCCAATGGCGCAGATGGCATGATCACTTTTGGTCCTATTAACTATTCACAAGATAGTTTTGGTAAGAGCTATAGCTACTTAGTGAGCGAGATTGCGAAAGAAAATGACAGTACGACTGTTTATGATAAAAGCAGTCTCAAATACACCGTGACGCCCAAAGACAATGGTGACGGCACCATCTCATTCGATCAAAAGGTTGTTCGCGTGAAGGAAGACGGCACCGAAGAAGAAATCGATGCACCTGTATTCCAGAACAAGGCCGTCGATGGTTCCTTGCGTGTCGAGAAATACGTAAAGAGCGGCGATGCTGCGCAGGAGTTTACATTTTGGCTTAAGCTAACGGGGGATGAGGGCCAGATGCCAGATTCTATCAACCCCTCCCTTGAACAGCTGAACGGCTCGGCCCCCATTCTAACTACCAAGGCCGTAACGGCGGCCGCGGACGATGCCGATCAATCCGGTGGTGTTTTAGAAACGATTGCCGGCTGGGGATCTTCTTTGCTGGGCCTCTTCGCGCCGACCGAGGCGAATGCCGAAACGATTACGGGCAATTTTACAGGTGGTAGTAATACAGCTGCGTATACCTACGACACGAAAACCGGCGAGGTCGTTATTCATGCGGGCGTGCTGGATAGTTTAGACAATTGGGAATCTATATTTGGCAACACGAACGGAAACGTTCCGGCTGGTAAGGTCAAGAGCGTTATATTTGAGGACGGAGTTGTAATTAGTAATGCAAACTGGTTATTTGCATATTGCGGGGAATTGGAATCAATTTTAGGGAAATCAGCGCTGGGGCCTGATGTCATTTCTCTCCATGAAACTTTTGCCGGCTGCTCCAAGCTTCGCGTTATAGAGGGCATTCGGGGCTGGGATACTTCAAATATAACGTCCATGTGGTTCAGTTTTGCTAGCTGTGCCAGTCTTGCCAGTTTGGATGCTCTAAGGGATTGGGATGTTAGTAATGTTGCTAGTTTTGATTCTGCATTTTCAGGATGTAGGGGTCTCAAGAGCCTGCACGGAGTAGAAAAATGGCAGTTTAACCAAAATGATAGCGTGAGCTTCGTTGACGCATTTAGAGATTGCACGGGTCTTGAAGACATCGATGCTCTCCAAGAATGGGAGCTTCCGATTAATGGCAACTATAATGGCATATTCGCGGGCTGCCAGTTGAAATCAATCACGATAAACAAAAACCTAGCGGAACTCATGGATAAAAATAAACTGTATGCTACTGAGTTGTTTTTCGAAGTTCCGCAGTGGCCGCCCTATACGGGCTATTGGTATTGCCAAACGCTTGGACTTCAGGTCCAGCACCCCGATAAATGGTGGAGCTATCTGTGCTATTGGGAAGATATACATAATTTTATTGAAAACCACCAGGACGATTTGCCGCTGACTTTTATTTGGGAGGCCACGCCGACTGCTGCGACGATTAAGTTTGATGCCAATGGCGCCTCGGGGTCTATGTCTTATTGGTCTTGGGAGACGGTGGGGGGCACAACGCTGCCTGCGTGTACGCTCTCTAAGTATGACAACTCTTTTTCTGGCTGGAATACCAAGGCCGACGGCTCGGGCAAGAGCTATACCGACGGTGCCGCAATCGATAAGAATAGCCCGGATTTCCCGGCGGGTTCTACGACGACGCTTTATGCCCAGTGGAAAGCAAAAGATCATACTACGAATAAGACCGATCGCGGCTATAAGATAACCTTACACGGTAATGAGGCGGCGACCATTACAGGACTACCTGCTGGAATGGGATATCAACTGCTCGAAGAGACCTCTGCTGGTTGGGTGCTCGTGGGCTCCAGCGGCGCTTCGGGTGTCATCAAGTCGGGCGAAACCTCGACTGCTACGTTTGTGAACGACTATCAGCCTTCAAAGGCACGCGTGACAATTCAGGCCAGCAAGACGCTTGACGGCCTGCCTGCTAAGGACGGTGCGTTTAAGTTCGAGCTCTGTGGAAACGACGGCACGCCGCTGCAAGAGAAGCTCAATGTTGTCGGCGGCGGGGTATCCTTCGATGCGATTGAGTACAGTGAGGCTGGTACTTACAAGTATAAGATCAGGGAGATTAAGGGCAGCGACGACGCTATTAACTACAGCGATGCGGTCTATGACGTTACCGTGACGGTTTCCAATAATGATGGCGTTTTGTCTGCATCCGTTGAATACTACGATAGCCATGGCCTCCGGGTGTCCCTCCCGGTGTTCGAGAACACGACTAAGGCTACCTCGCTGACCGTGTGCAAGAGGGTGACGGGCACCAAAGACAAGACCCAAGACTTTGCGTTCCAGGTAAAGATCGGTTCGGACGCCCCTAGGACCATTACGTTAAAGGCAGATGAAGAGAGGAAGTTTGACGGACTCAAGCCCGGTACTGCATATTCCGTCACCGAGGTTGATTTGCCGAGTGGGTATACCACGGACCAAGCTTTGTACAGCGGAACCATTGACGCTGGCGGAACCACAGTAACGGTAACCAACAGGTATTCCGGGCATTCCGCTTCTGATGCGTCGGTCGGCATTAAGGTGGTCAAGAAGCTTGAGGGCGGCACGCTCGTGGGCGGTGAGTTTAAGTTTGGCCTCTACAAGAAGGACAAGTCGAATGCTGAAGATCCTATTGCCGTTGCCTACAACGATGCTTTCGGCAATGTGGCGTTTAGCCCTGTGTCGGTGAGCGAGGATACGAAGTTCGACGTGCGAGAAATCGCGGAGACTGCAAATGCCGATGTCGATTATGACGACTCAGTTAAGACCGTTGCCGTTAAGGTGACTGACAACGGCCATGGGGCCAAGAGTGCCAAACAGGAGGGCGAGCCTCCGGTGTTTACTAACACGATGAAGACCGGCACGCTTGTGGTCTCTAATAAGCTACGGAATACGACTGCCGCGTCCAAGGGCAAGCGTTTTGTCTATACGCTGACTGCGACCGATGAGGCTGGCGAGTCTTTAAAGGACCTTGCAATCACGTACCCAGATGGTACGAGCGGGGTTATCTCGAGTGGCGAGCCCTTTGAGCTGGGTGACGGCGAAAAGGCGAGCGTTGCGATGCCGTCGCGTTCAAGTTACAACGTGGTTCAGACAGACCTTAAGGGCTTTACCGGTAAAAGCACGGGCTCTACTGGCTCTGTTGACCTGCGGACCGAGGAGACGAAATCTGCCGTCGCTGCGTTTGTGAACACCTACTATGCCACGGGCTTCTTTACGCCCAAGGTCAAGAAGGAGTTCCAAGGCGAGGAGCTTCAAGCTGACGCCTTTAGCTTTGAGCTCCGCGATGCAGCGGGAACCCTTATTGCCACGGCGCTGAATGCTGCCGACGGTACGGTCGCGTTCTTCAACGTCGCCTTTAACCAGGCAGATTTTGTCGAATCGGCAACTAAGAATCTGTCGTATACCGTGACGGAGGTCAAGGGCGCGCGCGACGATGTGGAGTACGACCTTGTGCCTGTTACGGTGTCTGTGACGGTTACCGACGACGGCGAGGGCAGCCTTGTTGCCGGAACGCCGACATATGTTAAGGACGGCGCAACGGGTTCGGACACGATTACCAACCTGCGTACCGTGGTTCTGCCCAAGACGGGTGCCGCTGGCATCTGGGCGGGCGTTATTGCGGGACTGGCGATTGTGACTGCCAGCGTTATCGCCATCATACGTCGTCGCAAACAATAACATCGGGGCAAAGCCTCCCTGTCATCCCCGGCAGGGAGGCTTTTTGGTAGGTAGTCGTCGGGGACGTTCTTAAACGACTACTGTGTGTCTATTAATTTTTCGAGCTTGTGCTGCGCTGCTGGTCGCTGGCGTATATCCTGTTAAGTCGTCAGCATACGATTCAACAGGGAAGGCAGATTATGCATTCTCCCCATCAACGCGACGCGCATCCACAGCCGGTATGCAGCCGTCGCATCTTTTTGGGTAGCGCTCTCGCTGCGAGCGCTTCCGTCGTCACCGGCGCGCTCGCCGGCTGTCAGCGCCCATCCACGCTCAAGGTGGTTCAGCCCACGACGGGCGGCGGTCGCGACGACCTGTCCGATTCCGTGATCGGCAAGGACAAGATCCGCATTGGCATGGAGGCGGCCTACGCTCCGTACAACTGGCAGGTCTCCGAGGCCAGCGAGTACACCATTCCCATCGACAACGTGCAGGGCGCCTATGCCGACGGCTACGACGTGCAGATTGCCAAGATTGTCTGCAAGGCCCTCGGCGGCGAGCCCGTTGCCGTCAAGCAGAGCTTCTCGGGTCTCATCGACTCGCTCAACAACGGCCAGATCGACCTTATCATCGCCGGTATGAGCGCCACGCCCGAGCGTGAGGAGTCGGTCGGCTTCTCCGATCCGTACTTTATCGGCTACTTTGGCCTGTTCGTAAAAGAGGGCTCGCCCTACCAGAATGCGACCAAGCTCAGTGACTTTAGCGGCGCTACGGTCCTCGGCCAAAAGGACACCATGCTCGATACCGTCATCGACGAGATTCCGGGCGTTGTGCACAAAAACCCGGTCGATTCGGTCCCCACGGTGTTCTCGAACCTGCTGCAGGGCACGTGCGACGCCGTGACCTACAACACCGAGAACGAGAAGGGCTATATGGCCCAAAATCCGGGCATTGTCCCTATTCATTTTGCTGAGGGCGAGGGCTTTAAGCAGGAGGTCGCGGCAAACGTCGGCTGCCGCAAGGGCTCGGACAAGCTGCTTAAGATCATCGACAAGACACTCAAGGGTATTAGCCAAGAGGAGCGCGACCAAATGTGGGACGCGTGCCTCGATCGTCAGCCGGCATAAGGAGGCAGCATGAAAACCATCAATCGTCTGGCCTCCTTTATCAAGGCCGACCACCGTTATGTGTACCTGGGCACGAGCGTCATCGCGGCGCTCGGCCTGGCGTTTAGCCAGCGCAATCCCACGCCGCTGAGCTTCTTAGCCCCCACCGGTATCTTCCAGGATTGCCTTTGGGCGATTCTTTGGGCCTGGATTGTCGTGTCGGCGGCGGCGCTTGTCACCAAGCTTATGCATTGGAGTGACTATCGCGAAAAGTCGCCGTTCGCATCTGAGCGTTTCCGCCGCGGCGCGCGCCTGGGTAGCTATGTCGTGGTCGCCATCGCGGCGATCTTTTTCGTGGACCGCTGCATCATGTCGTTTATCGACCTGGTGCAGGTGAGCATTGTCTCGGACTCCAACCCCAGCGACTTTTTGTCGAGCCTGGTCTACATGACCTACAAGAGCGGGGACTTCTTTATCCGCGGTATCGAGATCACCATCGCGCTTGCCTTCTTTGGCACCGTCATCGCATTCTTCCTGGCGCTGCTCTTTGTGTTCCTGCGTATTCAGACCTTCGATCGCGTAGACAACGACCTGGTGCGCTTCTTTAAGAGTATCGGCCGCGGCTTTGCGACCATCTACTCCACCATCGTGCGCGGCACGCCCATGATGGTCCAGGGCCTGCTCATCTATTACGCGGGCTTCACCGTTTTGCGCGGCATGGGCTTCGAGACCGCCCAGGCCAACCAGATTTGGAGTACCTTCACCGCCGGCCTCGTCACCATCTCGCTCAACTCCACCGCCTACATGATGGAGGTCCTGCGCGGCGGCATCGAGTCCATCGATCCCGGCCAGGCCGAGGCGGCGCGCTCGCTGGGCCTGTCGCAGTGGCAGGCTATGCGCAGAGTCGTGTTTCCCCAGGGCATTAAAAACGCGATTCCGGCGCTCACCAACGAGCTCATCATCAACATCAAGGATTCGTCGGTGCTCTCGGTTATCGGCGTGTTCGACCTTATGTACGCTACTACCACGGTCGCCGGCGTGTACTACCGCCAGATGGAGGTCTACTGCGTGGCGCTCGTGGTCTACCTGATTCTGACGCTCGTGGCGAGCCGTTTGCTCGAAGCCTTTGGCAAAAAACTCGGTGCCGAGGCTCCGGCCACGCTGCCCAGCTCTAACTAGGCTTAAGACGAGGAGAATCATCATGGCAGATACCGCCACTACCGGCGTTGCGGCCGCCGCACAAACTAAAGAGCCGCTCATCCGCGTCGAGGGCCTGCGCAAGAGCTTCGGCTCGCTCGAGGTGCTCAAGGGCATCGACCTGTCCGTTAACCCCGGCGAGGTCGTTACCATTATCGGTGCCTCGGGCTCGGGCAAGTCGACCTTCCTGCGCTGCCTCAACCTGCTCGAGACCCCGGACGCGGGCCACATCTGGTTCCATGGCCAGGACCTCACGGCCGAGCGCTGCAACATTAACAAGCTGCGTGAGGACATCGGCATGGTGTTCCAGGGTTTCAACCTGTTCAACAACATGGATGTGCTCGACAACTGCACGCTCGCGCCCGTCACGCTCAAAAAGATGAGCAAGGCCGAGGCCGAGAAGGTCGCGATGGAGCATCTGACGAGCGTGGGACTCGAAAAGTTCGCGCACGCCGCCGTGGGCCGCCTGTCCGGTGGTCAAAAACAGCGCGTGGCCATCGCTCGTGCCCTGTGCATGAATCCGCAGATCATGCTGTTCGACGAGCCGACCTCCGCGCTCGACCCCGAGATCGTGGGAGAAGTGCTCGAGGTCATGCGCAAGCTCGCTGCCGACGGCATGACCATGGTCGTCGTCACGCACGAGATGGCCTTTGCCCGAACCGTGTCCGACCGCGTGGTCTTTATGGACAAGGGCGTGGTGCTCGAGGACGCCGCGCCGGCCAAGCTCTTCGGCAACCCCAAGCACCAACGCACCCGCGAGTTCCTCTCGCGTTATCTCGAAGACAAATAACCGACCGCTAACGCTTACGTGGCAGGGCCGCTCCGGTGGGGCGGCCCTCGTCATCACAATCGAAAGGATGTCATGGCCGAGGTTTGGCGCTTCTTTGCGCATGAGGACGATTTTGCCGATATAGACGAGGCTGGCGCGTGTGAGCGCTTGGGCCGCGTGCTGTCGTTTCCGACCGTCTCGAGCATGGATGCCGAGGCGGTGGACTGGCAGCCGTTCGACGATCTGCGCGCCTATATGCAGCAGGCGTGGCCGCACGTGTTCGCGGCGGGCGAGGTCGAGCTTATCGACCATTCGCTATTGGTGACGCTTGGCGGTTCCAACCCTGCCCTCAAGCCCGTTATGCTCATGGGCCACATGGACGTGGTTCCCGTGGTGCCCGGCACCGAGGCTGACTGGACGCATGCCCCCTTTAGCGGACATGTGGACGACACCTACATTTGGGGTCGCGGCGCTATCGACATGAAGGACCAGGTCGCAGGCATTCTTGAGGCGGTTGAGTATGCGCTGGCGCATGGCTGGGAGCACGAGCGCACGCTGCTCCTGGCCTTTGGCCAGGACGAGGAAACTACGCAGTGCGGCGCGGGGGCGATCGGTCGCGTGCTCGAGGAGCGCGGCATTGAACTTGAATACCTGATCGACGAGGGTGATTACCGTATTGTTTCGGCTGCCGAGTACGGCGCGGGCGAGGGCTGGCTTATGCATGCCGACCTTGCCGAGAAGGGCTACGCCGACATCGTGCTCAAGACGAAGAGTGAGGGCGGGCATTCGTCCAACCCCTACGGCGGTACATCGCTCGAGGTACTAAGCCGCGCCATCGCCGCAATCTGCGATATCGAGTGGCCGACGCGTGTCACGGACCTGCTTGCCGCACAGCTCGTCGAGCTGGGGCTCTACACTGCGAATGAGATTGCCACCAACAAGGACGTCATCGTGCGCGAGTGCCTCGCCAGCAAGAAGCTTTACCCGCTCGTGACGACCACCTGCGCGCCCACGCAGATCGAGGGCGGCAGCACCGGCGCCAACGTGATGCCGCAGGATATGTGGGCCAATATCAACTTCCGCATGCTCGAGGGTACGGGCGTGGCCGATGTTGTTACCTGCTGCCGCGAGGCTGTTGCCGCGGCGGGCCTTGCCAGGCGCGTGGAGGTCGAACTCGGCCCCGGCAGCTCCGAGCCCTCGCCGTCCCCGCGTGTCGGTGGATCGGGACTCGAGGCCGTTCGCGCCATTGCCGCCCGCTACTTCCGTGATCCAAAGGGGACGGAGGAAAACGGATCATTCGAGCCAGTGGCAATTGTGCCCTCGACCGTGATCGGTGCGACCGATGCTGCCAACTACCAGCGCATTTGCCCCGAGTGCATTCGTTTCTCGGCCTTTGTGGTCGACGATGACGAGTGCGATCGCGGCGTCCACGGCACCAATGAGCGCATCACCCGCCGCGCCTACCTCCAGGGCATCCGCTTCCTCGTCGCTCTACTCCAAACGCTCTAGCCAAAAAGCAAGCCCTTGGCGCAATGGGGTCAGGTTTGTTTGCACCAATCAATCCGTGCGGGTTATATGCAGGTTTGCCTGCGCACGCTATCATGTATGGGTTAGACCGCAACTATGTACCCCACACGCGAAGGGATGCGCATGTATCTGAAGATCGACATGTTCTAGCTGGGCTTACCCCCGCAGTGGCGCCATGCGCCCCATCAACTCTGCCGATTTTCATCTTCACGCATATAAAGGAGTCCTGCCATGCGCGACAAGCTCGAAAAGATCATCAAGGCCTACGAGGAGCTCGAGAAGAAGCTGTCCGACCCGGCCGTCGCCTCCGACATCAAGGAGTTCACGCGTCTCAACAAGGAGTACGCGCACCAGTCCGACCTCATTGCTGCCTCGCGCGAGTACATCGGCGCGCTCGACGACATCGAGGCTGCCAAGGAAATGCTCCACGATACTACCGATGCCGATGAGAAGGAGATGCTCCAGATGGACATCTCCGAAAACGAGGCCAAGTTTCCCCAGCTCGAGGAAGATATCAAGTACATGCTCATCCCGAGCGATCCCAACGACGACAAGAACACCATCGTCGAGATCCGCTCCGCCGCCGGTGGCGACGAGGCGGCCATCTTCGCCGGCGACCTGTACAAGATGTACCAGCGCTTTTGCGAGTCGCGTGGCTGGAAGACCACTGTGCTCGATTCCAGCCCCAGCGAGGCCGGCGGCTTTAAGTCCATCGAGTTCAAGGTCGAGGGCGACCGCGTCTACTCCGTCATGAAGTTCGAGTCCGGCGTGCACCGCGTCCAGCGCGTCCCCAAGACCGAGTCCCAGGGCCGCATCCAGACCTCCACGGCTACCGTCGCCGTACTTCCCGAGGCCGAGGAGATCGACGTCCAGATCAACCAGTCCGACCTGCGCATCGACACCTACTGCGCCTCCGGCCCTGGCGGTCAGTGCGTTAACACCACCTACTCCGCCGTGCGCATCACCCACCTGCCCACCAACACCGTGGTGCAGTCGCAGGAGCAGCGCTCCCAGATTCAGAACCGCGAGGTCTGCATGCAGATGCTGCGCGCCCGCCTCTACGAGATGGAGCTCGAGAAGCAGCAGGCAGAGCTCGGTGCCGAGCGCCAAAGCCAGATCGGCCACGGTAACCGTTCCGAGAAGATCCGTACCTACAACCAGCCCCAGGACCGCGTGACCGACCACCGCATCGGTTTCAACTCCACCTACAACGGCGTCCTTCTGGGCGATCAGCTCGGCACCGTCATCGAGGCGCTCGCCGCCGCCGAGCGAGCCGAGAAGCTGGCACAGGCTGTGTAGTGGGTTACGCGGTTTTGCCAAACCGCGTAACGGCTCGACGCTGCGCGCCGCCCAGAGCGACAATTTGTCATTCAAAAGGCAAGGCATGACCAGAAGGTCTATGCC
>DBGAZC010000022.1:0-5800 GCA_048472015.1 Collinsella sp. | reverse complement strand
CCAAACGAAATGTCGGCGACATAACTTTTGGTATCGAGGGTTAGCATGCCCAGCAGACGGGTCGCCTGGCCCACGCCCACCACCATGACACCCGAGGCCATGGGGTCGAGCGTACCGGCATGGCCGACGCGTCGCTCATGGAGGGCGCGTCGGCACTGCGATACCACGTCGTGGGATGTACAGCCCACCGGCTTATCGACGGCGAGCAGCATATTCAATTGAGAAGGCGTACGACGAGCCATGTACCATCCAAAATGTTAGAGCTCGACGGTCACCGAAGCGGGATCCTCCCCTACCAGCTCGGCCAGCATGGGAAGTGCCACGGCGAGCGTCTCGCGAATCGTTCCGTTGTTGGAAAAACCGGCGGCGGCATGATGCCCGCCACCGCCAAAGTTGGCAGCGATCTCGGACACATCGAGGTCACCCTTGGAGCGCAGGTTACCGCGTACCTTGGTATCGCCCTCAATGCCCTTCAGGAACAGGCAGACCTCCACGCCCATCACCGAACGCACCACATCGACCAGGCCGTCGCACTCATCCGAAGTGACGCCGCAAGCCTCGAGGTCGCTCTGGTACGCATAGCTATATGCCACGCGACCGTGCGCCACGGTCTTGATACGACCCATAACGATGGACTTGAGATGCAAGAACTCTACGCGCATGCTCTGGTAGACCTCGAGCGCGACGCGCGCCGGATCGGCACCGTGCGCGACCAGGCGCGAGGCGGCATGGAACGCAGCGGCATCGGCGTTTTGGTACTGAAAACGACCGGTATCGGTCACCAGGCCGCACAGCAGGCAGGTCGCGACACCATCGCGAGCCACAATGCCGCAATTGTCCAAAAAGCGGTCGATGATCATGGCGCAGGCCGCGGCGCCGACGCACCTCAGGCTCAGCTCGGCAAATTCCTCGCGCGCCGGATGGTGATCGAAACACACCACATGCGACGAGCGGCGGAGCACCTTGGCTGAGTTGTTCAGACGCTCGACGACCGGCACGTCCACCGAGATGAACAGGTCCGGATTGCCGGTATACGCAGATGCCGGCACCAGACGGTCGGCGCCCTCCATAAAGCGGTAAATACGCGGAACCGGGTCATCGTCTGCCAGCAGCAGGGCAATGTCCTTGTTGGGGAAAAACTTCATAAGCGAGAGGCCCAGACCCAGCACGGAGCCCAGGGCGTCACCATCGGGAGACGTATGTCCCGAAATCGCAATGGAGGACGCACCCTCGATAAGCTCGAGGATGCGTCGCTGAATATCTGCAGACTCGCGCGATGCGAGGTCGGCGGAATTACTCATCTAAAGCTGCCTCCTGGGCGGCATCCGCAATTGGATAGCCGTCCTCGTCCTTTTCGATCGCAAGCGTGGCGGGAACGTTTTCCAGCGCGCGCGTGATGCGCTCGGCCTCATCGGTCGAGCGATCGATGCGAAAATCGAGCTCGGGCGTGACGCGCCAATCGAGCGAGCGGGCCAACAGGCTACGGATGCGGCCCTTGGCGCTGGCAAGCGCCTCCATGACCTCGTCGTAGCGGCTCGCGTCGCACGACACGTACACGCGCGCGAACGAGCGGTCCACCGCGACCTCGACCGCGGTCAGGGTGACCAGGTCGAGACGCGGATCGGAAACCTCAAAGAGCAGGATATAACCGAGCTTCTCGCGAAGCTGCTCGCCCAGACGGCGGGTTGCCTGCGTTTGCTTCATAGCGCTACCCCCTACTCGGTACGGGCAACCTGGTCGATGCGGTAGCCCTCAATGGTGTCGCCAGGCTTGATGTCCTGGAAGTTCTCCAGGCCAATACCGCCCTCGGAGCCGCTCTTGAGGCTCTTGGCCTCGTCCTTGTAGTGGCGCATCGAGGCGATTTTACCGTTGAAGACCACGATGCCGTCGCGCACCAGGCGTACGGAATCGGTCGCGGCGATCTCGCCCTCTTCGACGCGGACACCGGCGGCGATGCCGACTTTGGGCACCTTGAAGGTGTCCAGGACGGTCGCAGTGCCCGTGGAGACCTCAACCTCGGTGGGCTTGAGCATGCCGATACGAGCAGCGTCGAGGTCCTCGAGGCACTTGTAGATGACGTCGTAGCAACGGATCTCGACGCCCTCGCGCTCGGCGGCGGAGCGGGCCTTGCCGTCGGGACGAACGCCAAAGCCGATGATGATGGCGTTGGAGGCGTCGGCCAGGACCACGTCGGTCTCGTTGATGGCACCAACGGCGGAGTGGATCGTGTTGATGCGCACCTCGGACTGATCCATCTTGTCGAGGGAGTCCTGAAGGGCCTCGATGGAGCCCTGGACGTCGGCCTTGATGATCAGGTTGAGCTCCTTGACCTCGGCGTCGGCGATGGTCTCGAAGAGGTTCTCGAGCGTCACGTGCTTCACGCGGCTCTGCTCCTCGATACGGGCCTTGAGCGAACGCTCGTCGGCCAGTGCACGAGCCTCGCGCTCGTCCTCGAACACACGGAACTCATCGCCGGCGTTGGGGACGGACTGCAGGCCCAGGATCTCGACGGCGTCGGAGGGACCGGCCTCGGTGACGGCGTTGCCCTTGGGGTCGAGCATGGCGCGGACGCGGCCATAGGTGAGGCCGGCGACCAGCGTGTCGCCCACGTGCAGGGTACCGCGGGTCACGAGCACGGTGGCAACCGAGCCGCGGCCCTTGTCGAGCTTAGCCTCGAGGACGTTACCCGATGCGAACGTATCGGGGTTGGCCTTGAGCTCGAGCACGTCGGCCTGGAGCAGCACGGTCTCGAGCAGGTCGTCGATACCGATCTTCTGCTTGGCCGAGATGTTGACGAACATGTTCTGTCCGCCCCACTCCTCGGGGATGATGCCGTACTCGGTGAGCTCCTGGCGCACGCGGTCGGGGTTGGCACCCGGCTTATCGATCTTGTTGACGGCGACGACGATGGGAACACCGGCGGCCTTGGCGTGGTTGATCGACTCGATGGTCTGGGGCATGACGCCGTCGTCGGCAGCCACGATCAGGATGACGATGTCGGTCACCTTGGCGCCGCGGGCACGCATGGCCGTAAAGGTGGCGTGACCGGGGGTATCGATGAAGGTGATCTTGCGGTCGTTGATCATGACCTGCGAAGCGCCGATGGCCTGCGTAATGCCGCCCGCCTCGCCGGCAGCGACACCGGTGTGACGGATGGCGTCGAGCAGACTCGTCTTGCCGTGGTCGACGTGGCCCATGACGGTGACGACCGGGGCGCGCGGTTTAAGGTCGGCGGGATCGTCGTAGAACGAGAAGGTGTTCTCCTCCTCGGGGGTGATGATCTTGATCTGACGGCCCAGGTCGTCGGCAACGAGCTCGACGAGGTCGTCGGACATAGACTGCGTCATGGTAAGCGGCGTGCCCAGCAGGAACAGGCGCTTGATGATGTCGTTGGCCGGAACGTCGAGCGCCTCGGCGAGCTCCTGGACGGTAACGCCCTGGGAGACCTTGATGGCGTCGAGGTCCTCGGGGTTCACGCCCTGGGCCAGCGCCTCCTCAATCTTGCGCTCTTCCTGAGCCTTTGCGGCCTCGCGCTCGCGCTTCTCCTTGCGCTTTTTGCGACGACCGGTGGACTCGCGAGAGGCCTCCTCGACGGCGGCACGAGCCTCCTCGAGCACCTTCTCGCGGCTGTACTCCTCGGCCTCGCGAGCCATGCGGCTGTAGTGGTCCTCTTCGTTGTTGTGACCGCCCTTGCGCTTCTTGCCCTTGCCCTGCTTGTCGGGGTTGGGGAAGTCCATGCCGGCAGCGACGTTGTTGCTGGCGTTGGTGCGATGGCTGTGCGGACGGCTCTCGGAGGCATTGCGCTCGGAGTTGTTGTCGGAGGCGTTGCGATCGTTACGACGGCCACCGCGACGGTCGTTGTTGCCGCCACGACGGTTGCCGCGCTCGGCAGCGCGCTCGGCCTTGGCCTTCTCCTCGGCGTCCTTCTTCTCCTTGAGCACGGTCTCCTGTGCGGCGATCTGGTCGAGCAGCGAACGGAAACGCGAACCGGAATCGGAAGCGGGAACGGCGCGGCGCTGGGCCTCGCGGGCAGCCTCCTCCTTCTCGCGGGCAAGACGCTCCTGCTCGGCCTTCTTCTTAGCCTCGGCCTCGGCGCGGGCGGCCTCCTCGGCGGCCTGGGCGGCGGCGAACTGGCGGCGCTCCTCCTCGCGCGCCTTCTCGGCGGCGATGCGCTCGCGCTCTGCCTCGGCAGCGCGTGCTGCCTCCTCGGCGGCAGCGGCCTGCTCCTCGGCCAGCTTGGCGGCCTCGACTTCCTGGGCGCGGGCCTCGATCACCGAGGCGAGCTGCTTGCGGACCATAGCGACGTAGGCGTCCTCCAGGGCGGAGGAAGCGGACTTAGCGGGAATCTTCATTTCGGCGAGATGACCCATCAGTTCCTTGGAGGTCATGCCGAACTCTTTGGCCAGGGTGGACACACGGACTTTTGCCATATGACTTCACCTACCCTTTCTGGCACCTTGGGTGCCTAGAGACTGAACGAGCGTGGGGTATGCGCCGGGACCCGCCCGGCGCGACCGCGCGCTAGATCAGGTCCTCCGCATCATCGAAGGCGTCGGTGTCGTGGACACCGCAGAAACGGGAGCCGGGACGAGCCTGGTTGCGGCACTGGATGCCGTCCTCGGACACGAACTCGCAGCGACGGACGTCCTCGTCCTCCTCGTCACCGATCAGGTCGGCGGCGGGCTCCTCGTGAACGGGAACGTTCTTGAGGATGTCGGCGGCAAGGGTCTCGGACTTGATGTCGATGTGCCAGCCGGTCAGGCGCGCGGCGAGGCGGGCGTTCTGGCCCTCCTTGCCGATGGCGAGGGACAGCTGGTCGTCGGGCACGATAACGCCGGCGTAGGCCTTCTCCTCGTCGATGAGAACGCGGGTGACCTTGGCAGGCGACAGGGCGTTTGCGACGTAGACGGCCGGATCGGCATCCCACAGGATGACGTCGACGCGCTCGCCACGGAGCTCGCCCACGACGGCGCGAACACGGCTGCCCTTGGGGCCGACGCAGGCGCCCACGGGATCCAGGCGATCGTCGAGCGAGTGGACAGCGACCTTGGAGCGCTGGCCGGGCTCGCGGGCGATCGACTTGATCTGGACGGTGCCCTCATAGATCTCGGGCACCTCCTGCTCAAACAGACGACGCATGAGCTCGGGGTGGGTACGGGAGATGACAATCGGCGGACGGCTGTGCTCGCCACGGACCGGCTGCAGGTTGGAGTTGGGGTCGCGAACGTCGATAATCACGGCCTTGATGTGCTGGTTGTGCAGGTAGCGCTCGCCCATCGGACGCTCATTGCGCTCGTTCTCGTAACGGCGCTGGTCGAAGTGCGGAAGCTCGGCCTCGACGCCCTCGCGAATCTTGACGATCGTGAAGTCGGGCGTGGACTGCAGCACGGTGCCGCTGATGAGGTCACCGATGCGGCCGGAGAACTCCTCGTAGATCTGCTCGCGGGCGGAGTTGCGCACGATGGCGTTGATCTCGGCCTTGGCGTGCTGGGCGGCGATGCGGCTCGTGTTCTTGGGAGTGACGTCGATCTCCTCGAACTCGGTGAAGTTGCCCTCCTCGTCCATGGAATCGTCGATCGGCTCCAGACGGTAGACGTAGATCTTGCCGGTGGTGCGGTCGATGGTCACCTTGGCGCCCCACTCAAGATGCAGGATCTCGGCATAGCTCTTGGCGAGCGACTGCTCCAGGCGGTCGATCAGGTAGAGCTGGTCGATGTGCTTCTCCTGGCAAAGCTCCATCAGGGCGGACATCATGTCGGATGCTGCCATCTTACTTTCCTTCCTTCGCGGGCTTGAAGTC
>DBGAZC010000021.1:0-2696 GCA_048472015.1 Collinsella sp. | reverse complement strand
ACGTTGCCCACGATGATGTTCTCGTCGAACTTGTAGGTCGCATGCGGGTTGGGGCGCACCGACACCTCGCCGCCCGAAAGGCCCTTGCCAAAGTAGTCGTTGGCGTCGCCGCACACGTTGAGCGTAATGCCGCGCGGCAGGAAGGCGCCAAAGCTCTGACCGGCCGAGCCATCGCAATCGATGGTGATGGAGCCGGCGGGCAGGCCCTCGGGATGCGCCTTGGTCACCGCGTTGCCCAGGATGGTGCCCACGCAGCGGTTGACGTTGGCGATATCGGCGCGGAAGCGAATCGGACGCAGGTGCGCACGGGCGTCGGCCGTATAGGGCACAAACAACGTGGAGTCGAGCGTCTTGTCGAGCTCGCTGTCCGCGGCCATCTGCGGCAGGAAGTGGCGACCGTCGGCGCCCGGAATATGCGCACCGAACTCGCAGGTCGCGCTCGCCAGCACGGGCGACAGATCGAGCAGGTTTGCTTTGCGGTTGCCCGGGACCTCGATCTGGCGTAAGCACTCGGGATGACCGACCATCTCGTCGACGGTGCGGAAGCCCAGGCTCGCCATGACCTCGCGCAGTTGCTCGGCAACAAAGAGCATAAAGTGCTCAACGTGCTCGGGCTTGCCGCGGAAGCCGCGACGCAGGCGGCAGTTTTGCGTAGCGATGCCGGCCGGGCAGGTGTCCTGCTGGCAGTCGCGCTGCATGAGGCAACCCATGGAGATGAGCGGCATGGTCGCAAAGCCAAACTCCTCGGCACCCAGCAGGCAGGCGACGGCGACGTCGGTGCCGTCCATGAGCTTGCCGTCGGCCTCGAGCACCACGCGAGAGCGCAGGCCGTTTTGCAGCAGCGTCTGCTGGGCCTCGGCAAGGCCAAGCTCCAGCGGCAGACCGGCGTGCCAGATCGAATCGCGCGCCGCGGCACCGGAGCCGCCGTTGTGGCCGCTGATCAAAATCTTGTCGGCGGCACCCTTGGCCACACCGGTGGCGATGGTGCCGACGCCGGCCTCGCTGACCAGCTTGACCGACACGCGTGCGCCAGGATTGGCGTTCTTAAGATCGAAGATAAGCTCTGCCAGGTCCTCAATGGAATAGATGTCGTGGTGCGGCGGAGGCGAAATCAGGCCGATACCGGGCGTGGACTGACGGACCTCGGCGATCCAGGGGTAGACCTTCTTGCCGGGCAGGTGGCCACCCTCGCCGGGCTTGGCGCCCTGGGCCATCTTGATCTGAATCTCGAAGGCGCTGCAAAGATAGCGGCTCGTCACGCCAAAGCGCGCGCTTGCCACCTGCTTGATCGCTGAGTTCTTGGAGTCACCGTTTGCCAGCGGCGTCTCGCGACGCGGGTCCTCGCCGCCCTCGCCGGAGTTGGAACGGCCGTGCAGGCGGTTCATGGCGATGGCCATGCACTCGTGTGCCTCTTTGCTGATGGAACCGTACGACATGGCGCCGGTGTTAAAGCGGCGGACGATGTTGAGCGCGGGCTCCACCTCGTCGAGCGAAACCGGCGTGCGGCCGCTGGCATTAAAGTCGAGCAGGTCGCGTAGGCGCACGGCACGGCCGGCGCGGTGCAGGCGGGCGCTGTACTTCTTAAAGGTGTCGTAGCTGTCCTCGCGGCAGGCGGTCTGCAGCAGGTAGACGGTCTGGGGGTCAATCAGGTGATCCTCGCCACCGAGCGGGCGCCACTTGGTCAGGCCCAGTGTGGGCAGCTGATCGGGAGCAGGGCTCTTAAGGATGACGAGCGCGGCGTCGTAGCGCTCATTTTGCTCGCGCTCGACGTCCTCGATACCCATACCGCCCACACGGCTCACCGTACCGGCAAAGTACGCGTTGACGAACTCCGGCGTAAAGCCCACGGCCTCGAAGATCTGCGCCGAATGGTAGCTCTGCACCGTGGAGATGCCCATCTTTGACATGATGGAGACAATGCCGGCAGTCGCAGCCTTATTGTAGTTGGCGATGCCCTGCTCGGCCGTCACGTCCAGGTCGCCGCGTGCCGCCAGATCGCGGATGCACGCATGTGCGTTGTACGGATAGATGCCGCTCGCGGAGTAGCCCACCAGTGCCGCAAAGTCGTGCGGGGACACGGCGTCGCCGCACTCCACCACGATATCGGCAAAGGTGCGCACGCCAGCGCGGATCAGATGGTTGTGCACGCAGCCCACGGCAAGCAGCGACGGCACGGGCACCTCGCCCGCAGCGGCGCGATCGCTCAGCACCACGATGTTCACGCCGTCGCGGACCGCAGCCTCAACGTCCTCTGCAAGCTGCTTGAGCGCAGCCTGCAGTGCGCCCTCGCCGGCATCACGGCGGTACACGGCACGGAAACGGCGGGTCTTAAAGCCCACGCGGTCGATGGCGCAGATGCGGTCAAACTCCTCCTCGTTGAGCAATGGGCGCTCCAAGCGAACCAGCTGGCAGGCCGTACGGGAGTCCTCGAGCAGGTTGCCGTGATTGCCCAGGTAGAGCGTGGTCGAAGTCACCATGTGCTCGCGCAGGGCATCGATCGGCGGATTCGTGACCTGGGCGAACAGCTGATAGAAGTAGTCGAAGAACGAACGCGTCTTCTTGGACAGGCAGGCCAGCGGCGCATCGATGCCCATCGAGGCGAGCGGCGCCTTGCCCTGCTGGGCCATGGGACGCACGACCTCGTCAACATCATCCCAGTGATACCCGAGCTTAGCCATGCGCACGGCGGCGGGCAC
>DBGAZC010000020.1:0-3622 GCA_048472015.1 Collinsella sp. | reverse complement strand
AGTTCTGGGCGGAGGGCTACTACGTGTCCACCGTCGGCCTGAACGAGGCGACGATCGCCAAGTACATCAGGGAGCAGGAGTCCCACGACATCGCGCTGGACAAGCTGAGCGTGAAGGAGTACGAGGACCCCTTCAAGAGGGGGTGATGCTGCCGGTTCGACCGGCGCGCCACGGGTCAAGATGCACTAGGCCTGGACGAAGTCCGGGCCCGCGCCTTTAGACGCGAGCCCGGGGCCCGTGGGTTATACCCTAAGAGCAAACCACCCTTTTTAAGGGTGGTTCTGATTATTTCGGGACCGTGTTTTCGGTCCAATTCTCGGCCTCTCAAACAAAATCTCGATCTGTAACATCTAGACCCGATTTGGGCGGCTAGGTGTTACAGATCGAGATATACCGGTGGGCTTGGTCGTGTTTGTCTAAATCTGTAACACGAGGGACGGTTTTTGCCGAGTAACCGTTACAGATTGAGATTTTCTAGCAGGCGGGTTTGGTTTGTCTCGATCTGTAACAGGTAGGGGTCAAAAGTGGGCCTAGCTGTTACAGATCTAGATTGTTGAGGATGGGCCGAGAGGAATGTCTCGATCTGTAACAGTAAGACCCGGTTTTGTCGCGTAACTGTTACAGATTGAGATAAACCGACGGGCCGCCCCGCCCATCCCCATCCACCTGCCGCTACCTGCTGTCCGCCGATTTCCGTTGCGCTGTTGTATTCCCATGCCATATCCTCTAGACAACTACGCGGCATCATCGCCGCCGCGCCTACAAGAGAGGAATGTCCATGACCGCACCTGCATCCAAGCTGCTCCAGCCCATTACGGTTGGCCCCCTTGAGCTCAAGAACCGCATTATGTTCCCGCCGCTGACCACCGGCTACGAGGAGCGTGACGGTTCCATCGGCGAGCGCAGCCTGGCTTTTTACGAGCGCTTGGCCCGTGGCGGCGTGAGCTACATCGTCATCGGCGACGTCGCTCCCGTCATGACCGCAAGCCCCACGCCCAAGCTGGCAACCGACGCCCAGATCCCCACGTTTAAGGCGCTGGCCGATGCCGTCCACAAGCACGGCGCCAAGGTCGCGCTGCAGCTGTTCCACCCCGAGTACGATGTGCCCGGTGTCGGCCGCATGGTCATGGGCTCCATGACTGCCGCCAAGGCTGCGCAGGAGGCCAAGGCCGCCGGCGATGAGGAGACCTTTGCCGCCAAGATGGTCGAGTCCAACGAGATCCGCAACCAGGCCTACGCCAAGCTGCATCACGACATGCAGCACTTTGTGAACGAGGCGAGCGTAGAGCAGCTCACCCAGATCAAGGAGGCCATCGCTGCCTCGGCCGCTCGCGCGCAGCAGGCCGGCATCGACGCCATCGAGGTCCACGGCGACCGCTTGGTGGGTTCGCTGTGCTCGGCCATCCTCAACCAGCGCACCGACGAGTACGGCGGCTCGTTCGAGAACCGCGTTCGCTACGCGCTGGAGGTCGTCGCCGCCATTAAGGAAGCCGCGCCGCAGCTGATGGTGGAGTACAAGCTCCCCGTGATCATGGAGAACCCCGACGGCACGCCGCGCGGCAAGGGCGGCCTGCTACCCGACGAGGCCTGCGAGTTCGCCAAGCTGCTCGAGGGCGCGGGCATCGACATGATCCAGGTCGCACAGGCCAACCACACCGGCAACATGGGCGACACCATTCCGCCCATGGGCGCCATGCCCTACAACTGGACGCTGCCCGTGGCCGAGCGCGTCAAGGCCCTGGTCTCCGTGCCGGTGGCAACCGTCGGCCGCGTTGTCTCGGTTGAGGCCGGCGAGAAGATTCTGGAAGACGGCGCGGCCGATATCATCGCCTATGGCCGCTCGCTCATGTGCGACCCCGACATTGCGCTGAAGGCCGCCACGGGTGAGCCCATCCGCGAGTGCCTCAACTGCAACAAGGGCTGCGTCGACGCGATTCAAAATCGCAAGTACATCTCGTGCGTGCTCAATGCCGAGAACGGCGACGAGGCGACCATCGCCATTAAGCCGGGCGAGGGCGACAAGAAGATCGCCGTGGTGGGCGGCGGCATCGCCGGCCTGGAGGCCGCACGCGTGGCGGCCAAGCGCGGCTACGACGTGACCGTCTACGAGGCGAGCGATCATCTGGGCGGCCAGATTGTGCTGGCGGCTGCGCCTCCGCGCAAGGACGAGATCATGCGCTCGGTCGAGTACTACGAGAAGATTCTGCCTGGCCTGGGCGTGAAGGTTGAGCTCAGCCATGCCGCTACCGCTGAGGACCTCAATGCCGCCGACGCCGCGATTGTGGCCGTGGGCGCGCACGACGTGGTTATCCCCGTTCCGGGTGCCGACTCGGAGAAGGTCGTCTCGAGCTGGGACGTGCTGGCCGGCAAGGCGGAGCTCAACGGCCGCGTCGCTGTCATTGGCGGCGGCCTGGTGGGCACCGAGACTGCCGAGTACCTGCTGCAGCACGGCTGCGAGGTGGCGATCGTGGAGATGCTCGACAAGATTGCCGCGGGCGAGTCCGAGACCATTCTGCCGCTGATTATGAGCGACTTTGCAGAGCACAACGTGGAGCAGCATGTTAAGACCCGCCTGACCGCCATTACCGACGAGGGCGTGGAGGCTGTTCGCACCACCGAGGACGGCGCCGAGGAGCCGGTGAAGATCGCCTGCGATTACGTGGTGATGGCCGTGGGCTCCAAGGCCAACGCGTTTGACCTGGATGGCGTGACGGTGCCCGTGACCTGCGTGGGCGACTGCTCGGGTGAGCGCACCGCCGACATTGCGAGCGCCATTCGCACGGCGTATCACGCGGCCAACGAGCTGTAGTTGAACATCGCGGCCAGGCGGGGCGGTAGCACGGATCCGTCTCGCCCGGCTGTGTCCCGTCGGGTGTCAACCGGTGCGGGGCCTGCAAGCGCAGCAGGTCCCGACCTTTTTGTTTTGCTCCGATGAATGGCAATGCGCGGTAATCATGAGGAGTGAGGACGTCTACTGCCTTGCAGATCACTCAAAAATATTGGGGGAGGGGTTAATAACTATATCCTCTATACCAAAGGACATAAAGAGATGCCAATTTTGTTGACAAGCGAATGACGATTAGCTGCGAGTCAGCTACCAGCGTAAATAATCGATAAAGAAATGTCGTAATTTGGTGCCAAATGCCCAGATAACGCCGCGTCTATTTTAATTAACTGCTTTGAGCAAACAGTAAAATGCTACTATCTAACTTGCACGTAAGAAAGCAGATTAACGGCTAAGGCTAAGAAGTGGCAGGTATGTCGGAAGCAACTAGGACTCGCACGCATGCGCCCGAGGTTAGGCAGCGCGCCGTCGAGATCCTCCAAGAGGGGGTCGGTCATCGCGCTCTCGCCGCGGAGCTTGGCATTCCCCAGGCCACGGCTCGTCAGTGGGCCCGCGCGTATGCCGTGGGCGGTGCCGACGCCGTTCTCAATGCCGGTTCGCATCATCACACCTATTCGTACGACGTAAAGCTCGCTGTGGTTAAGGACCGTCTGGAAAACGGCTTGACGGTTCGCGAGGCCATGATCAAGCACAAGATTCCCAGCGAGTCTTCGGTCAAGGCTTGGTGCCGTCAGTACCGCGAGAGCGGTGAGTCCGCACTGGTCGATAAGCCGCGCG
>DBGAZC010000019.1:0-1297 GCA_048472015.1 Collinsella sp. | reverse complement strand
TTGATCACCGTCGCGAGCTTCGGGAACTTTCGCTCACGCCGCAACACGTTGATGTAGCTGAAACCGGCCTTCGGTGTCACGTCCGCACGGCAGACGTACACGCACATGTCGGCCACACGGCCGATGATCGCCGTGTCCGTAACCATGCCGATAGGGGCTGTATCCAAGATGACATAGTCGTAGCGTTCCTTCAACCGGGCGATAGCCCTCTCCAGCACGTCACGGGCGACCAGCTCAGTCGGGTTCGGGGGGATGGGACCGCCCGGGAGGATATCGAGGTTAGGGCTGATATCGGATCGCTGGACCATGTCAAACAACTCCACGTGATCAGGGTCGCTAAGGTAGTTCGTGATGCCCTCCATCTTACGGGAGATATTGAACACCTTGTTCAGGCCCGGCTTGCGGATGTCCATGCCGACCACCACCACCCTCTTGCCCAAGTAAGCCAAGCTCACCGCCAAGTTGCCAGCGACGAAAGACTTGCCCTCGCCCGGTTGCGTGGAGCTGAAAAGGATCACACGCTCGTCCTTGCCTAGCATGAACAAGAGGTTCGTGCGCAACCCCCGGAACATCTCCTCCATCAGGTCGTTCTTGTTCTCACGCACCACGATCGAGCCCTCACCCGTCTTCTTGACCAACGGGAGCTCCGCCAAGATAGCCACGCCCGTGATCGCCTCGACGTCCTCACGGTTCTCGATCTTGTATTTCAACAGGTCATGAAGGTAGACAATGCCCACCGGGATCGCCAGGCCCAAGATCAACGCCGCAAGCATGAAAACCATCCTCTTCGGGGCGACAGGACGCTCATCGGCGAGCGGCTCCTCGATGATGCGGCCGTTGTTTGCCGTGGCTGCCAGCGTGATGGCGTTCTCCTCACGCTTCTGCAACAGCATGACGTACAACGTGGCCTTGATCTCCTGCTGGCGGGAGATCGTCATGAACTCCTTCTCCTGCCTCGGGGCGTCGCTGATGCGGCTCTCGAACTTGCTCGCCTGACGGTCGATGTCCGCCTTGGCGATCTGGAGACCCTTCAAGACACTGTTCACCGTCGTCCTCACGTTGCGGCGCATAGCCTCGATGCCGGCGTTCATGTTGATGATGGCCGGGTTGCTGTCCGAAGAGGTGCGCAACAGGCGCTTGCGCTCGATGATCATCGTGTTGTACTGGTCGATGACAGAGGTGAGGTTTTGATCCCGCAGGCCCACGTTGGCAGGGATCACCTCGTCCATGTTCGCAGGATCGTCGATATAATTGCGGAGATACTGCACCAAGTTGATCTGCGTGGCGTTCTCCGTAC
>DBGAZC010000018.1:0-5686 GCA_048472015.1 Collinsella sp. | reverse complement strand
TGCGGTTCCCGCTCTGGTGGGCGGTACCTTTCAGATCGTATACTCGGTGCCTGGCCTTTGTGTCGGCATAATGATTAGCATGTTGCTGCTCTATATCATCTGCCAGGAGCAACTGATCTCGACTGACCCGTTGACTGGACTCAACAACCGCAACCGTTTTGAGACCTATATGCTGTCGCTCTTTTCAAATGTGGATCAGGCCGAAGATGTGTATCTGCTTATGATGGACGCTGACGGCTTTAAGCAGATTAACGATCGCTATGGACATGTGGAGGGCGACCATGCTCTTCAGGTAATATCCGCTGCGCTCAAAGAGGTCTGCTCGGCGTCTGGTGGCTTTATCGCGCGTTATGGTGGCGATGAGTTCGTGGTGCTCCAAAAGGCAGCGGCGGAACAGGATATCATGCATCTGTGCGCGACAATCAACGACGAGCTCGCGCATGCCGAGGTGCCGTATGCATTGCGGATGTCCATCGGTTGCGCGCGGGTCGGCGATAGTGTTGATACCTGGCAAGACTTACTTCGCGCTGCCGATGCGGAGCTCTACCGCGTCAAGGCCGAGAAAAAGAAAGCCGGCATCCAGATACGCTAGGAAAAGGGTCGCACGCTTGCGTGCGTGGCGGCCCTCAGCTCATCGATGTATTCCATTAAGCTAAAGTGTGCAAACGCCCTCCCTAAAAAGGTGAGTTCGCTAGGCTTTTTTGGGTTTGTTGACGATGATGATGCCGCCGCAGACCAACAGCAGGGCAACGATGACGGTAACGGGGCTCGTGCCCGCGCCTTCGCCGAGCAGCAGCGCGCTCAGCAGCACACCAAAGACGGGGTTCATAAACCCAAAGACCGAGACGCGGCTGACGGGGTTGACGGCAAGCAGGCGCGACCACAGCGAGTAGGCGACCGCGGAGATAAGCGCCATGTAGATGATGAGCGCGATGGCGGGGGCAATCGCCGTGGGGGAGAGCGCGCTACCCATCAAAAAGCCGATGGCGGTGAGGACAAGGCCGCCGACCAAGAACTGCCACCCGGCAAGCAAGACGCCGTCGTGCTCGCGCGAGAAGATGCCAATCAGGCAGGTCGAAAGGGCACCCGCGACGGTGGAGGCTAGGATAAAGCCCTCGCCATCGAGCCTGAAGCCAAAGGTGCCATCCGCGCCCGAAAGGTTGACGAGAGCGACGCCGGCAAAGCCCAGCGCACAGCCAAGCACCTTGGCCGTATTGAGCTTCTCGGTGCGAAACGCCAGGGCGGCAAAGAGGATTGCGAGGAAGTTGGCGCTGGCCTCGATGATGGAGCTCGACATGGCGCTGGCGCGCGAGAGGCCCAGATAGAAAAAGAAGTACTGCCCGATAGTCTGGAAGAGCGACAAGACAAAGATGGGCTTGATGTCGCGAGCCTGCGGAATGAGGGGGCGGCGTTGGGCCGCACTCATCCCAACGATAACCAGGGCGCCGGCAAGCGTGAAGCGCAAGCCCGCAAAGAGCAGCTGCGAGGCGCTATCGTGCGCTGGGATACCAAAGAGTGCGTAACCGATCTTGATACAGGGAAAGGCCGATCCCCAGAGTGCACAGCAGACGAGGCAGCCCAGGATGAGTCCGGGCAGGGTGGCGAGATACGGCTTGCGGCTTTCCATGATGTCCTTCCTACATGCGCGAAGCAAAAAAGAACCCGCCACCGGATGTGCCGGTGGCGGGTGTTGTTACCCGAAGGGATTGTACCCGATGGGAAAGGTTTAAGCGAAGTAGGCCACGCCGCTCTCAAAGATCGGCATGAACTTATCGCCGGGGACATGCTCGGGCACGTTGCGGTACAGGTTGTCGCCGCGACGCTCGGCATGGCCCATCTTGCCCAGGACGCGGCCGTCGGGGCTCGTGATGCCCTCGATGGCGAGTGCGGAGCCGTTGGGGTTGACGGAAAGGTCCATGCTGGGCTTGCCGTTCTCGCCCACGTACTGCGTGGCGACCTGGCCGTTGGCGATCAGCTGGGCGAGCACTTCGTCATTGGCGACAAAGCGGCCCTCGCCGTGGCTGATGGCGACGGTGTAGGGGTCGTCCAGGCTGCACTGCGACAGCCACGGGGACAAGTTGGACGAGATGCGGGTGCGCACCAGACGGCTCTGGTGGCGACCGATGGTGTTGAACGTCAACGTGGGCGCATCGGGCGTGGCGTCGACGATGTCGCCGTAGGGCACCAGGCCGAGCTTGATCAGGGCCTGGAAGCCGTTGCAGATGCCCAGCATCAGGCCATCGCGGGCCTTGAGCAGGTCGCGGACTGCCTCGGTGACCTCGGGAGCGCGGAAGAACGCCGTGATGAACTTGGCAGAGCCGTCGGGCTCGTCGCCGCCCGAGAAGCCGCCGGGGATCATAACGATCTGGCTTGCACGGATGCGGCGGGCAAGCTCGTGGGTGCTCTCGGCGACGGCCTCGGGCGTGAGGTTGTTGATCACGAAGGTGTCGGCCTCGGCACCGGCGGCACGGAAGGCGCGGGCGCTGTCGTACTCGCAGTTGTTGCCGGGGAACACGGGGATGATCACGCGCGGGCGGGCGATCTTGGCGCCGCCGTACACGTGGATATCCTTGGCGCGGAAGTCGATGGTCTCGACCTCGGGGGTCTCGCCGGCGCTGCGGTAGGCGAAGACGCCCTCGATGCCGCTCTCCCAGGCCTCCTGGAGCTCGGCGAGCTCGATGACCTCGGAGCCGGTGTCGATGACATAGCCCTCGACGGTGGTGCCCAGGGGCTCGACGACAACGCCGTCGGCGACCTCGGGCAGCTCGGCGTCCTCGGCGAGCTCGACGATAAAGCTGCCGTAGAGCGGGGTGAAGAGGCTCTCCACGTCTACATCCTCGGCAAGCTCGATACCGATCTGGTTACCGACGCACATCTTAAAGAGGCTCTCGGCGCCGCAGCCGTAGCCGGGCGTGGATATGGCCAGGGCGTTGCCGGTAGCAGTGAGCGCCTCGACGGCGTCAAACGCGGCGAGCAACTGCTGGGCGTCGGGACGGTAGTCCTCGCCATAGGTGGCGGGGGCGATGCGGACGACGCGGTGCGTGAGGCCCTTGAACTCGGGCGAGACGGCGCGGGCGGCCTTGCCCACGGCGACGGCGAAGCTGATCAGGGTCGGCGGAACGTTGAGCTCGCCGGTCTCGTCCTCAAACGAACCGCTCATGGAGTCCTTGCCGCCGATGGCGCCGGCACCCAGGTCGACTTGGGCCATGAGGGCGCCCAGGACGGCTGCCGTGGGCTTGCCCCAGCGCTCGGCCTCGGTGCGCAGACGCTCGAAGTACTCTTGGAAGGAGAGGTAGGCGCGCTTGTGCTCAAAGCCGGCGGCAACGAGCTTGGCGATGGACTCGACCACGGACAGGTAGGCGCCCGCAAACTGGTCGGCCTCCATCAGATAGGGGTTGAAGCCCCATGCCATGGCGCTCGCCGTGGTGGTCTCGCCGTCCACGGGGAACTTGGCGACCATGGCCGAGCTTGGGGTGAGCTGCGTCTTGCCGCCAAAGGGCATGAGCACGGTCGCGGCGCCGATGGTGGAGTCGAAGCGCTCGGAAAGGCCCTTGTTGGAAGCGACGTTGAGGTCGGTGACGAGCGAGGTCATGCGCTCGGCGAGCGTGGTGCCGGCCCAGCTGGGCTGCCACACGCTGCGGGCACAGACGTGGGCGACCTGGTGCTTGGGCGCACCGTTGGAGTTGAGGAACTCGCGGGACAGATCGACGATGGCGACGCCGTTCCAGGCCATGCGCATGCGCGGCTCGGCGGTAACCTCGGCGATAACGGTCGCCTCCAGGTTTTCCTCGGCGGCGTAGCCCATGAACTCCTCGACGTCACCGTCGGCGACGGCGCAAGCCATGCGCTCCTGGGACTCGGAGATAGCGAGCTCGGTGCCGTCCAGGCCGTCGTACTTCTTGGTCACGGTGTCCAGGTCCACGTACAGGCCGTCGGCAAGCTCGCCCACGGCGACTGAGACGCCGCCGGCGCCAAAGTCGTTGCAGCGCTTGATCAGACGGCAGGCGTCGCCGCGGCGGAACAGGCGCTGCAGCTTGCGCTCGACCGGGGCGTTGCCCTTCTGGACCTCGGCACCCGAGGTCTCGATGGACTCGGTGTTCTGGGTCTTGGAGGAGCCGGTGGCGCCACCGATGCCGTCACGGCCGGTGCGGCCGCCCAACAGGATGATCTTGTCGGTGGGGGCGGGGCACTCGCGACGCACGTGGTTTGCCGGGGTAGCGCCCACGACGGCGCCAACCTCCATGCGCTTGGCCACGTAACCGGGGTGATAGAGTTCGTTGACCTGACCGGTGGCAAGGCCGATCTGGTTGCCGTAGCTGGAGTAGCCGGCGGCGGCAGTGGTCACGAGCTTGCGCTGCGGCAGCTTACCCTCGAGCGTCTCGGAAACCGGGACGGTGGGGTCACCGGCGCCGGTGACACGCATGGCCTGGTACACGTAGCTGCGGCCCGAGAGCGGGTCGCGGATGGCGCCGCCCACGCAGGTGGCGGCACCGCCGAAGGGCTCGATCTCGGTCGGGTGGTTGTGGGTCTCGTTCTTAAACAGGAACAGCCAGTCCTGGTCCTCGCCATCGACATCGACCTTCACCTTGACGGTGCAGGCGTTGATCTCCTCGGACTCGTCGACATCGGTCATGACGCCGGTCTTCTTAAGGTACTTGGCGCCGATGGTGCCCATGTCCATGAGGCAGACGGGCTTGGCGTCGCGGCCGAGTTCGTGGCGCATCTCCATGTAGCGGTCGAAGGCTTGCTGCACCACGGCGTCGTCGATCGTCACGTCGTCCAGGACGGTGCCGAAGGTGGTGTGGCGGCAGTGGTCGGACCAGTAGGTGTCGATCACGCGGATCTCGGTGATGGTGGGGTCGCGGTCCTCATCGCGGAAGTACTGCTGGCAGAAGGCGATGTCTGCCTCGTCCATGGCAAGGCCGCGATCGGCGATAAAGGCGGCAAGGCCGGCCTCGTCGAGCTCGCGGAAGCCGTCGAGCACCTCGACGGGCTGGGGCTCGGGGGTCTCCATGTACAGCGTCTCGGGCAGGTCGAGCGAGGCGATGCGCGCCTCGACGGGGTTCACCACGTAGTGCTTGATGGCATCGATGGCGGCCTCGTCCAGAGCGCCCGAGATCATATAGACCTTGGCGGAGCGCACGGCGGGGCGCTCGCCCTGGCTGATGAGCTGCACACACTCGCTGGCGGAGTCGGCGCGCTGGTCAAACTGGCCAGGCAGGAATTCGACGGCAAAGACGGCGCCATCGCTTGCGGGGAGTTCGTCGTAGGTCACATCGACCTGGGGCTCGCTAAAGACGGTCGGCACGCAGGAGCGGAAAAGCTCCTCGTCGATGCCCTCGACGTCGTAGCGGTTGATGATCCTCAGGGCCTCGATGCCCTTGATGCCGAGAATTTCGGTCAGCTCGCCCTTGAGCTGCTGAGCCTCGACGTCGAACCCGGGTTTCTTCTCCACGTAGATACGAGAGACCATTGGTTCCTGCCTTCCTGATCGGTTGGGCGTACGGTACGGTATGCGGCAGCGGTCGGTTTGCGGGGTCTGCCCTGCGGTCGCCTTGAGCCACATGTTTGTAAACCTCACTATGATACGACAGCTCGCGGCGCGTTGAGGACGGCGAGGGTGCTACAGTGAAGCGCAAACAAGAGAAAGGCATCACATGGCATTCGTTTCGCTCGCCATCATCGC
>DBGAZC010000017.1:0-23256 GCA_048472015.1 Collinsella sp. | reverse complement strand
TGCTGCCGGTTTGACCGGCACGCCACGGGTCAAGATGCACTAGGCCTGGACGAAGTCCGGGCCCGCGCCTTTAGACGCGAGCCCGGGGCCCGTGGGTTATACCCTAAGAGCAAACCACCCTTTTTAAGGGTGGTTCTGATTCGATGTGTCTAAAAGGCCGGCTTGCCTATTCGCTAGCGCCTTCGCTGTCTTCGCGGTCATTGGCAAGCATTGCTGCGCCGGCAACCGTTGTCGCCATGGCGGCAGCGGCGAGCCCGGCGGCAATGCCGGAGCCGTCGCCCGTGTCGGCGAGTTTTCCGCCCGAGCCCTTGCCCTTGTTACCCTTACCGTTCTTATCAGCGCTGCCTGCGTTGGAACCCGTGCCGCTGCCGGTGCCGGTGCCGCCTGCACTGTCCGAGGCCGCTACGGTAAAGCTTGCGGCTCCGTCGCTGGCGAGCGTGTAGTTTTGCGCCGCGTTGCCCAAGAGACCGTTCACGCGCACCCAGTACGTTCCTGCGGCAAATGTTTCGCCCTCGGCCATTGCTGTGCCCGGCGCGCCGTTCGCGTCGTGCACAAACTCGAGCTGGGCCGTGCAGGCATCGGTTTCGAGCTTGCCCTCGAGTGATGCCGCAATCTTGGCGCGCACGTCTTCGCCGGCCTTAAGGCCTTCGAGTCCCTCAAAATGGGGCGTCAGCGCGCGTGGGTCGATATCGATGGGTACGGAGCCCTGCAGCCCTGTAGCGGTCTCGTTGCCCAGGGCGTCGACATCCACGTATTCGATGGCAAACGCACTGCCAGAAGCGGCCACGTTGAGTACGTTGCTGCTGTTAACGAGGCGGAAACGGCCCTCGCCAACGGTCTTGCCATCCTGGAATGAGGCATCGCTCAGCGAGTCGCCGTACGTCATGCGCATGCGGGTCGGGAGATAGTACGGGAGATAGTACGAAGCCGTCTGCTTGTGCTCCGTATCGTAATTGCGCTGATAGATGCTCCGGGCCAGCGCCGCATCAACAAAGTCGGATGCGATGATGCCAATGTGCTTGAGGTAATCTGACTTTGTATCCTCGATGCCGCTGGGATTGATGTACGGGCTCTTATACAGATGCTCGTTGACTACTCGTGCCGAGGTAAAAGGATTGCCTCCGTGCGACAAGCCCGTGCAGCTGGTGTAGTTGATAGACCAGCAACGCTCCAGGACTTTCTCCTTGGCCCCGTTATCGTCCTCGACATCTACCTCGTTGCGCGTGCGCCCGGACGTTTCCTTCAGCGCATTATCGACCCAGCTGAGCTTGTCGGTTCCCGTGAGTTTGTACTTGTCCTGGGCGTATACCTTGGTGCAATAGGGCTCTTTGTCGCCTGTTTCCCCCGCGGCTTCAAAGCCCCGCGCGTCTTGGACGAGACACATAGTGGCGCTGTCGGAGTGAGCCTTGATCTTGTCATCCCATTCGGTAAGGTCGAGGCCCCACGTGTGGCCGCTTACACTGTTGCCGGCGAGCCTAAATCGACGCAGCAGAACGATCTTTCCGCGCACCTCGTGTAGCGTGGGGATTCGGCTCGACGTATAGAACAGTTTGGGGTTGTCGTCCAAAACCTTGGCGAAAGCCGTCGTAACACTTTCGTCGGTAGCCTCGTCGTTGCCTCGTGATACAAGCATGATGAGCGCTTCTGTCGGGTTTTCGTTCAAAAACGTTTTGAAGTAGCCTATGACATCGGAAAGATGCATAAAGTACGCGTCTTTTTTGAGCAGGTAGTAATCCCCGTGGTCGATACCGGGGTTGTCGCCCTTTCCGAGCCGGATATCAAAATAGCGAATGCCTTCGAGCAACTGCGTGGGAATGTAATCCTGCTGGCATTTTACTTGCGAGGATTGGGGCTCGGTGTCGTTGTCCACGCTACAGGTGCCCGAATCGTGCGTGCCCGGGATGCTCAGCTCGTCGAGGAACTTGTTGTCGTCGACGTATTTCATCCAACATGGCCCATCGACGTAGCTGCTGTACGTGATCCAGTCGAGGCTGCTAACCGTGGCATCGTTCTTTTTCATGTCGTAACCGATAAGTTCGAGCTCCCACGGAATGCTCTTACTCTTATGGCAGATCTTGTTGTTGTCCTGGTCTTCGCCGTTCGATTCTATTGCCAGGTACTTAATGTCTTTTTTCTCGGTTTCTTTCTCGACCGTGCGGTCTCGGATGATATAGGTTCCGTTTGATTGACGCTCGAACGCAAAAGAGCGGCTGGGCTTGCCGTCATGCTCGCCACTCCATACGTGGATGACCTTTCCGTCTTTGTCCGAGTCGCCATCGACCGACCAAATGCTGTAGCCCGTCTTTTTATGCTCTTCGAAATTGAGCAAGGTGCGGATAGCATACCAGTTTGTATCGTCATTCTTGGTCGTTACGTTCTCAAGGATGAGCTTGCTGGACGTGCCGTCATTAAACAGATGGCAGACGTTGCCGATGACGTTGCCGTCTTCGTTAACGCTTGCGGTACGAAAATAGCCCGCGGGGCGAAGGCGAATGACGAAATTGTCGAGGCTGACTGCTGGCCCGGCCGTGCTGTCCGCAAAGGCTGCCCGCGGGCTAATGCCCAGCATGGCGGTTTCGGGCAGGCTTGCAAGTGGCGACAACGCCGCGAGTCCAAGGCCCAACGTAAATGCTCGGCGGCTGATGGCGTGGTGTTCGGTCATAACTTCTCCATTCGCAGAGTGCGGTTATGCGATAGTTTTGGTCACTATACTGCCCAGATGTTTAAAGATGCTGGTTTAATTGTCTGCGCGGCGCGATAAATCGGTGGGCGGACGTGTTGGGGTGTTTGTCGTTTTCGTACTGTTGCCACATTTGGGGCGGTTCCGGCGTCCGGCATCCTCGCGTTCGTCGGCTACCGGCATAAGAAAGGGAGGGTCGGTTTACCGGCCCTCCCTGGGTACGAAGCGCTGGGGTACCGTCGCTTGTTTGCACTGCGACCGTGTTTCCCGTTGCGCTTGCCAGTCGCTTAGCGCTTGATCTCGATATCGTCGAGCTTGACGTCCATGGCCTCGGTCTTGGCCTCGGCGATGTCGTCGGCAAATTCCAGAGACTTCATCATGGTCTCGACGGCGTCCTTGTGTTCCTCGACGTTGTCGATACGCACGTACACACTGCCGCCGTCAACGTCGGTGAAGTATTCGGTCGTTACGCCGCCCGAGTGCGTGAAGTAGGCACTGCGCCAGGTCTTGCCATTGTACTTAACGGGATCGCTCTCGGTCCATCCAGAGTTGGCCTTCCACTTTGCCTCGTAGTCGAACAACTCATCGGCGTTCTTGTCAGGATCGAAGACAGGGATGAAGCGGTCGCTGGCGTGCTCGCTCTCGGTGAACTTAAACTGGGCCCTGTCGGCGGTGTCGCCTGCGACGTCGGTGATCTCGACGCCCTCGGGGACCTCGACCTTAAACCAAATGAAGTCGGTCCTCATATCCACGGCGGGCTTTTCTGCTCCGCCGCCACCGCCACTTCCGGTAGCGCCGCCGCTGCCACCGCAGCCCACCAGGGCAACTGCGGCAAAGAGGCTTATGCAGAGGGTGAGAATCGCAAAGGCCTTCTTTTTCATGGTCGTGTCCTCCTCGATCTGTAACCGCCCACGGATTACCTGCCTTTACTGTACGCGTGGACGGCTCGCTAGGGTGGGCCATGTGTCCCATTCTGGGGGCTGGAATTGCGCCGACAAGTGGCAATATGTGCGGTCGCAAAAGAGGGGAGGGCCGATGCTGTCGGCCCTCCCCGGGGTGAGGTGCCCGTTGATTTAATGGGGCGCGCGTGCGTGGGCGTTGCCCCAACAGGTTCCTTGTTTATAGATATGCCTCAGTTTTTGACGTCCGGAAGTCTCGAAAGGTGGGCCATGTGTCCCATGTTTGCGGTGCCGACGCCTATCGTTCGTCATAGAAATCCGCGATGGCCAGGTGCGCTGACGCTCATGTACTTATGGGCTAGACTTAGCACCATTATGTGCTTGATGCGGTCGGTCGGCGGTTGCCACCCGACCGATGTATATGACTTGAAGGTGCGTGCGTATGAGCCAAGAGATGATGGATAAAACCTGTCGAGAGTTTGCCCAAGCGCTGGCTGCTCGCGAGCCGGTTCCCGGTGGCGGTAGTGCGAGCGCCTTTGTGGGCGCACTGGGCGCCTCGCTTTGCGGGATGGTCGCCCGCTACGGTGCGACCAATCCCGCGCTTGCTGATCGTGCGGATGACCTGACGCGTGCGTTTGCCCAGGCAGACGAGTTGGCGCAGGAACTAGTGGGCCTGGTTGCCGAGGATGTGCGTGCGTACGGCCAGGTGTCTGCGGCATACGGTATTCCGCGCGAGGACCCGGCTCGACCGGCTGCGATTCAGGACGCGTTGCACGTGGCGGCCATGCCGCCGTATCGGATCATGGATGCCTGCGGGCGCGCGCTGGCGCTGCTCGAGGACATGGCAGACAAAGGCTCGCGCCAGTTGCTGTCCGACGTGGCGTGCGGTGCCGTATTCTGCCGCGCTGCCATGCAGGGCGCGAGCCTGACGCTCTTTGCCAACACCACATCTATGAAAGACCGGGCGCGCGCCGAGGAACTCGAGGCGGCGTGCGATGAGCTGCTGGATACGTGGCTGCCGCGCGCTGATGCGCTGGCGCGCCGCGCCGCCGATGCCGCGAGGAAGAGGGGGTAGCCATGGCAGAGCTGCTCAAGGGTGCTCCCGTTGCCCGTGCTTTGACCGAGGAGCTCGCCGCTCGCTGCACGGCTTTGCGCGAGCGCGGCGTTGTGCCGACGCTGGCCATCGTTCGCGTGGGCGAGCGCGAGGACGATCTATCCTACGAGCGCGGCGCCCTCAAGCGCTGCGAGAAGGTTGGCATCGAGGCTCGCCGCATTTTGCTTCCCGCCGATGTTTCGCAGGACGAGCTGCTGGCGGCTATTAAGGACATCAATGCTGACCCCGCTGTTCACGGCTGCCTGATGTTTCGCCCGCTTCCCGCTGGACTTGACGAGGATGCGGTTGCCGCGGCGCTCGATCCCGCCAAGGACGTCGACTCCATGACGCCGGCCTCGCTGCTTACCACGCTTTCGGGTCGTGGCGAGGGCTTTGCTCCCTGCACGGCCGAGGCCGTGTTGGCGTTGCTGGACCATTACGGTGTTGAGCTGGATGGGGCAAAGGTCGCGGTCGTCGGTCGGTCGCTGGTGATTGGTCGTCCCGTTGCCGCCATGCTTACGGCTTGCAATGCCACGGTGACGACGTGCCATACGCATACGCGCGACTTGGCTGCTGAGTGCCGTGCAGCTGATATTGTGGTTGCGGCCGTTGGACGCGCGCGCACGATTGGCGCGGATGCGGTTCGCGAGGGCCAGACGATCATCGATGTTGGCATTAATTGGGACGAGGCCGCTGGCAAGCTGGTCGGCGATGTCGATTTTGATGCTACGGAACCGATCGTTGGCGCAATTACTCCCGTGCCGGGCGGCGTGGGGGCTGTGACCACGGCGATCCTCGCCAAACACGTGATCGAGGCGGCGGAGCGCGCATCGAAATAGGCGTTTTTGCCCACAGGGGCTGCCGAAGCCGTGGTTTCGCCCTTTTCGTGTCGAAGCGATACACTGTTATCGTTTGATTTCTTCGCTTAAGGAGGATGCGCATGCCGTGCACAACGATTTTGGTTGGTAAGAACGCGAGCTACGACGGGTCGACGCTTGTCGCCCGCAACGAGGACTCGTCCAACGGGGTGTTTGAGCCCAAGCGCATGCGCGTGGTGCATCCCGACGAGCAGCCGCGTGTCTACACGAGCGTTCTGAGCCACCTGACCGTTGAGCTGCCCGATAACCCCATGCGCTATACGAGCGTCCCCGATGTTGTCCCGGGCCACGGTATCTGGGCCGAGGCCGGTTTCAACGAGCTCAATGTTGGCATGTCCGCAACCGAGACGCTTACCACCAACGAGCGCGTCCGCGGCGCCGATCCGCTCGTGGACTACGTGCCCGCCAAGGGCAACGAGGGTGAGGACGGCTATGTGCCGGCGCAGCCCGGTGGCCTGGGCGAGGAGGACATGGTGACCCTGGTGCTGCCGTATGCCAAGTCCGCCCGCGACGGCGTGCGTATCTTGGGCGACCTGCTCGAGCGCTACGGCACTTACGAGAACAACGGCATCGCCTTTAGCGACGTGGACGAGATCTGGTGGCTCGAGACCATCGGCGGTCACCACTGGATCGCCAAGCGCGTGCCTGACGACGCCTATGTGACCATGCCCAACCAGCTGGGCATCGACAGCTTTGACCTGGATGACGCCGAGGGCGCCCAGGCCGACCATATGTGCTCCGCCGACCTGCGCGTCTGGATGGCCGAGTGGCATCTGGACCTGACGCTGGGCGTCGAGAGCGACGGCCCGGCTGCCGTCTTTAACCCGCGCGAGGCCTTTGGCTCGCACAGCGACAGCGACCATGTCTACAACACGCCGCGCGCCTGGTACATGCAGCGCTGCCTCAACCCCAGCGACGTGTGGGATGGCCCCGACGCCGACTACACGCCCGAGAGCGACGATATCCCCTGGAGCCGCGTGCCCGAGCGCAAGGTGACCATCGAGGACATCAAGTACGTGCTCTCGAGCCACTACCAGGGCACGGAGTACGACTGCTACGGCAGCAAGGGCACGCCCGCTACGCGTGGTGCCTATCGCCCCATCGGCATCAACCGCAACAGCCAGCTTGCCGTGTTGCAGCTGCGCCCCTATGCGCAGCCGGCCTACCGCGCCGTGCAGTGGATGGCCTTTGGTTCCAACTCGTTTAACGCGCTGGTTCCGCTGTACGCCAACGTCGAGACTATGCCCGAGTACTATGCCGACACGCAGGCTCGCGTGACGTCCGAAAACTTCTACTGGGCCAACCGCCTGATCGGCGCGCTGGCTGACGTCCGCTTCCATGAGTGCGGCCGCGCGGTCGAGGATTATCAGGAGAAGATCGGTGGCATGGGCCACAAGCAGATCCATGACGTCGACGCTGCCGTAGCCGCTCTGCCCGAGGCCGAGGTGCCTGCCGAGCTTGCACGCGCCAACGAGGCCTTTGCCGAGCGTGTTCGCGTGGAGACCGATGCTCTGCTGGGCAAGGTGCTCTACACCACGAGCTGCGCCATGAAGAACTCTTTCGCGATGAACGACAACGTGAGGTAGGGATTTCCCGTCGATCGAATAGCGCTAAAACGCTTTGTCGCTTTCACTCAATCTTGGGTACAAGAACGCCAATGCAGTTGTTTGTGATTGGAGACAACCATGGTTATGAAACTCGATCAGCTTGTTAACGGCGCCATTAACGTGGGCTTTGGCGCTGCCGCCGTTGCCGTCGAGGGCAGCAAGAAGGTTCTCGACGACCTCAGTACCAAGGGCGAGCAGGTGCGCAAGGACGCAGGCGCCCCCGATATCGCCCGCAGCGTGTCCGATATGTTCGAGCAGGCTGGTGGCACCATCTCCGACCTGACCGAGCGTCTGGGCATGCAGGGCGAGACCGCGGCCCAGCGCGTGCTTGACGAGCTTATCCTTGCCCGCGTCCGCGTCATGACCGCTCCCGAGCGCACTGCCTTCCTGGCCCATGTGCGCGACATCGTCGATTCGGTCGAGGACAACGTGACCTCGGTGCCCGTCGAGTCCGTTGAGCCCGACGATGCGAAGGATACCGAAGAGGCCGAGTAGCAGCGCAGATGGCAGATTCCACCACCGATTACAACAATCTAGATCCTTTGGGTGACGAGGCGGCGGTTGTCGATGAGGTCGATGCCGCCGTCTCGGGCGCTCGCAAAAAGCCGCGCGCTGTCGATATGGTGCCCGAAGAGCCCGACGCGATGGCGCCGGACGAGGAATACCAGCTCACGCCGGCGGGTCGTCGCGAACGCATCGGGCAGATTGTTCGCTTGGTCAAAAAGTACCGTGTGTGGGATAACCTCACGCCGGTTCGCTTGCGCCGCCTGCTCGAGGAGCTCGGCCCCATGTTCGTCAAGATGGGGCAGATTCTGGCCAACCGGTCCGAGATTCTGCCGCAGCGCTTTTGCGATGAGCTGCGCCGTCTGCGTTCCGACGTGGAGCCGGTGCCGTACGAGGTAGTGCTCCGCTGCTTGGAAGAGGAATACGGCCTGCGCCTGGGGGAGATGTTCGATGCGATCGACCCCAATCCGCTTGGTAGCGCATCGCTCGCGCAGGTGCACCGCGCCCGCCTGGTGACGGGCGAGGACGTAGCCGTCAAGGTGCAGCGCCCCGGTGCGCAGCAGGTTATGGCGCAGGACATCGATATCATCCGCTCGGTGGTGCGCATTGTTTCCAAGTTCGTCAACACCGATCAATTCGTTGACCTGCACGGCGTAGTCGAGGAGTTGTGGACCTCTTTTCGCGAGGAGACCAACTTTTTGGCCGAGGCCAAAAACCTCAACGACTTCTACGAGTTCCATAAGAGCGTTCATGGCGTGACGTGCCCTAAATCCTATCTGGACCTGTGCACCGAACACGTGGTGGTTATGGACTACGTCGACGGCATTTCGATCGCCGATCCTGAACGCTTAGTGGCCGAGGGCTATGACTTGGAAAAGATCGGTGCCGCGATTGTCGAGGACTACTCGACGCAGGTGCTCGACGACGGCTTTTTCCATGCCGACCCGCATGCGGGAAACATCATCCTCAAGGACGGTATTGTCTACTTTATCGACTTGGGTATGGTCGGACGTATGTCGAGCCATGACCGCGGTATCGTCAAAGACATGATTTTCGCTGTGGCCGAGGGTGACGTGCCCAAGCTCAAGGATTCGCTCATGCGCTTTGCCGTGACGCGCGGCGATTCGGCCGAGCTTGACCATTCGGCCTTTTTGTCCGACTTGGACTTTATTGTTGCCGACTTTGCCGGGCTCGACCTTAAAGACCTGGATATCGGCGAGTTTTTGACTTCGCTGTTAAACCTCGCGCGTAAGAATGACGTTGAGCTGCCGAGCGTGGTAACGATGTTCGCGCGCGGCATGGTGACGCTCGAGGGTTTGCTGACCGAGTATATGCCCAACGTCAACATGATCCAGATTATCCAGACGCACATCAAAAACGAGAAGAGCGCCTATGCGCGCGCGCGTGATATGGGACGCGATCTTGCCGCGAGCAGCTATCGCGCGGCAAAAGGCTCGCTTGAGGCAGCCGAGTATCTGGGCTTGGCTTCGCGCATGCTCACGCGCGGCCAGCTTAAGGTGAACACGCAGATCATGAGCAGCGATAAGGCGCTGCGACAGCTAGGTGGGATTATCGACCGCATGTCGATGGCTATCGTTATCGCCGGTCTGTTTATCGGTTCGTCGGTGGTGTACTACGCGCGCATCGAGCCGGTTGTGTTTGGTATCCCAGTCATTGGCTTTATGGGCTACGTGAGCGCGCTGGTGCTGGCGCTTATGCTGGGTCGCAATATCTGGCTCAACAGCCACGGCGGCAAGCACTAGAGGCTGCGACCGTCACCGCATTCTCCTATCGCAAACAATAGCTTTTACCTTGATCTTCGCCTGCGTGCGAGGCCCTTTTGCGTGATAGCATATTGACGGTTTTAATCGATGGCCTAGATGGTGGTGCGGAGACGCACGAATGCGCGGTTTTCCTGCGCGTTTGGGAGAATCGGGGTGCAAGTCCCCGGCTGTACCAGTAACCGTAATTCCTCTTGGCTCGGGATGTTCGCGTCGCAGATCGGACGGCGCGCCCGAGTCGTTAAGGTTAAGTCGGATCGCCTCCCATCTTGCATGCGGCTGCGGCGTATGCCGCCGGTGTGCATAGGGCTCTGGAGGAAAGGGGGACCCCGATGGGGGAACTCGAGCGCAACATGCGCGATGACGTGGGGCAGCTTCAAGGCAACGCTCCAAGTACAGACAGTAGGAGACAAATGGATATGTTTGAGGACGAGTGCCAGCGTGCCTCGCTTCGTCGCCGTGGCGTAATCGCGCGCGGCGTGGCAAAGCGCTGCCTGGTGGCATTCCTGGCCTTCGCGATGGCCTTTGGCACCACGCCGGCTCAGCTGTGGGCCGAGGGCGCTGAGGGCATTGCCGAGGCTGTGGCTCAGGCTGCTACGCCGGGCGAGGACGCAGCGCTTGCGGGCGGTGCCGCTGAGCAGAGCGGCGCCGAGGTTTCGGATTCTGGGAGCGCGTCTGCAACTAGTGTCGCCACAACTGAGGCGGCAACTGGCGACGAAGGCTCGGCGACGGGGGAGAGTCCTGCCACGAGCGAGCAGTCTTCGACGGCATCCGCTGGCCAAGCAGGATCTGCCGCCGCGGCTGCCATCCAGACAGAGAACCCGACAGAAACCGGCGATGTCGCCAAGAAGCAGGTCGAGGTCTCGTTCTCGATTATCGGCACCGATGCCGACGGCAAGGCTCAGACCTGGGTGGCACCTACGCAGCTCAAGCTCGACGAGGGCGCGACGGCTGCGGATGCCTTCATTAAGCTGCAGGAGAAGACGGGCTTCAAGGCGAAGTACGAACCGAACACGGCATACGGTTTCTACCTCGAAAGCATCACATCCCCGAGCGATGGTCGCACGCTTGCCTACGATCCGACGACTTATGCCTTCTGGCAGCTGTTCGTCGACGGCGCGTCTTCCTCGGTTGGCGCGAGCAGCGTCAAGCTCACCCAGGGGCAGAAGATTGAGTTTGCCTATACGGCTGGTAGCTCGTCCCCTGTCGTTAAAGACCAAGTTGCCGCAAATGTGACCGTCATTGGTCGCGATGCCCAGGGCAAGACTCAGACTTGGGTCGATAATACGCAGTATGTGGTGACGTCCGGTTCGAGCGCGCTTGATCTTACGAAGGTCGCACTCGAGGCGAACGACATTGACGCCGTTGCTGCGGGCTCCTTCATTCTGAGCCTTAAGTACAACGGTGTTGAGCTGGGTACGCCCCAAGATTATTCGACCTATTGGCAGCTGTTCATCAACGGCAAGTCGAGTGACTATACGGCGGACAATGTCACCATCCATGCCGGCGATACCGTCACGTGGTTCTACGGTGGCTGGGGCGACCAGTTGCCGTCCGATTCTGTCCATGCTTCTGTTCAGGTTCTCGGTAAGGACAAGGACGGCAAGCAGCAGGTTTGGGCTTCGACGGGTCAGACGAGTCTCAAGGCAGGCTCCACTGCCAAGGATCTCCTTGAGCAGGTCGGCCTTACTCTCGATGCTGGCGAATCGTCTTGGGGCTGGTTCCTCAACGGCATTTATTCGCCCTTCGATGGTAAGTCCTATTGTGGCTATGATGCTGCGACCAATAGCTATTGGCGCTTCTACGTAAATGGCAAGTTCGCCGACGTTGGCGCCGGTGCCTACAAGCTCCAGGAGGGTGACGCCGTCACCTTTATGTATGGTGCTGACGTCGATGCCCTCCCCGGTCAGGTGCTTGGATCCGCCGATGTTATCGGTCCCGATGTCAACGGGAACAATACGCGTTGGGGCACGGCAAGCAATGTTTCTCTGCCCGAAGGCTCCACGGCCCAGAACCTTATTGAGGCAGTTCTGAAGGCCAAGGGCGTTGCGTACAACGGCTCCCAGAGTGGTGAGTACTGGTTCCTGAATTCCATTACTTCGCCGTTCGATCACAAGCCGTATGGTTGGGATGCTGCGACCAATAAATATTGGCATCTGTATATCAACGGAGAGCCCTCCTTACTCTGCGCCAATCAGATTACGCTCCAGAGCGGCGATAAGGTCACGCTTGCCTATACCACCGATAATTCGCCCATGCCCGATCCCGACAAGATTGTCGTGGATCCGAGCGCGACAACTCCTGATTGGGATGCCGAGTGGGCCGGCTACGGCAACAGTGGCAACGGTTCGACCGTAACGGATGCCAAGACGCCTGCGCAGGCCGCCGGTCTTAAGTGGGCCTTCGATTGGAAGGCCGAGTCTGGTCAGCAGTATGCCAACTGCAGCGAGCCTGTCATCGCTAACGGCTTTGTGTACATTGCGACCGAGAACGAGCTCATTAAGATCGATTCGTCCACGGGCAAAAAGGTTGCCTCTGCGCCGCTTGCCTCCAAGGTGAGTTATACCTCTCGTCCGATCTACACCAATGGCCTTATCATCGTTCCGCTCAACGGCGGTGCGGTCCAGGCGATTACTGCAGACAAGCTGATCTGCAAGTGGCTGACGCCTGGTTTGACGGACTTGACGCAGAGCTCCTGCACCGTCGTTTCGGACGGCGAGTACGTCTATGTAGGCTCGGTCGATATTTCGTATGATGAGAATTACAACGCGACCTACGGCAACGGCTCCTTTATGCGCATTAAGATTGCCACGGGCGAAGTTTCTTGGCAGAACATTGACCCTGCCGAGGGCTATTACTGGACTGGTGCGGCTTTGACGGATAAGTATGCCATCGTTCCTACGAGCGCGGGTACGCTTAAGTGCATTGATAAGACGACGGGCGATGTCGTTTCGACCATGAAGCTCGGCGCTGTTGCAAATGCCGATTGCATTGCCGATCCGTCCAATGGTTCGACCTTCTATCAGATGACGCACGACGGAAAGCTCCATGTGATTTCGCTCTCGGCGAAGGGCGTACTGAGCGAGCAAGAGACGGTTGATCTGGGCCTTACGAATAATCTGAGCGCCCCTGCGGTGTCTGGTGACAATCTGATTGTCGGCGGACAGACGGCTACGGGCTCTGCTCTGGTTCTCTATAACCTGAAGACGGGTAAGACCACGATGGTCGCTGCTGCCGACGGCAAGGCGCTGCCGGCTGGCCTCAACGGTATTGCTGCTACTCCGCTGGTGAGTGTTCAGGGCGGCAAGACCTATGTGTACTTCACCGTTAACAGCGCGGATAGCAAGGATTACGTCAACTACTCTGCTGGTGGTGGCGTGTATCGCTATACGCTCGGCGATGCAGAGGCGACGCAGATTTATGATGCGGCTGGCCATTACCAGTACTGTGACTCTCCGGTCATTGCCGATGCATCTGGCAACCTGTACTACATCAATGACTCGGGCACGCTGTTCAAGCTTGGGGCCGTTGAGTCTTGGACGGTTGCCTTTAATTCCAACGGCGGGTCTGCTTGCGACACTAAGTTTGTTGCTACGGCCGACGGCAAGCTGGTCAAGCCGGCCGATCCGACGCGCGATGGCTACACTTTCGGCGGTTGGTTCACCGATGAGGCTTGCACGCGGGCGTATGACTTCAGTACGCCGGTGACGGCCGATCTGACGCTGTATGCCAAGTGGACCAAGAATGCTGTTAACCCTGGCGGCAATGGCGGTTCTGGCTCCAATGGCGGCAATGGTGGCGCTGGCAACGGTTCCGGTGCTGGCGCTGGCACGGGCACGGGTTCCGGCTCCGGCACGAAGGGCCAGCAGGCTGGCGGCGCTGTCGCTCCGGGTCATAAGCCGATGACCAAGACGACGGTGTCGACCAAGACCGAGACCAAGGACAACAAGCCCAACAAGAAGGACTCCGATAAGTCCGATAAGAAGGACGAGAAGAAGTCTGACAAGAAGTCTGACAAGAAGGACAGCAAGTCCGACAAGAAGTCCGATTCCAAGTCCGATACGGGTGCTGCTTCTACGACCACTGCTAAGAAGCCCTCTAGTGCTTCCGAGCAGGAGACTGGCGCCAACCCGCTCGCCATTGTTGGCGTTGCCGCCGGCGTCATCGGTCTCGCCATCGTCGGCGTGTTCGTGTTCACCAAACGTCGGTAGGTGAGGGCTGTGTCCAATAAATCCAAGGACGCTGACCCCAAGCAACCAAATTCCTCGTTCATTCAGTTCGACGATGCAAAGCAACAGGGCGCCGCTTCGGCGGCGTCCGCCCCTCGACGGAAGGCGCTTACTGGCGTCCTGACCGCCGCGTGCGTTGCGCTAATTGTCATATCGCTGGGCTTCGTCCATCCTTCCGAGCGCGGCGCCTGGTCCATTGACTGGATCGTTCAGACCGTGACGGGGGAGAGCGTCGTCGCGAAGGACGCCAAGGGGTCTGACTCGACCGTCGCTTCGGGTAAAGCTGGCTCCAAGGATTCCAAATCTTCGGATGGTGCGAACGACGAGTCTAAGGGTTCGGATAAATCTGACTCTAAGAAGGAGTCCGAGTCTTCGGACAAGGAATCAAACAAGGGCTCGGATAGCAAAAAGTCCGAAGACAAGGATGGCAAGAAGTCTGGAGAGAAGAACAGCAATAAAAAGACCGACGGCAATCAGTCGACTTCTCAGAACTCGACTTCTTCTGGCGGGGCCGGCTCTACGCCTGGCGCCTCCTCCTCATCCAGCGGGGCATCTTCTGCCCCCGATAACGGCAACGCCTCTACTGGCGACCAGGGCAGCTCGCAGCAGCCTAGCTACGTTACGGTGACGGTTTCGGTCACATCGAGCTCTGTGGGCAATCCTGTGTCCTCTGGTGGCACCTTTACCTTTAACGAAGGCGCTACCGTCTACGATGCCCTGTGCGCGCTGGGCCTTTCTGTCAACGCACATGGCTCGTCGTACGGTACGTATGTCTCCGCGATTGGTGGTTTGGCCGAGAAACAGTACGGCGGCACGAGCGGCTGGATGTACTCCGTCAACGGCACAACGCCCATGACGGCCTGCAGTAACTACGTTCTCTCCAATGGCGACAACGTTGTTTGGTATTACGTAACGGGCTAGAGGCCTCGACATAGCGCGCCAGACGGGCGGTTCGGACCAACATCCGGACCGCCCGTTTTTCATGCGAATGGGACTGGGTCGCCGGGTCTCTCTGCAAACAAAAAAACCGGTTGGAACGGGAATTCCAACCGGTTATACATTCAAGCAAATAGTGAATCGACTACGACCGTGCGCCCTCGAGGAAGAGGCGGCGGCTGAAGTAGTTGTACCAGGTGACGAGAAACGTTGCGATGGCCTTCATGGCCTGGTAGCCGATGCTCAAAAACGTGACGCCCACAAACATGTACAGGTCGTTGAGACCCAGACCAATCACCGACAGGATGGTGAAGATCGTGAACTCGCGCTTGCGGCTCATGCCCTCGCGGTGGTCGAACACGTACTTCATGCTGAGCCAGTAGTTGACCACGACGGACGTGATAAACGAAACCGTGGTGCTCATCAAAAAGTCGAGGTGGAACAGCTCGACGAGCGCAATGAGCATGCCCCAGTCGATGCCAAAGGAGATAAGACCCACGACGGCAAACTTGAGGAACTGCTTGGTATGAGGTTGTGCCAGCGCCTTGCGCACGTAATCACATCCAATGCGTTGATGAATCGAGCAGAGGATACTTTAGAGCTTTTACAAGGGAAACGTAAGGTCTTTGCCAAGAACTATATGAACTCGCCAAATTTTCAAGAGCTAATCCGCAAACGTTGAAAATTTGCCCGTAAACGAGCGACACCTACGGACGATACCGCGCTGAGTGCGCGTCGTCCGTGGGCGCCGTAATGCTGCAGGGGTTTCGAGCTATTTTGTCTCGTCGCCCTCCAGGAAGATTTTTCGGGTCACAAAGTTGTAGACCATGACAAGCGCGGTGGCGCAGATCTTGGCGATATTGGCCTCGAGTCCCAGGCCGGCGTTGAGCGCCAGCACGATGCCGTCGTTGAGCACCAAACCGATCACGGACAGCACGACAAAGATGATGAACTCGCGGCGGCGGCTCATGCCTTCCTTGTGCGCAAACACGTACTTCATGCTTGCGAGGTAGTTAAAGATGAGTGAGATGATAAAGCCGCTGGTGTTGGCGATTAGGATGTTGAGGCCCAGACCGTAGTGGAGCAGATTCATAATGCCAAAGTCGATAACCGTGGCAATGACACCGACGACGCCAAATTTCATGATCTGCGCAAGGAGCTTTTGCATGGTACCTGCCTTAAGCTGGCGCCGAAGCGCCGCGGGGATGACAAACTCAGCAAGTTTAGCCAATCCCCGCGGGTGGTGCTAGGCGCGCTCCTCGATAGCACCGTTTCTATATGCATCGAGCAGCTGGCGCAGGTCCTGGATCTGGCTGCGGATCTTGGCGCCAGTATCGGTGTCGCTCACCATGCGGCGACGGTCTGCTTGGTCAAAACGGTTGGTCTCGCTTTCGATGTCCACGTTGCGCGTGAGTGCCTCGGCAACCGTCGTAAAGGCCCGGTGCGACTTGAGGCGGCAGCCGCGCGAGCTCGAGATGAGCGTATAGCCGGCGATACCCGTCTTGGGATGGTAAGCGCGGCAAAAGCCGCCATCGATGACCAGCAGCTTGCCCTCGGCGCGGATGGGCTGTTCGCCCTTGGTGGTTTTAACGGGCGTGTGGCCGTTGATGATGTGGCTGGTCGGCGAGCATGCCATGGGCGCGACGCCAAACTCGCGCATGATGTCATCGCAGACCGAGGGCGACTTGGTAAGCGTAAAGTACGGGTCCATCGGCTCGACCCAGGTGCTCTTATCGGCGATATAGGCGCGCTCAAAGGTGCGCACCAGGCGTCCGCTGGCGGGTGAATTGAAGCCAATCCACAGGTACCACATCCAGTCGAGGGCGTCGCGGTCGCCCACGCGCCAGGCGCGGCGGGCGATGCGGTCGCAAAAATCGAGATAATCGCGGCCGGCGTGCCAGGCACCCAGGCAGTTCATGCTGCTAAAGGTGCCGTCTTCGTTGAGCGGCACGCAGCCATGGAACAGCAGATTGCCGTTGGTGACCTTGTACATCGAGCCGTGGGTGTAGAGGAAATCGATATGGCGATGCAGGTGATCGGCGGTGACAAACTCGGACACGAGCTTGTCGATGATGTGTTGCTCCTGGGGCGTGAGCGTATAGGGGTCCGCCGGGTCGACGGTGGGGAAGTCGTTGGTCGTGAGCGGCCACACGCTGCCGTCGGCGAGCGTGACCGTGCCGGTGTCGTGTTCGATCTTGTCGAGTAACAGGCGGTTGGTCATATCGAACTCGGGGTGGCGCTGGATAATCTGGCCCTCGAGCTTAAAGAGCAGCACGTTGATGGCCTTGATCAGCGGGGTGATGGACTCACCGGCGGTATAGGTGGCATCGGCAAAGGCGACAAGCTCACGCAGCGAGATGCCGTAGTCGTTCTCCAGGATCTCGTAGTTGTCGTAGCGTAGGTTGTTGCGCAATACCGTGGCGATGCAGGCGGGCTCACCGGCCGCAGCGCCCATCCACAGCAGGTCGTGGTTGCCCCACTGGATGTCGAGCGAATGGTAGGTGAGCAGGCGGTCCATAATCTTGGCCGCGCCGCCGCCGCGGTCGAAGATATCGCCCACCAGGTGCAGGTGGTCGACGGCCAGGCGCTTGATGAGCGAAGCGAGCGACTCGATAAAGTCGTCGGCGCTGGCGGTCTCCAGGATGGACTCCACGATGCGCTCGTGATAGCGCACGCGATAGTTGTTCTCGTCCGGGTGCGTGTGCAACAACTCGTCGATGATATAGGCGTAGTCGCGCGGGATGGCCTTACGCACCTTGGAGCGCGTGTAGCGGCTTGAAAGCGAGCGAGCGACCATGATGAGCTGGTCAAGCATCGTCTTGTACCAGGTGGGCGAGTCCTCGCGCTGGCTGCGGACCAGCTCGATCTTCTCGCGCGGGTAGTAGATGAGCGTACACAGCTCGCCCTTTTCGTCAAAGGTGAGCCTGTCGCCAAAGATCTCGTCGACATGCTCGCGCACGACGCCCGAGCAGTTGTTGAGGATGTGCATAAAGGCTTCGTACTCGCCGTGCACGTCGCTCATAAAATGCTCGGTGCCCTTGGGTAGGTTGAGGATGGCCGAGAGGTTGATAATTTCGGTAAATGCGGATTGTTCGGTGGGAAACTGTCTCGACAGCAGGCGCAGATACTTGAAGTCTTGCGGGTTGCGATCGAATGCGACCATGAAACACCTTCCGATGGGGCTGGTAAAACTGATAAACAGCGTCAAACGTTTATCAGTATGCGCCGCTTTTGTTTCGATTTTGCGCCAGCGGCTGAATTGTCGGCTGAATGGTTTGGTAAATCGATTTAGTGAAGGTAGATGTGTTGGTTGGGTGGAGACGACGGAGGGTGTTTTCTCAGATATTTATACGTGGGGCCGGTGGAGACGATGGTGGTAAAGATGTTCACTATTTTTGGTTCGATTTGGTAAATAGTGGACATATGTACCGCATGTAGGCTCACTGTGCGATAATTTGCGCAGCAATGAGTAAGGAGCCTCATATGAGTGATTTTGTCCTGACCTGTGAATCCGCCGCCGACCGAACCCGTGAGTTCTTTGCGTCGCGCAATATCCCTGTCGTGTGTTTTCATTACGAGATCGACGATGTTGTCTATACGGACGATCTGTATCAGTCGATTACGCCGGACAAGTTTTTTGCCCAGATTGCCTCGGGCGCCATGCCCAAGACGTCTCAGGTGAGCGTGGGTGAGTACGAGGAGTTTTGGGAGCCGTTTGTTGCCGAGGGTAAAGACGTGCTGCACCTGACGTTGTCGTCGGGTATTTCGGGCACGTATGGATCGGCCTGCGTTGCGGCGCAGATGCTCGCGGATCGCTATCCCCAGGGCGGCAAGGTGCGCGTCATCGATTCGCTGGCGGCGTCTTCGGGCTTTGGCCTGTTGCTGGAATATGCCGCCGACGTGCGCGATAGCGGGGCTTCACTCGACGAGACGGCTGCCTGGATCGAGGAGCACAAACTCAACCTGCACCACTGGTTCTTCTCGACCGATCTGTCGAGCTACCTGCGCGGCGGTCGCATTTCGGCTGCGAGCGCGATCATCGGCACGGCGCTTAAGATTTGCCCGCTTATGACGGTCGATTGCGACGGCAAGCTGTCGCCACGTGAGAAGATTCGCACTAAGAAGCGCGCGATTTCCGAGATGGCCAAGACCATGATGGCACACGTGCAGGACGGTGCGGATTATTCGGGTAAGTGCATCATGTCGCACTCGGCGTGCCGCGAGGATGCCGAGGCAGTTGCGGCGCTGATTGAGGAACAGGTTCCGCAGCTTAAAGGCAAGATTGAGATCAATGACATCGGTACTCTGATTGGCTCGCATACCGGACCTGGTACGGTGGCGCTCTTCTTTATGGGCGACAAACGCATGGATTAACTTGGCCCATCACGTCGCGCACGATTGCTCAAACGAAAACGGCCCGCCTCACGTTTGTGGGGCGGGCCTTGCTGTTGGGGTTAGCGTTTCTTTCCGCGGAAGAAGAAGCCATGCAGTGACGGTTTGAGGCCGCGGTTGGCGCGATGCTCCTCGACGCGCTCGTGGATCGAGGCAACGCGCTCGATGACTTCGTCGGGAATCGGCACGTCGGGATTCATGTTCTCGACCTGGCTGACTTCGGCGGCGGCGACCTGGTCGATAATGGGCACATCGTCGCGCGAGATGACAGGTGTGGCGTCTTCCTTCATCTTGCGATAACGCTGCATCATGTCGGCCTGTAGCTGCTGGGCCGAAGGCGGCGTCCAGATGATGGCGTTGGCGCCGGCGGCGATGGTTTCGCGGATGCTCTCGGGCGTCTTGCCGCCCGGTGCGATAAGCGGCAGGTTGGGATAGTGCTCGCGCAGCTCGCGTAGGACCTGGGGCGTGTTCTTGCCGGCGGCGATGTTGAGAATCTTGGCTCCAGCGCGCACCTTGGCGTGGGCATCGTCGTCGCAGCGAACGACCGTGGCGATGACGGGGATGTCGGCGATGTTGGTGATGTGCTCGACCATCTCGGCAGTAGCGGGGGAGTTGACCACGCAGCCCGCCGCGCCCTGCATCTCGGAGACGGCTGCCATCTGCACGGAGCGCTTACCGGTCGTAGTTCCGCCGCCCACGCCTACGAAGACCGGGCACTCGGCGACGGTCAGCAGCGCTTGCGTAATGGCGGGCTGCGGCGTGAAGGGGTAAACGGCAAAGACGGCATCGGCATTGGAGTTGCGGATGACGGCCACGTCGGTGGTGTAAATGAGCGACTTGATGCGTCGGCCGAAGAGCGTAAAGCCGCTGGCCTCCTCGATCTCGGCGGGCATGCGAAGGGCCGCCTTGCGCAAACGTCCGTCGATGGGCAGTGGCTCCATGGGGAGCAGTCCGTTGGGGGTCACGGCTACCTGGGGCTCGGTGAACTCGTCTGCGAGCTCGACCTCGGAGAAATCGACCGAGGCGACGATGTCCTCGTGAACCTCGGCGGGTACATCGATGGGAGCTTGGTCGTTTGCCGCGGCAGGCGTGTCGAAGGAGCTGGTGCCGACAAAGGCGTCGACGCGCTCGTTTAGGTCGTTGAGGGTATCCATGGAGGCTCGATTCTATGCGATGGTGGCCGGCGCGATGCAGCCGGAATTGCGAATGCTAAATCGTTTGACGAGTTGATTTTTCCCCGCCGCGCCATCCGTTAGACCGAAGAGCAGGCGAACGTGAAGGAGCTGTGGTGGCGGGGATCGAGGTGCTATCTTGAAAGTCCCGTTTTCAAGAGAGGTGACGCGGTATGGAATTTTCGGCAATGTTGGGCTCGATTGGCCTGTGTGTGGGCGCAATCGTTGCCGCCGCGGTCATCTACTTTGTGGTCACGGCCATTAAGGGCAAAAGGGCCGAGCGCAAGGAGCGCGCGATGCTTAAACAGCATCGCGACCAGCAGGGCAAACGCGCACAGAAATAGCTTGTTGAGTTTTGGATCCGTGCGCTAGCTGCGTTTTCGGATCAGGGCAATGTAGAAGCCCTCAAAGTCGCGGCTAGGCGGAATGGTCAGCGTGCCGGGCAGGCCGTTGGCGACGGACGAGACGTGGCCGGCGGCGATGGCCTCGGTGAGGGCGTTGCACTCGATGCGTGGCTCTTCGCCAGCTTCCTGGGCACGGTGCGCTTCGCTTTCGCTCGGCGTGCCGTCGAGGGGGATAAGCTCGCAGTCCATATGCTTGTCGAGGGCCTCTTGCAGGGCGTCCTCGTTTTCCTGCGGCAAGATCGAACAGGTCGAATAGACGAGCGTGCCGCCCGGTTTGAGGGCACCCATGGCGCGGTCCAGAAGTGCTCGCTGCGAGCGGGTGCACTTGCTCAGCAACTGCTCGGTGAGGCCGCGCAGGCTTTTCTCGTTGCCACTGATGACGGTGCCCGTGCCGGTGCAAGGAGCGTCGAGCAGGATGCGGTCAAAGCGGAAGAACTCGTCGAGCTCGCGTGCGTCGATGCGCATGACGGGCACGTTTTTGGCACCTTGGCGGTGGAGGTTGGACTCAAGCTTTTCGGCGCGGGGAATGCTCATCTCGCAGGCCGTGAGGTGTGCCTGGCCCTGGGTGAGGGCGGCGATCTGCGTCGTCTTGCCGCCAGGGGCTGCGCACATGTCCAGGATGTCCTCGCCTGCCTGGGCGCCCAGGACCAACGGCGGCATCATGGACGACAGGCTCTGCAGATAGATCTTGCCGTCGCGGTAGATGTCGAGATCCCACAGATCGGAAACCTGGGCCTCGGGCAGGATAAAGGCGTCCGGGTACCAGGCGACGGGGTTGTGGGCGATGCCAGCGGCATCGAGCGCCGCAGCGATGTCCTCGGCGGTTGCCTTGAGCGTGTTGGCGCGCAGTGTGACCGGGCGTGTGACCGCGGCGCCGAAGCCCTCGATCATGAGCTCGGCATCGGCGGGCGCATAGGCGCCGGCGACCGTGTCGACCATAAAGCGCGGCAGGTCGGCGGCGCAGGGAAGGGCGGCAAGCTGGTCGGAAAGCTCGGTGGCGGCAAATTGCCTGAGCTTGAGCTCGGGCTTGACCTGCTTTTTCTGCTTACGACGACGCGGCTTGGACATCCGTCTTTCCTTCCCATTCCATTACATGTCGAGTGTTTTAGTACTGGCTCTCGTGCTTGCTGAAGAAGTCGAAGCGCGGGGGCAGCGGCTTCACGCGGTGCTCGCCGGGCTTCTCGCCCAGGCTCTCCACGAACTCGTCCGTGGAGGCAAAGATGTTGTCCCAGCTAAAGAAGGCGACGGGGTCGACGTCGAAGTACTCGCAGATGAGCTCGCAGCCGGCCGGCACAATACCGTGCATCAGGACGGTCGCCACGCGCAGTTCGGTAAAGGCATCAACCAGGGCCTGCGTCATCGCTGCGTTCGCCTCGTCGCCCTCGAGCTTGTTGGCGGCCTTGGAGGCGTCGCTCCAGCGCTTGTTGGCGGCGCGCAGGTAGTCGTCGCACACGGCAAGCGCGCGGTGCGTCTCGAACTTGTACATGGCCTGCTCAAAGGCAAGAGTTGCCTGCTCGGCAGCCTCGACCACGGCGGCAGAGGCGTCACCGGCGGGGATGCAGCCGTTGCGATAGGGGCTCTCGTCGCCCTCCTTGATGGCGACGCCGTAGAAGCAACTGCGGGCCAGGCGGTTGAACACGCCGGTCAAAAGGGCGCTTTCCTTAAGGGCCGGGTCGATAACGCGCTTGTCGTCGCAGGCACGCACCTCGTTGCCGTCCTTGTCCTTGCCGGTCACGCGCGTGTCGTATGCCTTGGGGCTAAAGCTCACCGGCTTCTCGGACAGGCCGAGCGACAGCCAGTGCGCGCGCATCTGCTCGCAGGTGTAGTGGTTGAGCAGGTCGTCTGCCGGTGGGGGAGGCGTCTGCGAGGACGAGCTGGCCTTTTTGCCCATGTAGAGCAGGTGGTAGCAGGCGCTGACGGTGCTCTGCGTGAGGTTCCAGCCCAGGGCCTCCCACATGGCGGTCTGCGCGATGCAGTAGAAGTAGATGTTGTCCTGACCGATAAACTGGTAGATCTGAGCGTCGTCAGAGCACCACCAGTCGCGCCAGTCGAGCGAGCTGTGCTGGTAGGTGGGCGCGGGGACCTGCGTGGAATCGGCGGCGGGCTCGCCCATGAGGGCGGCATCCTGGGCGGCGACGCCCTCGGTCACGCCGGCGGCCTTGGCATCGCGTGCGAGCACGGTGCGCGTATAGCTGATGGGAGCCCACAGGCTCTCGGGCCAGCACCAACAGGTGACGTCGGAGACGCCGTCGACCTGGGGCACCGGGACGCCCCAGTCGATGTTGCCGGTGATGCGGAAGGGTACGAGCGCCTTGCCGCTGCGGAAGCGCACGCCGCCGTTGGCGAGCACCGCGTGGGCATCGTCGCGCTCCTTCCAGCTGGGGAAGGTGACGGTAAAGCTGCTCTTGTTGCCCTCGGGCTCCAGCACGGTGTGCTCGGGAAGCTGATCCTCGACGGCATCGAAGGCCTCGCGGAACTTGTTCTGGATGTAGAGCTGGGCCGGCAGCAGCCACTCCTCCATGGTCTTGGAGACCACGGAGCGAACCTGCGGGTTCTGGGCGAGCTTGGCGGTGTAGGTCTTCATAAAGTCGAGGTAGGCCGGCAGGTCGAAGTAGAGGTTGTCGACCGGGCGCAGCTCGGGCACCTCGCCGGTGAGCTGGCTCTTGGGTGCGATGAGCTCC
>DBGAZC010000016.1:0-1034 GCA_048472015.1 Collinsella sp. | reverse complement strand
CGAGTCGCCCAAGAAGATGCTTGCGGGGTTGAAGTTGTAGCGCAAAAAGGCCAGACAGGCGCCAAAGAGCGCAATGGAGAGCGCGGCGGCGTCGATGCGGCCCGAGAGAACGGCCATCGAAAACATGGTGAACGACGCGATGCCGCAGATGCCCGTGGCCAAGCCGTCGAGGCCGTCGATGAGGTTAATGATGTTGGTGAATGCCACCAGATAGATTACGGTGATGGGGTAGGCGAGCCATCCGAGCATGATCTCGCCGGGGGCAAACGGGTTGACGATGACGCCGATCCGCAGGCCGCCCATGCAGGCGATAAGCGCGGCGAGGACCTGTCCGGCCAGCTTTTGCTTGGGCGTGAGCTGGAAGACGTCGTCGATAGCGCCGGTCGCAAAGATAACGGTAAAAGAAAGCGCAAGTATGGGGTAGCTGATGTGCAGACGGGGGTGGGGCACCAAAACGGGCGGCCAACCCAGGTACCAGGTGCCTAGGATTTGCACAGTGCAGGCGACGACCAGGCCCAAAAACACCGCCGTTCCGCCCAAACGCGGGATGGGCTTGGTGTTGATGCGGCGCTTAGAAGGATAGTCGACGGCGTCGAGCTTGATTGCCAGGCGCTTGACCAGGGGTACCGTGAGGAAGGTCGTGATAAAGGCCGCCGCTGCCACGCATAGGTACGGTATGTAGCTCGGGGATGAAGCCATGAATCTAAAAACCGCCAAGCGTCGAAGGAAAAGGTCAGAAGAACGCCATGCGCAAAGGGCATAGCCGAACCATGATACTCGACCAAGGGGGGTGCATGGAATTGCACGCAGCGATAATCACGCGCTTACCAGATATTGGAATGTTGTCGATGGCTTGTCGGGATGCCGGCGGGGATCCATATGGACTGTATGGTGATTTTCGGCAAAAGAAAACCACCCCCCACGTTACGAAAATGAACCCACCTAAAACAGGTGGGTGCCCTCATCGACTGTTCCAGCGTCCTTAACAACGAAGGATACCTGTACTAGGTACGACTGTGTGGGCTCCCTAAATA
>DBGAZC010000015.1:0-15934 GCA_048472015.1 Collinsella sp. | reverse complement strand
CAGGCGGACATGGCTCAGTTGGTAGAGCACAACCTTGCCAAGGTTGGGGTCGCGGGTTCGAGCCCCGTTGTCCGCTCCATTTGGGCGTTTAGCTCAGGGGGAGAGCGCTTCCCTGACACGGAAGAGGTCAGAAGTTCAAATCTTCTAACGCCCACCAAATGTTCGCAGCTCAGAGGCTATGTCTCTGGGCTGTTTTGTTTTATGCCGCCAAGCACGCCGCCAAATAACCACCAAATATTGATCCAAGGTCTGTACGCGATGGTCTTCGCATCCCGTAGGGGTGCCGGCAGATTGCATACGTCCTGGCCGATCGTGACCGCAACATGTTGGTCAAGCACAATCTTTTGGATTCTTTTGGCGTGAGTGGCTTGGTTTTAGTAGGATTTGTCAGTGGCTTGACTAAGGGGGTTTTATAGCTGCCATGCAGGTAGCCGTGTTGGTAACGTTTTACCGACTTGCCAAGAACCCCTCATTTTTAATGCGTCTGCAAAATGACTAATTGCTTTGACCTGCTGAAACACTATATGTTGTGTTTGACCTAAAAAAAGAATACAGGATATAGATGCCTCTTTGTCGTATGATAGATGGCGGACAGAGAACGAGAACCTTATTCGCCCCATTTGGATAGATCTTCGAGCCCCTTGATTGGCTGCGAGGATTGTCCGCATGAGGGCCTATGGTTATCGAGAACACAGATTGCGCGACGGTGCCGCAAGACAGGGGCAAGCCCTGCCGGGCATCGTTTGGCTCTGAAGCGCAATGAGGCTACGACGCGAAAGAGGCAAGAGGATGAAGATCATCAAGCGCAGCGGCACCGAGGTTGTCTTTGACATCGATAAGATCGTCAATGCCATCCGCGCCGCCAACTTGGAGGTCGAGGAGAGCTCTCGTCTAACCGACCGCCAGGTGGTTTATGCGGCGCAAAACGTCGCCGAGGCATGCGAGAACGCGGGCCACACCGTTTCGGTCGAGGAGATCCAGGATTTGGTCGAGGACGAGATCATGCGTCTCGACTGCTACGAGGTTGCCCGCCACTACATCATCTATCGCTATGTTCAGAGCCTGAAGCGCCAGAAGAACACGACCGATGACAAGATCCTGTCGCTCATCGAGTGCAATAACGAAGAGGTCAAGCAGGAGAACTCCAACAAGAACCCGACTGTCAACTCCGTTCAGCGCGATTATATGGCCGGCGAGATTTCCAAGGACCTGACCCAGCGCGTGCTGCTGCCCCAGGAGATTGTGGATGCCCATAATGAGGGCCTGATCCATTTCCACGATTCGGATTACTTTGCCCAGCACATGCACAACTGCGATCTGGTGAACCTGGAGGACATGCTCCAGAACGGCACGGTTATCTCGGGCACGCTGATCGAGAAGCCGCACAGCTTCTCGACCGCCTGCAACATCGCGACGCAGATCATCGCCCAGGTTGCTTCCTCCCAGTACGGCGGCCAGTCTATTTCGCTGACCCATCTCGCCCCGTTCGTTGAAGTGAGCCGTCAAAAGATTCGCGGCGAGGTCGCTCGCGAGCTTGAGGAGCTCGGCGTTTCCGCATCTCCCGAAAAGGTCCGCGAGGTTGTTGAGGACCGTCTGCGTGACGAGATCCGTCGCGGCGTTCAGACGATTCAGTATCAGGTCGTGACCCTTATGACTACCAACGGCCAGGCGCCGTTCGTGACGGTCTTTATGTATCTCAATGAGGCCCGTACGCCCCAGGAGAAGCATGACCTTGCCATGATCGTGGAGGAGACGCTCCGTCAGCGCTATGAGGGCGTTAAGAACGAGGCCGGCGTGTGGATCACCCCGGCGTTCCCCAAGCTTATCTATGTGCTCGAGGACGATAACGTTTACGAGGATTCCCCGTACTTCTACCTGACTCAGCTGGCTGCGAAGTGCACCGCCAAGCGCATGGTGCCCGACTACATCTCCGAGAAGAAGATGCGCGAGCTGAAGCTGTCGAAGGGCGAGACCGCCGGCAATGGCGATTGCTACACCTGCATGGGTTGCCGTAGTTTCCTGACGCCCGACCGCTCCGGTAACGGATTTAACAACGTGGCCAACGCGCTGAACTATGACCCAAACAAGCCCAAGTACTACGGTCGCTTTAACCAGGGCGTTGTGACCATCAACCTGCCCGATGTCGCCCTGAGCTCGCATCAGGACATGGACAAGTTCTGGAAGATCTTCGACGAGCGCCTTGAGCTGTGCCACCGCGCCCTGCTGTGCCGCCATGAGCGTCTGATGGGCACGCTTTCTGACGCCGCACCGATTCTTTGGCAGTACGGTGCTCTCGCCCGTCTGAAGAAGGGCGAGACGATCGACAAGCTGCTCGTGGGCGGTTACTCCACCATTAGTCTGGGTTATGCCGGCCTGTATGAGTGCGTCAAGTATATGACGGGCCACAGCCACACCGAGAAGGAGGGCACGCCCTTTGCCATGGCCGTCATGCAACGCATGAACGACAAGTGCGCCGAGTGGAAGGCCGAAAGCGATATTGACTTCTCGCTGTACGGTACCCCGCTTGAGTCGACGACCTACAAGTTCGCCAAGTGCCTGCAGCGTCGTTTTGGCATCATCCCGGGCGTGACGAACAAGGGCTACATCACCAACAGCTACCACGTCCATGTGTCTGAGGAGATTGATGCTTTCGATAAGCTCAAGTTCGAGGGCATGTTCCAGCAGCTTTCGCCGGGCGGTGCTATCTCCTACGTTGAGGTTCCCAACATGCAGGACAACCTCAAGGCTGTCATTCGCGTGATGCAGTACATCTACGACAACATCATGTACGCCGAGCTCAACACCAAGAGCGACTACTGCCAGGTGTGCGGCTACGACGGCGAGATCAAGATTGTCGAGGATGACGGCAAGCTGGTGTGGGAGTGCCCCAATTGCGGCAATCGTGACCAGGAGAAGATGAACGTCGCTCGTCGTACGTGCGGCTACATCGGTACCCAGTTCTGGAACCAGGGCCGAACCGAGGAGATCCGCGACCGCGTGCTGCATCTCTAATAACCATCCCAGGCCGCCCCGTAGCGAGGCCCCGGACCTTTACTCGCTATTTCGGACAGTCCTGGCTCACGACGGAGGCGCCACTGGCGCCTCCTGTTCGTGCGGAACTCATATCGAGCAAAGGTCCGGGGCCTCGCTACGGGGCGGCCAAGTTGACGTAGCTGAGATGCGGCATGCGGTCTGCTCACTCCTCGAAGTTCTTAGCGGAGATAATTCGAGCTGCAGCTGCGATTTACTTGCGATGGCGGTTGAGCCGCAACCCAGTTTTTATTAGATCTCGAACCCTATACTCGATGTTCGCTTCGTTCATTGAGTTACCCTTTGCATGAGGCCGGGACATATCGTCCCGCCCGCAGTTTCGCAGGCCGAAGGCCGAGAATGTTTGAGGACGGGATGATATGTCCCGGCCTCCCGGGAGAGTTACCTATGAACTACGCGAACATTAAGTATTTCGACATTGCTGATGGGGAAGGCGTTCGTACTTCTCTGTTTGTGAGCGGGTGCCGTCGTGGGTGCAAGAACTGCTTTAACTCTGTCGCGTGGGACTTTGCTGCGGGTGAGCCGTTCGACCGTGCCGTCGAGGACAAGATTATCGAGAGTCTCGACCATCCCTTTATTGATGGCCTGACGATTCTGGGCGGCGAGCCTATGGAGCCCGAGAATCAGGTGGGGCTTGTTGACTTTATCGAACGCGTGCGTGCGGCCTATCCCGCGGGGTCGGGCAAGACCATTTGGTGCTTTACCGGCGACGTGCTCGAGGAGCTTATGCCGGGTGGCCGTCATCATACCGAGGTGACGGACCGTATCCTGGCCTGCCTCGACATGTTGGTGGACGGCCCGTTCGTTCAGGATCTGTACGATATCTCGTTGCGCTTTAGGGGCTCGAGCAATCAACGCGTGATTGACATGAACGCCACGCGTGCCCGTGCCGAGCGTGAGAACGTTGCGCTTTGCGACGCCGTGGAGCTTTGGCGGGACGATCCGGTCTATTCGACCCATACTATGTAGCTTGTGGCCGATGCCGGAGGGCGTGGTACCATAGCGCGAACGCAAAATCGGAAAAGTGAGGCCCAGATGGTCGATCAGGAAAAAGTCGAGGCCGCCATTAAGCTGTTGCTTGAGGGCATAGGCGAGGACCCAACTCGTGAGGGCCTGCTGGAGACCCCGGCGCGCGTTGCCCGTATGTATGGTGAGATCGCCGGCGGTATGGACCAGAGTGCCGAGGAGCACCTGTCCAAAACCTTTGCCGTCGCTTCGAACGATTTGGTTATCGAGCGCGACATCACGTTTTACTCGCTGTGCGAGCATCATCTGCTGCCGTTTTACGGCAAGGCTGCCATTGGCTATATCCCCAACGGCCGTGTCGCAGGGCTTTCTAAGCTTGCCCGCACGGTAGAGGTCTACGCCCGCCGTCTGCAGCTGCAGGAGCAGCTGTGTGCGCAGGTTGCCGACGCTCTCATGGATTATCTCGCTCCCCAGGGAGCGATTGTGCTCATGGAAGCTGAGCATATGTGCATGACCATGCGCGGCGTGCAAAAGCCTGGCACCAAGACCGTGACGCTCGCTCGTCGCGGCGTCTTTGAGGCCGATCCGGCGCTCGAGGAGCGATTCTTTAGGATGCTGGGACGCTAACTATGAGAGTCGTCAACGACTTTACATCGAATACTGACGAGGGAACGCCGCGTCGCGGCTTTATGGCTTCGGGCCTGGCGCCTTTTGGTGCCATGCCTCGCATTGATTACATCTGTGCCAACGGTCTGTTCCGGCGGCACCTGGGCAACATTGCACAGTTGGAATCGGGGCGCATCTTCTGCCGCCACGGTATTGACCACCTGCTGGATGTCGCTCGCATTATGTGGATCAAGAATCTCGAGGAACAGCTCGAATTTGACCGTGAGGTCATCTACGCCACGGCACTTCTTCACGATATCGGCAAAGATGAACAGTATGAATCGGGTATATCCCATGATGTTGCAAGCGAACGCGTCGCTGATGCGATTCTCGGCGGCATGCCCGATGATGTGGCGTTTGAGCCGGCCGATGCCGCAGCCATTAAGACGGCCATTCTGGGCCATCGAAAGCTGCGTGTGAACAGCCAACCGCTTGAGCGTCTGCTCTATGCAGCCGACAAAGCGTCGCGCGCCTGCTTTGCATGCCCCGCGCGCAATGCTTGCAACTGGAGCGAGGATAAAAAGAACCTGTCGATTCGCGTGTAGTTAGTTTGCGCGGTCGGGGTTCTAAACGAAGGAGACGATCGCGATGAGCAACAAGAAACTGCCCGAGAATGCAACCAAGACTGAAGGCGCCGAGCTCGCCCGCCGTGGAAGGGGCGAAATATCCACCGCAACGGCGGTACCCCACGTGAGCTATGACGATCTGCGCCATGCCGACCGCATCACCGTTGAAGGTCTTGAGGTTTTTGCTAACCACGGCGTATATCCCGAAGAGAACGCGCTGGGCCAGAAGTTCATCGTGTCCCTGGTGCTCTATGCCGACCTGCGTGCAGCGGGGGAGCACGATAACCTGGACGCCTCGATTGACTACGGCTCGGTATGCCACGATGTCGATGGCTATCTGCGCGAGCATACGTTTAAGCTCATCGAGGCTGCAGCCGAGGGTGTGGCCCAGATGCTGCTGCGTCGTTACCCCCTGCTGCTTGGCGTGCACGTTAAGCTCGATAAGCCTTGGGCGCCCGTCGGTCTTCCCCTGGCAAGCTGCGGTGTCGAGATCGAGCGCGTGCGCTAGTCGACGCTAGAGCTTGTTGAGGGGCGGCTGCTTGAGCCGCTGCGACAGAGCTCTATTGTTGGGACAGTACGTGTCGAGCAGGGCGTGAAACCGCTGATTGTGGCTTGGCTCGAGCAGGTGGACGAGCTCGTGGGCGACAACCATGTCGAGACACTCGATGGGATAGGCGGCAAGTTCGCGTGCGATGCGAACGGCACCGGATTTGGGCGTGCATGAGCCCCAACGCGTTTTCATGCTACGTACGGAAACGCGGGAAACGGCGACACCCATTGCGATTTCGTACGCGCGCGCCATATCGCGCAGCGCTGTGGTGACCTCGGATGCATAGAGCTGGTCGATGCGGGTCTGGAGCTCATCGGACGTCAGGCCGTCGAGGGTTGCGCGCCGCTTGGCCTGTGGGCGTTCGTTCGATTTGTCGGCACCCATAAAACTTGCGAAGGTGGCCTGCTTGGGCCGCGGTGCGGGTGATGCAAAGTTGCGATCGAGCGCATCTTGTACCGTGATGGGCTTGCCCCAAAGTGCAATGATGGACGAGGGGCTGAGCGGCTCTCGTGCCGTCGCCTGACGTTGCTCGCGCTGGGCAAGTCGACTGATAATCCAGGCGCTGTTGCGCTTCACAAACGCTTCGATACGCTCGCGGCTGGCGTCGAGCGGTGCACTGGCGTGGACCTCACCGCTCGATGTGACGCGTAGGTTGAAGTTCTTGACGCGCTTTTTGGTAACGACGACGGGGATGGATGTGCCATCCGGTCGGGATACGGTAATCGTAAATTGCTGCGTCAAAAGCGGTCCTTCAGATTGGGGACGGGCCGCATGTCGACCGTTCGGCATGCGGCCCGCTCAGGGGATGTGAAATTAATAACGCTCGAAGAAGGCAAGGGCATTATCGCTGCAGAGCTTCTGCATCACGGTCTTGCCAAAGTGCTTGGAGAGCATGTTCTGGAACTCGGGCATCTTGCTGGCATCGGAGAGGAAGGCGGGCACCGTGGCACCGTCCCAGTCGCCGCCGAGCGCGATGACATCCTCGCCGCCCAGGTCGAGCCAGTGCTCGATATGTGCCGCTAGCTGGTCGAAGGTGACGTCTGCGGCGGTCTTGTCGGTTGCGTCGTTGGAAAGGAACTCGCTGCAGTAGTTGAGGCCGACGATACCGCCCATGTCGCGAATGGTGCGGAACTGGTCGTCGGTAAGGTTGCGCTTAACGCCGCAAACTGCGCGGGAGTTGGAGTGGCTGGCGACGAAGGGGCGCGTGGCACGGGCGACAACCTCGTCAAAGCACTCATCGTTGAGGTGGGAGACGTCGAGCACCATGCCGGCGTGCTCCATCTGCGTAAGCGCCTCGATGCCGGCGGCGGTGAGGCCGGCGTGGGTGTCGTGGCCACTCGCGAGCGGTCCCTGCGCGTTCCAGCTGAGTGACGACATAAGCACGCCCAAGCTCTTGAGCACCTCGATCAGCGCGGGGTCCTCGGCAAAGAACGTGGCGTTTTCGATGGTGTGGATGCAGGCGACCTTGCCATCTTTGAGCGCAGGGCGAATGTCTGCCGCGCTGCGCACGTTGACCATGCGGTCGTGGTTGAGCATTGCCTGGCCGCTCATGTGCGCCATGATCTGCGCCTGGAAGCGCGCGGCGTGGGCGGTGGGAATCTCGTCGGGGACAAACGTGGCGAAGCACTGTGCCCACGGCGTGTTGCCGATTTTTGCGAGCGAGATGGCGCAGGCGTTGCCCTCGATGAGGTCGAAATCTTGCGGATGCGTTTCGTCGCCGGGGAAATAACCGTCGGTGCCGGCGGTAAAGCGCAGGTCGAGATCGAGTGTGGCCCAGCCGATGCGGTCAGCGGTGTCGCAGTGAAGGTCAAATACGGGATATGCCATGGTTCCTCCGGTTGCAGCGTTTCTTTGCAAACTGTCATTGAATTGTATGACTAGGGTATAGTTAGCGCCATATGTTCATGGCGGCCCGCGTTGTGCGCCGCCCTTATTACGGAGGTTACCATGTCCAACCAGGGCAAGAAGGTCAAGACCCATTATCGCGGCACGCTCGATGACGGCACGCAGTTCGATAGCTCCTACGATCGCGGCGAGCCGCTGGAGTTCACCTGCGGTGCCGGTCAGATGATCAAGGGCTTCGACGCCGCTGTTGTCGACATGCAGGTGGGCGAGAAGAAGACCGTGCACATTCCTGCTGCCGATGCCTATGGCGAGCACAATCCCGAGATGGTTATTACCTTCCCGGCCGAACAGGTTCCCAACATCGAGCAGATCGAGAAGGGCATGAAGCTCTTCCTGTCCACGCCGAGCGGCATGCCTGTCCCCGCCGTCGTCATTGACGTGACGCCCGAGGCCGTGACGCTCGATGCCAACCACGAGCTTGCCGGCAAGGATCTCAACTTTGATATCGAGCTCGTCGAGGTCGAGGGTTAGAGTATGCCTGAACGCTTGGTTTCGACGACATGCTTGGGAAATCTCAACGATCCGTCCTATGAACTCCTGCTTCGCCGGAAGTTGGGCGGCGTCTTTGAGGTTGACGAGCTACTGCTCGATTGGGATCAGGCTGATGTATGCGCGTTTGCGGGCGTGACGGAGCTGGGGCGCACGATCGATGTTCGGCTGGATACTGCCGACGGCGGTCGTCTTGCCGATGGCGACGTGCTCGCCATCGACCGTTCGGGCATGGTGCCCGTGGCAGTTGTCGTGCGCTTGCGCAGCGCCGAGGTTTATTTGGTCGAAGTTGACCGCATGGACCCGATTGCGCTCGCGCATTCGTGCTGGGAGATCGGCAACATGCATGCGCCGCTCTTCCGAGGCGACTCGGACGAGCATACCGTGCGCATGTATACGCCGGTGCAGCCTGTTTTGGGCCGCATGCTCCGGGGTGTCGAGGGTGTTCGGCTCTCGGTGGTCACACGCGAGCTCGATGCCAGCCGGCGCTTTGCGTCGAGTGCGGCGGAGGTCGTCGTGAGCATGGCTCCAGACTTTACGATCGTAAAGAAGGCGCGCGGTTAACGTGCGTATAAGTAAGACGGACTTTGAGAGGCAACTATTCAAAGTCCGTCTTTCTGTTGATGAGATGCTGTGGGGGGAAGCATATGGGTCTTGAGGGAATCAAACTGATTGCATGCGATTTGGACGGCACGTTGCTGCATCCGGGGGAGCGCGAGCTGCGTTCCGAGGCCTTTGAGCTTATCGATGAGCTGCATCGTCGCGGTATCGTGTTTATGCCGGCGAGTGGCCGTCAATATGCGAGCTTGCGCTACCTGTTTGCCCCGGTGGCCGATGAGCTCACCTATGTATGCGAAAACGGAACCCTGGTGATGAGCGAGGGGCGTGCCGTTGTCAAGCGCTCTATGGAGCGTAGCCTTGCTATGGCTATCGCGAATGCCGTGGTTGCGTATCCCCATACCGACGTGACCCTTTCGTGTGAGGGGCACATCTACGCCATGAGCGGTAACGATGCGTTCGTCGACCATTTGCGCTATGTGGTCCACTGCGATGTGGCGGTGGTCGACCGTCCCGAGGACATCGACGAGGATGTCATTAAGATTGGCTTCCAGACGCCCGAGGTGGATTATCCGGCAGCCCGGGAGTATTTCGAGCGCCTCTTTAGCGATCGTGTCGAAGTGATGACGTCGGGAACCGCATGGACGGACTTGATCGGTTTCGGTTCGGGCAAGGGCTCCGCGCTTGCCGATTACGGTCGTGCCCTGGGTATTTCGCCCGATGAGATGATGGCTTTTGGCGACAATGAGAACGATCGCGACATGCTCAACGTCGTGGGCCATCCCTATCTGATGGAGAGCTGCAATCCCTCTATGCGTGGCGTCAACGACCGCGTCCGTTACGTGCGCACGGTCGAAGAAGAACTGCACCGTCTACTTGCTGAGTAAACATTTGGGGCATGTCTAGAAATCTACTTCTTGCTGCAAAGTGCGGAAAGGTGGATTTTAAGGCATGTTCCAAACGTCTACCGGCAATCGGGGCAGAGACCCTCGAAGATGGTGTAGTGCGACGTGACGTGCCAGCCGATTTGCTCGGATGCTTTGGCGTCGAGCTGTGCATCGAAGGGGAGTGGTACGTCGATGACGCGGCTGCACGAGGTGCAGATGACATGCGCATGCGGCTCGATGGTGCGATCGAAGCGACTCCCGCCCGGCGTCTTGATCGAGAGGATTTCTCCGGCATCTGCCAAGAGATTGAGATTGCGGTAGACCGTGCCGCGGCTGATCTTGTCATCCTGTTCGCGCACGACGTTGTAGATTTCGTCAGCGGTGGGATGGTTATAGCTTTGGCGCACGGCGTCAAGAACCAGCTTTCGCTGCCTGGTATTCCTTCTTTGCACCGTCATGCGCCTCGCCTCTTTTCTATCAACGGTCGTAGGTAAATGATACCGTATTTAGCACACAATACTAATAATGAGGACTGAAACCGTCTTCATTGGCAAGTGGGGTTCGAGCCTCGGCGTCTACGAGGCGAAAACGCGTTCCCATGCGCTCGTAGGAGGCATGAAGCGCCTCGAGATGAGATAGGATGTTCGCCGGAGCTCCCTGTATCTCCATCTCGACTGAACCGTCTTCCATGTTACGTACCCAGCCGGTGAGGGAGCGCGCCTGTGCGAGGTTGGTGTTGGTGAAGCGGAAACCGACGCCCTGGACCTGCCCCTCCCACCGCAGGAAATAGCGCTGCGGGGCGTCTTGAGTGGCCTCGTCACTTGCGAGCACGGTGAGCCTACGGCGCAGCTCGAGCTCGACGTTTGATGGTTTTTGAGGCTCTCGACTGCCGCCGGTGACGCTGGAGAAAAACCTATCGAAGATGCCCATCGCTATGCCTGCTTGCCTGCGTCGGCCGGGAAGGTTATGCCGGCCTGCTGGCGCACGGCATCCATGATGCGCAGCGAGACGAGCGTGACATCGCGGTAGTGGCCAAGTTCGTGGCGTCCCGCCGGGGTCTCCCAAATCTCTTCCTTAACGTTATCGATGCCGCCTATGGCGGTGATAAAGTCTGTGAGTTCGTATTCCATAGTGTTGCTCGATTTGGGCAGGTCGAGCACGCGGCCGTTGTCGCCCTGTTCGCGCGGTGCCTCGGTCGCCGAGCCGCGTACGACGTCGCCGCGATAGTCGATGCGGACGTTGCGGGGCGTGGTCAGATGGCCGATCTGGATAGTGCCACGCTCGCCTTCGATCTGCGAGGGCAGCAGGTCATTCGTAATTTTGGAGTGCGCGAGCTCGACGGAGATACGGCCTCCGCCGTAACTGGCGAGGATGGATCCGCAGCCGTCGATGGGGCCGTGCGTGAGCTGTCGCGTGGTGGGGTCGAGCAGAGTAGTCATGCTCGTAAGGCCGGAGGGCATGCCAAAAATCTCGACCATGGGCTCGACGGTGTAGATGCCAATGTCCATGAGGGAACCCGATGCCATATTGCAGTCGAAGATATTGGTGGCGCGTCCCGCGAGAATCTCGTTGTAGCGCGAGGAATATTTGCCAAAGCGCAATGAGGCGCGGCGGATGGGGGCGATCTCGCCCAGGGCGTCCTCGATGGCGTGGAAGGCGGGATCGTGGAGGGGACGCATGGCCTCGAGGGCCACGACACCTGCTGCCTCGGCAGCGCGGAAGACTTCCAGCGCCTGCGCTCCGGTGGCGCAGAAGGGCTTCTCGACGATGACGTGCTTGCCACCGGCGATACAGGCGAGCGCTTGCTCGTAGTGGAGCGCATTGGGGCTGCCGATGTAGACGGCGTCGACGTCGTTGGCGGATGCAAGCTCGTCAAGCGCGGTGAAGTTACGCTCGCCACCGTGCTTAGCGGTGAAGGCGGCGCCGCGATCTGCATCGCGCGAGAGCGTGCCTACGAATGTAGCCTGGTCGTTGGCATTGACGACTTGGATAAAGTCGTCGGTGATCATGGATGTGCCGATGGTTGCGATGCGCAGCATGTGTCCCCCTTGCGTCGTTTGGCCTACAGGACGAGTGTAGCGCGGGAGGACACAAAAGCGTGTGAAAACGCCGTTACAGGTCGCTCTCGTTAAAACCGGTGTCGATATCGAGGTTGGCCCCGTCGGCCGCTGTGGTGGCAAGCTCGTCGCAGCGCTCGTTGAGCTCATGGCCGGCGTGGCCCTTAACCCAGATGAACTCCACTTTGTGCTTGCTCTTTGCGGCAAGCAGGCGCTCCCACAGATCGCGGTTCTTGACAGGCTGCTTGTTGGCGGTCTCCCAGCCGCGCTTTTTCCAGCCGTCGATCCAGTGTTTGTTGAAGGCGTTGACGACGTATTGCGAATCGGAATGGACCTCGACCTCGCAGGGGCGGTTGAGTGCCTCGAGCGCCACGATGACCGCCATGAGCTCCATGCGGTTGTTGGTGGTCTTGGCGTAGCCACGCGAAAGCTCGGAGGTGAAGGTCTTGCCGGCGGGGTTGGTGTATTTGAGCACGGCGCCGTAGCCGCCGCGTCCCGGATTAGATCGAGCCGAGCCGTCGGTATAGATGATGACCTTCACATGGTTCCTTTCGTTGGGTACGTTTCGTGTGGGTGACCATTGTAGCGCCATGCCCGCCGGGGGCTAGCTATCTACGATTTCTGCCCCGTCTTCCGACAGTTAGTTGGCATGGATGATGCGGTTAAGCTCGTCGAGGTATTGCTGCAAGAGGGGAGAGGGCTTGCGCTCGTCGTGCATGATATAGCCTACGTGCATCGTCGGGGCGTCTGCCAGCGGGATCGATGCCATACCCCATTGCATTTCATTGGAGAGGACACCGGTCGACAAGGTGTAACCGTTCGACGTGATAAGTAAGTTAGTGAGCGTCCCGCGGTCCGAGATTCGTATGTTGCGGTCGCAGGGGATATAACTAAAAGGTTCCTCGGCGTAATAGAAGGAGTTTGAGGTTCCCTGCTCAAAGCTGTAGCGCGTATAGGGTGTGAGGTCGGCAAGGGACAGCTGGGGGCGGCGTGCGAGCGGGTGGCGCTCACTAACGAAGACGTGGACCGTCGCGTCGAAGAGGGGATGGAAGCTTGCGCGGGCATCGGCGAAGGCCTTCTGCAGAACGCGGGCGTTAAAGTTATCTAGATACAGAATGCCGATATCGCTGCGAAATGCGCGGACGTCGTCGATGATCTGCGAGGTGGTGGTTTCGCGCATGATGAACTCGAACTTACTGTCGCGGCAGCGCTCGACGACGTTGACAAAGGCCTCGACCGAAAACGCGTAGTGTTGGGCCGAGATGGCGAGGCGGGCCTGAGGTGTGCCGCCGTCCTCGTAGCGCGCCTCGAGCATATCGGCCTGCTCTACGACCTGGCGTGCATAACCCAAAAGCTCGGTGCCGTCGTTGGTGAGTGCAACACCGCGGCAAGAGCGCGTAAAGATTTCGATATGAAGTTCCTGTTCCAGGCTTTTGACGGCGTTTGAGATGTTGGACTGAGCGGTATAGAGGCGCTGAGCTGCGGCGTTGATTGAGCCGGACTCTGCCACGGCGATCAAAAAGCGAAGCTGCTGGAGGGTCATCGGCGCCCGTCCTTTCGATAGCTATCTATAAAACCGATAACAGGTTAGCGCTTTTAAGTGATTGACCGAGGGAAACAATGTTCGTACTATTCAAAACACACAAAGGCGGTAGGTAATTAAGCCAACCACGGAACCGGGATGCGAAAGGAGGCCCGCATATGAATTGCTTACCAAGACGAATGCCGGGCTCCTGTTTGCGCCCGTCGGCGTGATCAGGAGACAGCGACTTATTTCTCTTACTCTTATTACTTTTGTTCGATCAAGGAGATCATCATGAGCCAGTTCATCGACAACCCCGAGCACACCTTTGGTTTCGATACCCTGCAGCTGCACGTTGGTCAGGAGAGCGCCGATCCTGCATCCGACTCCCGTGCCGTGCCTATCTACCAGACCACGAGCTATGTGTTCCGCAACTCCCAACACGCCGCCGACCGCTTTGGTCTTGCCGACGCCGGTAACATCTACGGCCGTCTGACCAACTCCACCCAGGGCGTCTTCGAGGACCGTATCGCCGCCCTCGAGGGTGGCGTGGCAGGTCTTGCCGTCGCCTCCGGTGCTGCTGCTATCACCTATACCCTGCAGGCTCTTGCCCAGGCCGGTGACCACGTGGTGGCTCAGAAGACCATCTACGGTGGTTCCTACAACCTGCTGGAGCATACGCTCTCCCAGTTTGGTGTCGAGACCACGTTTGTCGATGCCCATAACCTGGAAGAGGTCGAGGGTGCCATCAAGGACAACACCACGGTCATCTATCTCGAGACGCTCGGCAACCCCAACTCCGACATCCCCAACATCGACGCCATCTCCGAGATCGCCAAGAAGCGCGGTCTGCCGGTTGTCGTCGATAACACCTTCGGCACCCCGTATCTGTTCCGTCCGCTGGAGCATGGTGCCAACATCGTCGTCCACTCCGCAACCAAGTTCATCGGTGGCCACGGCACCTCGCTGGGCGGTGTGATCGTCGACGGCGGTAACTTCGATTGGAAGGCGAGCGGAAAGTACGCCCAGATCGCTGAGCCCAACCCCTCCTACCACGGTGTTTCGTTTGCCGAGGCTGCCGGTCCCGCTGCCTTCGCAACCTATGTCCGCGCTATCCTGCTGCGTGACGAGGGCGCCTGCATCAGCCCGTTCAACGCCTGGGTCCTGCTCCAGGGCACCGAGACTCTGTCGCTGCGCGTTGACCGTCATGTCGAGAACACCAAGAAGGTCGTTGAGTTCCTGACCGGTGACAGCCACGTCGCCAAGGTGAACCACCCGAGCCTGCCTGAGCACCCCGATCACGAGCTCTATCAGAAGTACTTCCCCCGTGGCGGTGCCTCGATCTTTACCTTTGAGATTAAGGGTGGCCAGGAGGCAGCTTGGAAGTTCATCGATCATCTGCAGGTGTTCTCGCTGCTCGCCAACGTGGCCGACGTCAAGTCGCTCGTCGTGCACCCGGCTACCACCACGCACTCCCAGCTTTCTGCCGAGGAGCTCGCCGAGCAGAACATCACGCCCTCCACGATCCGTCTTTCCATCGGTACCGAGAACGCCGAGGATATCATTTGGGATCTGAAGCAGGCCTTCGCCGCGCTGGACGAGTAAGGCGACTTGTGCAAGGACCCCTTGCGACTCGATAGGTATAACTGCATAAAATGCCTGCTCAAGGCGCCTGTGCGAACAATGGTTGCACAGGCGCCTTTTTTGCATAGAGAGGGTGCAAAAACAGGGTTTTTGACACGATTTATGCATTTGAGTTGTGGAAAACTCCTGTTGAGAGGATGTGAGTTTTACGCAATTGACGTGCGCCTTTTGAGTAAAACCGCAGGTCGCGATTTGCTCGGGGTACTATGCAGCGCGATCGAATCACACGCAGCCCAAACGCAGCAAAAACACACTACGGAGGTTTCCAGCTACATGAGGATCGATTCACGAAAACCGAAAGCCGCTGCCCTTTCCGCCGCTCTGACCGTGGCACTTTTGGCGGGCGTCGGCGCAACTGATGCCCACGCGGCAACACTATCCGATACGGTCGGATCTACGCCGTCCGAGGCGACGCTGGTGCAGCCCGTCGACTACCGCGGTGACGGTTACGGCTCTATGCAGGAGTGGAACGCCTCGATGGGGGCGAAGCGCGATTCCCTGGAGATGCGCGCTCAGATCATTATGAATATGTATGGCGACTATGCTACCGATGACGAGCGCGCTGTGTTGCAGGGCTGCATCGACGGCGCGAGTAGCCTGTTGACGATGGGGGAGGTCGACGCCAAGTCGACCGAGCTCGACGAGCTTCGCTCTACGCTAGAGGATGCCAAGCGCGAGGCGCTCGAGGCTGCCGCAGCCGAAGCCGAGGCCGCTGAGGCCGTTCAGGCTTCGTATTACAACGCCGGCTCCGGCTCGTCTTACGCGTCTGCTGCGTATTACGCGAACGGCTCGGGCCTGACGCGCTCGAGCGGCGTCAATAACTATAACGGCCGCCGCGAGACTTATTACAGCAGCAACGTGTTGTATCACCACCGCACGAGCGAATGGACGCAGGACGCCGAGGGCTTTTGGCGCGATTCCGATGGCTACTACGTCGTTGCCGCGGGCGATAAGGCCCAGGGCTCCACGTTTACCGGGTCCAAGGGCGAGTGCAAGGTCTATGACTCCGGCTGCGCTGCCGGAACCACCGATTACTACACTGGCTGGTAATTTTTCTGCATCACGGATATTTG
>DBGAZC010000014.1:0-1158 GCA_048472015.1 Collinsella sp. | reverse complement strand
GCACACGACGGAAATCTTTGTTACTATAGTCGAGCTAACGGGTTGTGGCTCAGTTTGGTAGAGCACTGCGTTCGGGACGCAGGGGTCGCTGGTTCAAATCCAGTCAACCCGACCAGAGCATGAGGAGGGACCGCTTCTTGCGGTCCCTTTTTTTAGCTATTGTTGTGATACCGCGATACCCGCGGTATACTCATTCGAGCTTGTCTCGCTGTATTGTGGAGGTCTACATGTTTGGACTGAGGGCTCCTGAGCTCATCATTATTCTCGTCGTTGTCCTGATTATCTTCGGGCCCAAGAACCTGCCGAAGCTCGGCAAGTCCCTCGGCTCTACCGTCAAGAATATCCGCGAGGGTATGGAGGGCGACGATAAGGCCGAGACCAAGCAGGCCGAGGAGGTCGTGGTCGAGCAGTCCGAGGAGGACAAGGAGATCGCTGAGCTCGAAGCCAAGCTCGCTGCTGCCAAGAAGAAGCAGGCAGAGGACAGCGACGCGGACGCAGAGTAGTCCCATCCCTTTGGGGTGAGCACCTGACCGGCTTGCCCGCAGGCTAGCCGGTCTTTTTCGTTTTGTTGACAGTTGATTGTTTGATCAGAGTTGGGGAGATATCCGTATGGACGCAAGCCAGATCGTACTGACCGCTGAGGGCCGCCAGAAGCTCGTCGAGGAGCTCGCCTGGCGTGAGGGCGATTACGCCAAGGAGATCGTCGAGGACATCAAGGAAGCCCGCGCGTTCGGCGACCTTTCGGAGAACTCCGAGTACGATGCCGCCAAGGACAAGCAGGCCCAGAATGCTGCTCGTATCGCCGAGATCCAGGCCATTCTTGCCAACGCTCAGGTTGCTGCCACCACGGGCGATCTGACCGTCTCCATCGGTTCCACCGTTTCGCTGATTGATCCCAACGGCGAGGTCATGGAAGTCACGCTCGTTGGTACCACCGAGACCAACTCGCTCGAGCACAAGATTTCCAACGAGTCTCCGGTCGGTCACGCCATCATCGGTCACGGCGAGGGCGACTCCGTCGAGGTCGTTACGCCTTCCGGCAAGACTCGCGTCTACACCATCGCCAAGATCGCACGCTAGACCACGGTCCCGCGTAAAGGTATGTTTTCGCTCCCTGGGACCGAATCCTGGGGAGCGTTTTAGTTTGAGGAGCTAACT
>DBGAZC010000013.1:0-2095 GCA_048472015.1 Collinsella sp. | reverse complement strand
GGCGGCGCGCACGAGTTCCCCATGATGCACGCCGCCGAGATCTCGCAGTTTAGCGTGCCCGGATTTGATCAGGTTAGCGGTACCGTGCTGCAGTGGCCGCTCTCGGTGCTGCGCCTGCGCTCGCATGACCGCGCCCAGCTGCTCGACGCTGCCGAGAAGATTATCCTCGCCTGGCGCGAGTGGACCGATGAGTCTGTGGGCGTCATCGCACACACAGCCGATGGCGTGGCGCACAACACCGTGACGCCCGTCATCCGCCGCGTCGACTCCCGCGGCAATGCCGGCGGCGAAATCTACGAGGCCTACCTGGCGCTTCGCTGCAACATCACGACTGACGAGCATCCGCTGGGCGTATTCCACCCGCATGCCGAGTACCACCACATTAAGAAGGAGAACATCGGCCTGATCGAGGTCATGGGCCTGGCCATTCTTCCGCCGCGCCTGGTTCCCGAGCTCGGCGCTGTCCGCGAGCACCTGCTGGCGGCCAAGGTCGATGCCAGCTACGACCTTGCCGACGCGCTCGAGAGCGATGACCTTTGTCGCAGCCACGCCGCATGGGCCGAGGAGGTCTTTGCTCGCCGCGCCGACGAGCTTACGACCGACAACGCCATCGATATCCTGCACGAGGAGGTGGGCGTGGTGTTTGGCCACGTGCTCGACAACGCCGGCGTCTTTAAATGGGACGAGGCAGGACGCGCCGCCCAGCAGCGCTTTATCGACTCGCTGTAGAGCACAGACCCGGACGCTCAACGGCAGCCCCCACGACATAGCCACCTACACGACCACGGCGCCCGCCGGCAACATCGCCGACGGGCGCCGTTTTCTGATGCAAGGGTAGCTAATTTGCACCAAAACAAGGAGTGTTCCAAACTGCCGGCAGAGAAGGAACGTCCCCAGGTGCCGACCTAAACCCCACATTATTCGATGGAAAAACGTGGTTGCCTCACACATTATTCGATGGAAAAACGTGGTTTACTCCCACATTTTTCGATGGAAAGACCAAGACGGTCTTATACTAACCATGATCGTTAGGAGGCAGTATGCAGCGACAGCTAATGGACGCACTCATCGCTTGGAAATCTAGGGCAAACCGCAAGCCCCTCCTGCTTAAGGGGGCCCGCCAGACGGGAAAAACCTGGCTTCTTAACGAATTCGCAGGCCAGCAGTATCAAAACGTCATCCGCTTTGACTTTATGCTCGAACCGGGCGCACGTTCGCTGTTCGACGGAAGCCTTGACCCCAAACGCATCATCTCCCAGATAGAGCTCCTGCGCGGCCAGACCATAACGCCGACAGACACGCTCATCATCTTCGACGAAATCCAAGAGGCACCGCGTGGCATCACCTCGCTCAAATACTTCAACGAGCTGGCGCCGGAATACCATATCGTGGCAGCCGGCTCCTATATGGGGCTCGCGCTCCGACGCGAAAACGAGTCGTTCCCCGTCGGCAAGATCGACCAGCTCACCATGCGCCCCATGGGGTTTGTCGAGTTCGTTCGTGCCGTCGATGGCGATCCGCTCGCAGATGCCATCCTTGCCGCAGACATGGACCTGCTGGCAAACGTTTCCGAAAAGCTCGAGCGCCTGCTCAAGGAATACCTCGTTGTCGGTGGCATGCCAGAAGTTGTCTCCGCTTTCTCCGCCTCCCACGATTTCATCGAGGCCCGCAGGCTTCAGCAGCAAATCATCGAAGCTTATGAATCCGATTTTGGCAAACATGCGCCAGCCCGCATCGTCGAGCGCATGAGGCTGGTTTGGAAATCCCTTCCCGGCCAGCTCGCAAAGGAAAACAAGAAGTTCGTCTATGGCGCCCTTCGTCCCGGAGCGCGCGCACGCGATTTTGAGGAAAGCCTCCAGTGGCTCATGGACTATGGAATCGTTCATAAGGTACCACGTGTTTCCGCCCTAAGAGCACCGCTCACAAGCTACGAGGATCTCTCGGGCTTCAAGCTGTTCTGCATCGACACCGGCATCCTCGGAGCACTCTCCGGCCTCACGCCAGCCATTGTTCTGAACGGGCCCGCTGTTTTTACGGAGTTCAAAGGCTCGCTGACCGAGCAATACGTCGCACAGGAGCTTTTGCTCCAAGGCAA
>DBGAZC010000012.1:0-2363 GCA_048472015.1 Collinsella sp. | reverse complement strand
GCACGAAGAGCCGCGGCGGTGTCGGTCGTAAAGTACGGATTGCCCGAACCGGCGGCAAAAATAACGACGTTGCCCTTGGAAAGGTGGTTGATGGCGCGACGGCGAATATAGGGCTCGCAGATCTCGTTCATCTGGATAGCGCTCATCACGCGGCAGGGAACATCGTTGTGCTCGAAGGCATCCTGCAGGGCAAGCGCGTTCATAACGGTTGCCAGCATGCCCATGTAGTCGGCCTGGGCGCGCTCCATGCCACCGGCAGCGCCGGCCATGCCGCGGAAAATGTTGCCGCCGCCGACAACGACGCCGACCTCGTGACCAACGGCGAGCAGCTCCTTGACCTGCTTGGCAAGATGATCGGTAATCTTGGGGTCGATGCCATATTGGCCGTCACCCATCAGTGCTTCGCCGGAAAGCTTCAGAAGCACGCGTTTATATCGGATGTCGGACAAAGCGATCCTCCTTTAATTAGACTCTCAATATGATAGCAAAGGCTCTGATAAGAGCCATGAAAAAGCAGGCTGTGAGTAAAACCCACAGCCTGCTCATTACCAGCTACAAGAGCTTATTTACTCGCCACGGACCAGACGGTCGAAGGCAACGACGGTAATGGTATCGCCGAGCTCCTTGGAGACCTGCTCAGCGTACTTCTTGATGGTGAGGGAGCTGTCCTTGATGAACTCCTGCTCGGTGAGCACGGACTGCTTGTAGAACTTCTCCAGACGGCCAACAGCCATCTTCTCCTGAATGGCCTCGGGCTTGCCGGACTCGGCAGCCTGAGCCATGTAGATCTGCTTCTCGTGCTCGACGGTCTCAGCCGGAACCTGATCGCGGGTAGCGCAGATCGGGGCGACGGCGGCAACCTGAAGGGCAACGTCGTGAGCGAAGGTCTTGAAGGAGTCGGCCTGAGCGGTCTCGGCCTTCTCGAAGGCGAACTCGACGAGGACGCCAATCTTACCACCCATGTGGATGTAAGAAGCGAGAGCGCCGTTCTCGGCCTTGCGGGCGGCGAAACGAGAGATCTTCATGTTCTCGCCCATGATGTGAATCATCTCGGTGAGCTCGGAGGAAACGGTCTCCTCGCCCATCGGCTTCTCGAGCAGAGCATCGACATCGGCCGGCTCGGTGGTGGCGACAACCTCGGCGACCTTGGAAGCAAAGCCGGTGAACTTGGCGTTGGAGCCGACGAAGTCGGTCTCGCAGGAGAGCTCGAGCAGAGCGCCGGTCTTGCCATCCTCGGAGACGAACGCGGCGACAGCGCCCTCGTTGGTCTCACGGCCAGCCTTCTTGGCAGCCTTGGCGAGGCCGTTCTTGCGCAGAACGTCGACGGCGGCATCCATGTCGCCGTCAGCCTCGACGAGAGCCTTCTTGCACTCCATCATCGGGGAGTCGGTCATCTCGCGGAGCTGCTTGACCATAGCGGCAGTAATCTGGGCCATTGTGGTTCCTTTCAAAGAGATGAAAAAGACTTAAATAGGACTGATTTACTCGGCCTTGGGCTCGGCGGCCATCTCGGCCTCGGAGACCTGCTCCTTGCCAGAGCCAGCGAGGCAGGCGTCGGCCATGAGCTCGCACATAAGGGTGACAGCGGAGATGGCGTCATCGTTGCAGGGGATGCCGTACTCGACCTCGTCGGGATCGGAGTTGGTGTCGATCAGGGCGACGACGGGGATGTTCAGGCGCTGGGCCTCCTTGATGGCGTTCTCCTCGCGCTTGGTGTCGATGACGAAGAGAGCCTGGGGCAGGCCCTTCATGTCGCGGGCGCCACCGAGGTTGGTCTGGAGCTTAGCGAGCTCCTTGCCGAGCACTGCCTGCTCCTTCTTGGGCAGCACAGCCATGCGGCCGTCCTCGACCATGGCCTCGAGCTCCTCCATGCGGTTGATGCGGGAGCGGATGGTGACGAAGTTGGTCAGCATGCCGCCAAGCCAACGCTGGTTGATGTAAGGCATGTTGGCGCGCTCAGCGGCGTTCTTAACGGCCTCCTGAGCCTGCTTCTTGGTGCCAACGAACAGCACGTTGCCGCCCTTGGCGACGTTTTTGACGAAGGTGTAGGCCTGGTCGGCGTCAAGGATGGTCTGCTTGAGGTCGAGGATGTAGATGCCGTTGCGCTCACCGAAGATAAACGGCTTCATCTTGGGGTTCCAGCGACGGGTCTGGTGACCGAAGTGGCAGCCGGCCTCGAGCAGGGTGCGGATATTAATCTTGGTAGCCATATTAAACCTCCTGTGGTTTGCCTCCGCGCGGGGTCATCCTCCAAAACCAACCCGGACATGTGCTACCAAAGCCCGGGCACCACGGTATGAAGTAGCCGCGCGTGCGTGATAAAAACCTGTTGCCGTGAAGCAACCCGATGAATGATAGCAGGA
>DBGAZC010000011.1:0-2014 GCA_048472015.1 Collinsella sp. | reverse complement strand
ATAGGAAAAGGAATTTCTCGGGGCCGCCTCTCGGCGGCCTTGCGAAAAACAAATCCAAGTTAGACCATTTCAAATGGTTCGATGTCTGCCCGGATGCGACACATCTGGTGTGTCCATCCTCGCAGTATCCGGTTCTCAAGGTGCACGCCTGGCGGCTCATCCGGTCCGACCGGGCCGCGCGGCAAGGAGATATATTGCCAGACCGGAGGGGCCCTGGGGGCGGGAATCTGGCACTCCATATTTTGTTCACAAATGAATAGATCCCTCAGTCGCGTCACTGAGGTTAAAACTGAAGCATTGGCTTCTGATATTGGCGATGACCAGCTGTTTTACGAGTATTGAGACATCGGTCATCTCTGGAGCGCTACTTTACTCCAAAGGCATCAGCTATTTGTTTCCCATCGGTAAAAGGCGGGTTTTGTTCGCCAAGCGTTCTTATATATAGATAGATACGGGTTCGAACCCATGAAAGGGCGACAAAAAAGACGGCCAACCGAAGTTGACCGTCTCAACAATCTTTGGGTGGGCCGTCAGGGGTTCGAACCCTGGACCTTGGGATTAAAAGTCCCCTGCTCTGCCAGCTGAGCTAACGGCCCGTGGGTGGCATTGTACCACGGTCTGGGACTATTCCCAACTCCATTGGCCGTTCTGGAAAATCACAACTTCACGTCCATCAGGCGTAATGCCCGTAATATCGATGTCGTCCGTGCCGATCATAAAATCGACGTGCGTGCTCGAGACGTTAACGCCATGCTCCAGGAGCTCCTCCTTGGACATGTCATACCCACCCTCGATGCATTCGGGGAAACCGACACCTAGCGCGAGATGGCAGCTAGCGTTCTCGTCATAGAGCGTGTCATAGAACAGAACGCCGCTTTCGCGGATCGGAGTGTTCTTGGAAATGAGCGCGACCTCGCCCAGATGAGCGGCACCTTCATCGGTGTCAATAATGCTCGCAAGCGTTGCCTTGCCCACGCGGGCGTCGTAGTCCACCACGCGGCCGCCCTCGAACTTAATCCAAAAATCTTCGACTTTATTGCCGTGGTGGATGAGCGGCATGGCCGAGTACACGATACCGTCGGCGCGCATGCGATCGGGCGAGGTGAAGACTTCCTCGGTGGGAATGTTGGGGAAGAAGGGGTGTCCATCGGGCGTCTTACCCTTGCCGCCGGCCCACTCGTGACCCTTCGTCATGCCAATCGTCAGATCGGTTCCATTTGCCGCGGTGTAATGCAAGTAGTCGAAACGATTGTCGTTCAGGAAACGCAGGTTCTTTTCGAATGCGGCGTCATGGAGTTCCCAGTCGCTCTCCGGGTCCTGGCCATCGGCGCGCGCGGTGTGCAGAATCGCATTCCACAGTTTATAGATTGCAACCTCATCGGCGTCTCCTGGGAACACCTCGTGCGCCCAAGCCACGACCGGAGCGCCGGCGATGCACCACGGATTGATGTTGTAATCCAGTCCACGGCGGAAAACTTTGCACTGCGTATTCCTCGCCTTTGATGCCGCGGCCGGCTTGGCTGGATCGATGCCCTTGAGGGCCGCAGGATCCGCACCTTCGATAAAGACAAAGCAGGCACCATCCTGGGCCAAGGAATCCAGCTGCATGCGCTTCCACTCGGGTGTCTGCTCAAAATAGCTTTTCTCGACATGCTCGTACGTGAGCCTCGTCACGGCATCATCGGCCCAAATGACCGTCACGTGGCCGGCGGCGGCAGCATAGGCCTCCGCGACCACCACGCGCGCAAACGGCGCGCACTCGACCGGAGACTGAACGACGACCTCCTGGCCGGGCTTGACGTTTACGCCCTTGCGGACGACCAGGCGCGCGTAGTTTTTAATCTTGGGCTCCAGGGCCTTCATGCCCTCCAGAGCCTCTTCGACCGTCAGGGCAGCTCGAATCATGTGCCACTCCATCTATCTATAGAACAGTAAAAAGGCGCGCCGCAAAAACGACGCGCCTTATATCTTAGCGATAAGTATGTATGCAAACGCTACTTCTTCTTGGAGTCCT
>DBGAZC010000010.1:0-12892 GCA_048472015.1 Collinsella sp. | reverse complement strand
CACCTCTGAGACACGGTGAGGTCATGCAAGCGCCTACTATAGCACGCTCCCCCTCAAAGGGATAGAACGAATTTGTCAAATAGGCAGGTATCATCACGATTTTCTCAAGATGTTCGTAATCCAGAGCAAAAGCGCGGTCTGAGAATCGGCCGAACCCTTGAGCGCGAGCTCCACATCAACGGCACCCTCGAGCGCTGCGACGAGCTCTGCCATCGAAAAGCGACGTGCCCAGGTCAGGTGATTCTTGACCTGCCAGGACTGGAGTTTGAGCGTTGCGGCCAGCTCACGACCCTGTCCGCGCGCATCGAGCGCCTTGGCAACGATAAGCTCGCGAATGCGGCCGCACAGCAATGTGTACGTCCACACGTAGCTCTTGGCGGGCATTAGATTGAAGAGCTCGAGCGAACGGCGCATGTCACGGGCCGAGACCGCATTGAGAAAGTCCCAGGGTTGAACCTCGGCCGTTCGTACAATCCAGCGCTCAACGTCGGCAAGCTCAATCTGGGGCGCCTCGACCATCTGGGCAAGCTTAGCCAAGTCGTTATCGAGCATGCGAGTGTTTTCACCCGAACGCGAAACGAGCTCCTCGGCGGCCGCCGTCGAGATCGACTTGCCGTGCTGCGTCGCCATCTGTTGCACGCGGCGCGGTAACTCCCAGCGCTTGGTGCCGGAGCAATCGATCACGGCCTTCTTGTCGATTTTGGCGATCGCCTTATACAGGCGCGTGTTCTTGGCAAGCGAGTCGGCGATGATGAGGCAGACCGTCGTGGGGCTGGGACTCGCCAGATAGTCGACAAGCGACTCCGAGACCGCCTTAGCGAGCTTTGAGCAGCCATCAAGAATTACCAAGCGAAACTCGCTGCCCATCGGAAAGGTGTTAAGCGATCCGATAATGGACTCGATATCGGGGTCCTTGGTCATGTCGCGCTCGTCGAGGTTGAACTCGACCATTCCCGACTTTTCCAGACGCGCCTTCATACGCGAGACGGCGTGATCGCGCTTGACGCCGTCGGTACCGACGATCAGATATGCCGGCAGCAGACCGGTTTCGGACATTACGCTCCCCTCCCGCAGGCCTTCGTATTCGTTCCGTGCCATTCTAGCCCAGGGGCCCACCACACGCCATCGACGTCGTCACGGTCGCTGGCATCGCATCGCAAAGCCCTTTGCGGTCGGGCTGATGGTGATATCACCATGTTCGATGGTGCATGCGAACGCACCGCCCGCTTCCTGAACGGCATCGATGCAGGCATCCGACGGATGACCGTATCGATTCCCCTTGCCGGCGCTCGCGAGGGAAAGCTCGGGTCTCAGGACATCCAGCAACTCACCATCGACTGAAACCTTGGAGCCGTGATGCCCAAGTTTAAGGACATCGATATCCCCCACCTCCTGCACGAATTCCCGTTCTTGGTCGAGCTCGGCATCACCAGTGAGGAGCATACGCAGGCTCTTGCCTTCCTGAACATAAGAGAGTAGCAGGACAAGCGAGTCCTCATTTCCCTCGCCATCTACGGACTCGAACGGCCACATCACGCGGGCACAAAATGAGCCGATGTCGACCGTATCCCCACGGCGCACCTGCCGATACTCAACGCCAGGTCGATTCAATACCTCGGCAGGAGCATCCTCCAACGCATCCGCCGCCACGGCAATCGTTCCGACCGAAAACTGTTCGAGCACGGCAGGTAGACCACCCCAGTGATCCTCATCCCAATGCGTCACAAAGACGGCATCGATATGGTGCACGTTATTGCGAACCAACGCCGCTACCACGCGCTCATCGAGCCCGCAGTCGACGAGTGCTAATGCGTCGCCCTGGCGGATAAGAATCGCATCCGCCTGGCCCACATCGAGCACCGTCACCGAAGGCGGAGCGAATCGATCCCAGTAGACGTACGGAATCGCAGCCAAGAGCACCAGGCATGAAAGCCCCACCGCCATAGGACGTGCACGGGGACGCGGCCACCAGACCAACAGAACCGCCAGCAAACACGGCACTAGGTAAATCCACATGCTATCGGGCGGCACACTCACAGATACACCAGGCACGGCGGCAAACAGTTGCTCGAAGAACAGTGCGCAACGGGCGGCAACCATGGGCACAACGAGCGCCCAAATCCGCAACGGTTCCACGAGCGAAAAGGGAACCAGCACGATCGACACAGCAAGCAGTACGCTCACCACCGGACCGATGACTGCATTTGCCAGCGGAGCAATGAGCGAGAACGTACCGAAGGCAGGAATGGTAATGGGAAGTGTTGCCAGTTGCGAGCACAGCGTGACGGAAAGTATGTTGGCTACGCCCGATGGCACACCCAGCTCACCCAAAGCGTAGGTCGCATAGGGGCAAAAGCACAGAATGGCTAAGACGCTGGCACACGAGAGCTGAAAGCCCATCTCGAACAGCACCGTCGGCCGCAGTAGCACAAAGATGGACATGGTTACGAAGAGTGCCGATGCGCCGTGCCGGCGACGCCCCGCGCCGTTTACGACAAGCGTCGCGAACACCATGCAGCACGCGCGCACGGCCGAGGGAGACGCGCCCGTAAAGGCAGTGTAGCCCACAAGCGCCATCGCCAATATCGCCCGCTGAACACCACGTGAGCAGCGAGTCTTTTGCAATACACCCTCGATTACAAATCCCACGATAGCCAAATGGCTGCCCGAGACGGCGATAAGATGCGCCGTTCCCGTTACCGAAAACCAGTCGCCCGCCGGCTGGGCGCGCAGTTCGGCCGAACGACCGCAGACGACACCGGCTATGAGTGCACGCGCCGGGTCGGTCGCAGGCGCGATGGACGCAAGCAGCCCATTTCGCAGCCGAAGCAGCGGTCCCGGAGAGCCCTCATCGGCCGACACAATCCGAACGACTTTAACCTTGCGCACCTCGCCTCGGAGCACACGCGATCGTCCATACGCATCGTTCTCAAAACGTGAAACGCGACCGATAACACGCACGTACGCCCCGACCTTGAGCTCGCGGTCGCACGATAGGCGAACCGTTGCCAAGTTCTTACCGTCCGCGCGTGCCTCGCAGGTATAGGAATACACGTCGTCGTTTATGGATGGATCGCCCTGCACGATAAACTCGAGGCCGCTTGCCGCTCGACCGTCGAGCGCCTTCGAGGCGCTGAGCGCACCCACAGCCCACCACGCCGAGACGACCGCTCCCGCCACGAGACCGACGGACGCGGCATACAACCACCACTTCAAAGGGGCAAGCCGCGCACAAGATTGAGCCAGCACAACGACTACCGTCGTCGCAACGGGAATGGCCCATAGCAGCCCGACCGCCGGCGCCTGCTCCCTCAGCAGCGCATCAGCGGCCACGTTGAGCACCGAGGCGCAGCTCATGCACATGCCGGCACACAGGGCCATCGTCCACGGCATCAGGGGCCGCGGAGGCATCACATGCTCGCGCTCGGTCGCACTCATACGCAGATGCAATCTTTGATTTTGGCAAGCTTCTTCTCGCCGATTCCCGATACACGCATCAGATCGTCAACCGAGGCAAAAGCACCGTTCTTTGTCCGCTCATCGATAATCGACTGTGCCATGGAGGGACCGATGCCCGAGAGCGTCTGCAGTTCTGCCGCGCTTGCCGTATTGATATTTACTAGGCCTGTTGCGCCACTCACGCCCGATGATGCGAAAGCCCCACCATCAACACCGGCTTCCGCAATGGACGTCTGCTGCTCCCCTACCGTTGGAACGTGAATCTTCTGTCCATCGACGACCTTAGATGCCCGATTGAGCCCCGTAACGTCTGCCTCAGGCGCCAGCCCGCCGGCGGCATCAATCGCCTGAGCCACCCGCGCGCCGTCTTTGAGCCTGTATACACCGGGCGACACAACAGCGCCATCAACATCGACATAGACTTCTGCCGCGGCAGACGCCTTAGACGAAGAGCCTTCGGATGTCTTTCCGCTCGAGGCATCGCCGGATCCCGGCTCCACCAACGAGTCTGAACCGTCAGTGCGCTCAAACGACACGCCGCCGGCACCGCCGCCAAGGTTCGCCATCGCCAAGCCGCTCGCCATCGCAATGACGACCAGTATCGCCACGACCACCGCCTTATGACCGAACAGCTTGTCCGCCAAGCGGTCCATCTTTTTGACCCGTTCGTGTTGTTCGCGCTGCGCCATAGCAAAACCTCCCAACACCATCGTGTCAGGAAAGGAACTCCGCAACAGCTACGCTCCAAAACCGGTTTTAGCGGTCAAACCAAAAACCGACCAAAACCTTGCACAAATCTGTCCATTTATTCAGGCACACGTCAGCAAATGAACACTTAGCCGCAAAATGCCCAGATAGCAAAAGACCGACGATGCAGGCGCATCGTCGGTCTATGCACAAATTTACTCGTGATCTTGGTAAATCTCACGCGGAGCAAGCTCCGAATGTTTGCGTTTTAAGGTCTTGGGGGCCTTATACGTGTTGCTCTCGAAGTCGATGTACTCGGTCTGTTTGAGCAGGCGCTCGATCATCTCCTCGTGATCGAACAACTCCCAGGCCTCATGCACGGCATCGAGTTTAGCGTGCGTCTCGGGACGGCGCGGCATAAATAGCGTGCAGCAGTCGGGAGCGGCCTCAGTCGAGATATCGAACGTGCCGATCTCCTCGGCGCGCGCGATGATCTCCTGCTTGTCCGAACCGATGAGAGGACGGAACACGGGGATCTTCACGGCCTCGTTGACGGCCATGATGTTCTCAAGCGTTTGGGAGGCAACCTGCCCAAGTGATTCGCCCGTAACGATAGCCTTGGCACCCTCGATGTGTGCAATGCGCTCGGCAACCGAATACATAATGCGGCGATACATAATCACGCGCAGGTTGCTGGGACAGGTGACCGAAATCTCACGCTGGCAGTCGCCAAACGGCACCACGTACAGGCGGCCGATCTGGACACCCGGCTCAAGCGCACGGATGATGTCCTGCACCAAATACTCGCTCGTATCGGGCGTCTGCGGACGACCGGAGAAATGTACCGGCACGCACACCGCGCCGCGACGCGCGAGCATCCAGGTCGCCACCGGAGAATCGATACCCGACGACAACAGCGTCACGACCTTGCCGGCAGAACCCACCGGCAGACCGCCCACGCCACGCTCGGAGCGCGCATACACGTAGACGCTACCCTGGACCACCAGTACGTGCACCATCGCATCGGGGTCGTGCATTTGAACCTTTTTATCGGGGAAGGCCTCGCACAGTACCTCGCCCACCTGACGATTGATATCAATCGAGGTGAGCTCATAGTCGGTATTGGAGCGCTTGGCGTGCACCTTAAACGAATCGAAAGGACCAAACTCGCGCAGCGCCTTGACGGCGGCGGCACAGTACTCCTGCGGGTCGCGGTTAGTGTGATACGCCAAAGACACACGAGCAACGCCGGGAACGGTGCGAATGACACGCGCCGCCTCATCGGCCTGATGCTCGTTAAAGGTCACGAGGATATAACCGGAAATTCGAGACACGGCATTCACGGAAAAGGCGGCCAAGGCCGCCTTGATGTTATCCATGAGGATATGCTCAAAATGTGCGCGGTTCTTACCCTTCAGTCCAACCTCGTGATAGTGGACCAGGCAGACGCGAGCCGCCATTTAGGCTTCAGCAACCTTGTGGCCGAGCGCCTTCTCGTAACGGGCCTCGTCGTAAGAGATGTCGCCGTCGACAATCTCGTCCATAGCCATCGAGATGGTATCGGCACCGGAAAGCCCGATGGTGATGTCATCGACATCCTGGACGGCAAGCACGCGGTTGTGCTGGCCACGCAGCATGCTATTGATGTCGCAGGCGCGCTTGGAGGCAAGCGAAGCGAGCAGGAAGCGGTTGTGATCGGTCTTCTCCAGAAGATCGTCAATGCAAGGCTTTACAACGGACACGGACCTCAGTTCCTTTCATGCATATCGAGAACGCGAACGAGTTCATCGGTCGCGCGGTCGAGATCGTCATTAACCACGACGTCGTCGTAGCGGTCGGCAAGGGCAAGCTCATCGGCGGCGTTTGCCATACGCAGCTCAATCGTCTCGGGCGTCTCGGTACCGCGACCGACTAGACGCTCGCGGAGCACCTCAAGCGAAGGCGGCTTGATAAAGATCAGCACGGCCTCGGGGAAACGCTCCTTCACCTGCAGGGCGCCCTGGACATCGATCTCCAAAATCAGAGACGCGCCCGAGGCGAGCTTGGATGTGACCTCGCTCACCAACGTGCCGTAGCAGTTACCGTGGACCTCGGCCCACTCAACAAACTCGCCGTTTGCCACGCGGCGGTCGAACTCCTCGCGCGTCAGAAAAAAGTAGTTGACGCCGTCGACCTCACCTTTGCGTGGTGCTCGCGTGGTAGCCGAAACCGTCAGGCCCAGGTTCGAGCGGCGCTCGCGCACACGAGTGACGAGCGTACCCTTGCCTGCGCCTGACGGTCCAGAAATCACAAAGAGCTTGGAATCCTGAGCGCTCACTTATTTGGTCAGCTGCTCGAGGAGCTGCTCGCGCTGACGGACGCCGAGGCCCTGGACGCGACGGGTAGCGGAGATACCGAGCTCCTCCATGATCTTGGCGGCCTTGGCCTTGCCATAACCAGGGAGAGACTCGATGAGGGTGGAAACCTTCATGCGGGAAGCGATGGGGTCATCGGAGTTGAGCACGGACTCAAGGGACTTCTCGCCCTTCTTGATCTGCTCGCGAAGCTCAGCGCGGGCGTGACGTGCGGCAGCAGCCTTCTCAAGAGCCTGCTTGCGCTGCTCATCGGTAAGCTGAGGGAGTGCCATTCGTACCTCCAAGTAGTTGGGTTATATCTGATTCAATAATTGGCATTTTAGCACGTAGAACGTACAAAATGCCCAATCGCGGCTCCATAGGTTAGACGATACCCACAAAAAGTGCAATATACTGCGCCCAAAGTTAAGCCCCTGACCTGCGATTCCACACAAAGGATGGGAAAGTTTACGCAGGCACAGGGGCTATTTTGTGCTAATGAAACCCAAAAGTGGTGACTTAGGGGAATCTTTTACGCGACGTTTTCGACCAGCTCAGCGACGATGGCGTCAAAGGCAGCAACCGGATCGTCGGCACCGGTGATGGGACGGCCCACCACAATGTGGCTTGCGCCACGCTCGATAGCCTGGGAAGGCGTCGCCACGCGGGACTGGTCACCTAAGGCGGCACCCACCGGACGCACACCCGGAGTCACGATCAGGGCATCAGGGCCCAGCAGCTCACGCATGTCGTGAGCCTCCATCGGCGAGCACACGATGCCATCGATGCCGTTGGCCTGAGCGAGCTTTGCCAGGCGGGCGGCCTCCTCGGCCACGGGCGACTCGACGCCGATCTCGCTCAAGGCATCCTGATTCATGCTCGTGAGCACGGTGATGGCGACGAGCTTGGCGCGGTCCTCGCGCGCCTCCTCGGCACCCTCGCGGCAGGCAGCGAGCATGGCGCCCGAACCCAAGCCGTGAACCGAGAGCAGGTCGGCACCGGCAAGCGAGGCCGAACGGGCGGCACCGCGAACCTGATGCGGAATATCATGGAACTTAAGGTCAAGGAAGACCTTAAAGCCCAGGTCCTTGAATGTCTTGACGATCTGGGGACCCTCGGCGTAATAGAGCGTCATGCCAACCTTGAGCCAGGCGGCATGACCCGAAAGCTCGTGGGCAAGCTCGAGCGCACGCTCACGGTCGCAGTCGAGGGCGACGATTACGCGGTCGCGGGCATCGGTCTCTAGCATTCGAAAGCACCTACCAGTTCGTTAATGTCCTTAACGCCCTGGGACTCGGCCCAGGCCTCGAGCTCGTGCGCGATCTTGAGCGAAGCGCACGGATCGACGAAGTTGGCCATACCGACCGACACGCAGGTGGCGCCGGCCAGGATAAACTCAGCCGCATCCTCACCGGTCATGACACCGCCGACACCGTTGATGGGGATATCGACGGCCTGGGCAACCTCCCAGACCATGCGCACGGCGATGTGATGACACAGCGGGCCCGAAAGGCCGCCCTTGGGCTTTGCAACGCGGGACTTGCGGGTATGGACGTCGATGGCCATGCCCTGGATGGAGTTGATGACCGAAAGGCCGTCGGCGCCGGCAGCCTCGAGGGCCTTGGCGATCTCGGCGACGTTGACCGGCGCCATCTTCACGAACAGCGGCTTATCGGTCACCTTGCGGCAGGCAGCCATAACGGAAGAGGCGCCCTCGGGCGTGGAGCCCATGGCGGCACCGCCGGCGGCGATATTGGGGCAGCTCACGTTGATCTCGTAGCCGGCAGCCCAGGGGCACAGCTCGACATACATCTCGAGTGCGCGGACAAACTCGTCAACGGAGTGGCCGGCAACCTGACAGATGACCTGGCAGCCGTCCTTGGAGAGCTGCTCGAGCCACGGACCGGACTCGCGAGCAAAGGCGGCCACGCCGGGGTTCTGAAGGCCCACGGAGTTGATCATGCCGCCGGGAATCTCAGCCATGCGGGGCGCGGGATTGCCGGGCCAGGGCTCGGCTGCGCAACCCTTGGTGGTGATGGCGCCCAGCTGGGAAACATCAAAGAAGTTCTGGAACTGCCAACCGTAGCCAAAGGTACCGGCTGCGGTGTTGATGGGGTTTTGCATCTTGACGCCGCCGAAATCGACGGCCATGTTCACGGTACCCACTAGAAGACCACCACCTTGGAAGCATCGAACACGGGGCCGCACATGCAAGCACCCTTCATACCGTCGACCGTCTCGACATTACAGGTGTTGCAGGCGCCAAAGCCACAGCTCATCATGCGCTCGAGCGACACCTCGCAGTACGCACCGGCCTCGGCGGCAGCGGCGGCGACTTTCTTCATCATCACAGCGGGGCCGCAGCTGGCCACATAGTCGTAGCCGCCCTCGCCGAGCAGCTCGGCTGCCGGGTCGGTGCAAAAACCGTGCGTGCCCAGCGTGCCATCATCGGTGCAAACGTTGACCGTGGCGCCCAGCGCGCGGAACTCATCGACACCCACGGCCTTGGACGCGGTGCCAAAGCCCAGGCACACGTCGACGGCCACACCCTGCTCGGCAAGCTTGTCGGCAAGGCACAGCACGGGCGGAACACCGATGCCACCGGCGACGAGCAGGGCCTTCCTGGTGCCCTCGGGTACCATCCAGCCACGGCCACCGGGGCCCAGCAGGTTAGAGGTGGAGCCAGGGCCCATCTGGGACAAACGACGGGTATCGTCGCCCACGACGGCGTACCACAGCTCGACGGTGCCGGCCTCGGCGTCGGCGCGGTAGTAGCTCAGGGGCACGCGAAGCAGCGAGGACGCATCGCCGGGTACGGCGATGTTCACAAACTGACCGGGCTTGAGCGCACTTGCAAGCTTGGGGGCCGAGATGACGAGCGAGAAGATGCCGTCAGCAATCTCCCGGTTCGAGACGACCTCGAAGTCGTGCATGCGTGCAGTGGAAGGTGTGGGCATAGACGCTCCAATCCCCCATGCGGTTGCATGGTCCAAACTAATAGAAAGCGCGGCACCGCAAGGGTGCCGCGCACAAAAGCGATAAGGCTATGCTAGCAGATGCAGCCGTCGGCAAGCGTCTGCTTACCGCCGACAAACACATCGGTGGCACGACCGGTGAGCGTGCGGCCGGCAAAACCGGAGTTCTCGGCGCGCGACTCGTAACCGTCCTCGCCAACCGTCCAGGTTGCGGAGGGGTCGAACACGGTCAGGTCGGCAACGGAGCCCGCCTTGACCTGAACCTGGTCGAGACCCAGGATCTCACGCGGCTTGATGGCCATGAGCTCGACCATGCGGCCCATGCTCATCTTGCCCGTGTTGACCAGCTCGGTGAGTACGAGCGACAGCGAGGTCTCGAGGCCGATCATACCAAAGGGCGCAAGCTCGAACTCGCGGGCCTTCTCCCACGGGGTGTGGGGAGCGTGATCGGTGACGATAGCGTCGACGGTGCCGTCGATGACGCCCTGACGGATGGCCTCGGCATCTTCCTCGGTACGCAGCGGCGGGTTGACCTTGAGCGAGGTGTTGTAGGTCTCGTCCAGGTCGTTCTCGGTCAGGAACATGTGGTGCGGGGTGGCCTCGCAGGTAACCTGAACGCCGGCGGCCTTACCGGCACGCACGAGCTCGAGACCATGAGCGGTGGAGATGTGCTGAATGTGCAGCTTGGCACCGGTCAGCTTGGCGATCTCAATGTCACGGGCGATCTGGAGCTCCTCGCCGGCAGCCGGCCAGCCCTCGAGAGCCAGACGGGTCGAAACCTTGCCCTCGTTGATCTGGCCGTGGCCGACCAGGTCCTCGTCCTGGCAGTGGCTCATAAAGACCTTGCCGAACATCTTGCCGTAGTCCATGCAACGACGGAGCATGCCCGCGCCCTGCACGCCGCGACCGTCGTCGGTGAAGGCGACGGCGCCATGGGCGACCATATCGCCCATCTCGGACATGGCCTCGCCCTTAAGACCGCGGGTCATGGCGCCCGACGGATAGACGCGGCAGTGACCGACCTCGGCAGCACGGGACTTGACGAACTCCACGACGGTGCCGTTATCGGTGACGGGATCGGTGTTGGGCATGGAGCACACGCCGGTAAAGCCGCCCTTGGCAGCTGCGCGGGTACCGCTCTCGATGTCCTCTTTGACCTCGTAGCCGGGCTCGCGAAGGTGAACGTGCATATCCACCAGGCCGGGGACGAGGTACTTGCCGGAAAGGTCGCGGACCTCGGCTCCCTCGACGGCGAGATTCTCGCCGACCTCGGCGATCTTGTCGCCGTCAATCAGGACGTCAACGACACCGTCAAGCTCGACGGACGGGTCGACGACGTGGGCATTCTTAAGAAGCAAGGCCATTATCGGCACCTCCAAGCAGCAGATACAGGATAGCCATACGCACGCAGATACCGGCGTAGACCTGCTCCAGGATGACGGAGCGTTGCGGGTGGTCGGCCATATAGGAGTCGAACTCGACGCCGCGGTTGATGGGGCCCGGGTGGCAGATGATCGCGTCGGGCTTCATGAGCTTCTCGCGGTCCTTGGTCAGGCCGAAGAGCTTGTGGTACTCGCGAATGGTCGGGAACGGGGCACCCTCGAGACGCTCCTGCTGCACGCGCAGCATGTAGACGACGTCCAGCTCGGGCAGGACGGAATCGAGGTCGCTCGTCACGTGGTCGCAACCCAGGACCTCGGGCGACGGCGGCAGCAGCGTGCCGGGGGCGACGGCGTAGGTCTCGCAGCCCATGATCTTAAGGGCGGGGATCAGCGAGCCGCACACACGGGAGTGCGCGATATCGCCGACGACGGCGACCTTCAGACCGTGGAAGTCACCCTTGTGCTCCCAGATGGTGTACAGGTCGAGCAGGGCCTGCGTGGGGTGGTTGTGCTTGCCGTCGCCGGCGCAGATGACGCTCGCGGGCGAGTTCTGCGTGACGATGTAGGGAGCACCGGCGTGCTTGTCGCGCACGACGATGCAGTCGATCTTGTAGGCATTGAGGGTCTCGACGGTGTCGACGAGGCTCTCACCCTTGACCGTGGAGGTCGAGGAGCCGCCAAAGTTAAGGCTGTCGGCCGAAAGACGCTTCTCGGCGAGCTCGAAGGAGCTGCGGGTGCGCGTCGAGGGCTCGTTGAACATATTGACGATGGTCTTGCCCTTGAGCGTGGGGACCTTCTTGATCGCACGCTCGTTGACCTCGGAGAACGCCTTGGCGGTCTCGAGGATGAGCTTGATATCCTCTTCGGAGTACTCGGTAATGTCGATCAGGTGCTTATGGTTGAACGCCACGGTACTACTCACCTCCCAGCGGCGCGGAGCCCACGTGGGAACCCGGCGCGACGTCGTTAATCTCGACGGCGGTGTGGCCGTCGACTTCCTTCATATATAGGTGCACGTTCTCCTCATGCGACGAGGGAACGTTCTTGCCGACAAAGTCCGGCGAGATGGGGAGCTCGCGGTGGCCGCGGTCAACGAGGACAGCCAGCTCAATGCGGTTCGGACGGCCCAGGTCCATGACGGCGTCGAGAGCGGCGCGAATGGTACGGCCCGTATACAGGATGTCGTCCACCAGCACGACGCGCTTGCCGTCGACGCTAAAGGGAATGTTGGTGGCGTGGATCGCGGGAGCGAAATTGGTCGCATAGTCATCGCGGTAGAAGCTGATGTCGAGGCTGCCGAGCGGAACGTCGACGCCCTCGATCTCCTTGATCTCCTCGGCGAGCTTCTTTGCCAGAAGGTCGCCGCGCGTGACGATGCCGACCAGAACGAGGTCTTCACAGCCCTCGTTGCGCTCGAGAATCTCGTGCGCGATGCGGGTCATCGCTCGATTGACGGCGGTCTCGTCCATGATGACCGCCTTGGGGGAAGTCGTGCCCATCGATCTCCTTCCTCACATGTCTTGACTGCTGACACAGTCAAAAAAATAGATGCCCGACCGCTTAAAGCGGACCAGACACCCACAGGAAGGGCTGCTCTTTGGGCAGCTATGTAATTCCATGTGGGTATCTCGTACCCCTTTAATGGTCATGGGATAGTGTAGCCAACCTCGAGCTTAATTGCGAGCATAAATACAGAGCAATCCGTAAACGGAGCCCAAAGCTCAATAAACCTATATATTTGTGGGACGAGCTTGAAAACGCACGCACGAGCTGGCATAATCCCCTCTGCTGCACGCAAATCGGATCTACGTCCAGGGCCGTGGCGTGAGCACTATCGCCAAAAGAGGAATATCTCTGTGTAGATTGCGCACAGGGAGCGACTTCTGTGCTATAGTTCAGGCTTGTTTGTTAACGCGACATGTTCGTTTGTCGCCCAAGGAGGGTCAGTTATGTCCAAAGTTTGCGAAGTTTGCGGTAAGCACCCCGTTGCCGGTCGCTCCATCAGCCACTCTCACCGCGTCACCAACCGTAAGTTCCGCCCCAACATCCAGCGCGT
>DBGAZC010000009.1:0-3611 GCA_048472015.1 Collinsella sp. | reverse complement strand
CCACACGCCATCAAGCGCATTGAGGGCATTCGTCACATTCCGGGCGCAGCCGTCGCAACTCATGCCGCCGATAAGGAGTTCCTCACGATAGGGGTAGTGGGACTCGTCGGTGTCTGCCACCACAACCTTTTTGGCCTTCTTGCCGCTCGCACCATCGCTGCAGCAACTCTTCCCGTGTGTCGAAGCGGCAATGCGACGCAGTCCAAAAAACATGCCGACGGCAATGACGGTCAGCACGATGAGATTCGCAGGGTTGAGCAAGTCACTCATGCGTTCCCCTTTCAAGTAGCCCTATCTAGATACCCCCATGGGGTGTTCCCATCTTAACCCAAAATCATGTCCGTTCGGTCAATTAGTTTCCCTCTTCAAACTTTTTAGTTGACCAAGGCTTACTTTCGTGTATAAGTTTTCCTAGGCTAACGGTTTAGATCCGTAAGGAGCGTCGTGACTCGAACCATAGACATCCCAACGTTTCAGGCGGCAGTCGTGCGCAACTGCTCCCCCACGCTCGCGGGCATCAAACCGGCATCGCTCTTTACCTACCCAGGAGTCTATGTCGATCAAGACGGCTCAAGCGTAACTGCGGCGATCGAGGATCGCCGAGCACGCCTGCTCAACGTTATCGCCCGGTGCAACCGCGAGCTTAATCCGTTCGGCATCCATCTGAGCGTTTTGGTCTGGCGCCCCTGCGGGGCGCTCGTATACGCATATCGGCCCAATAGCCTCGCCACTTACCTTGCTGACCCGCGCGCCAAAACGGCACTCGCCAAGGAGGGCTACGACACCGGCAACCTCTCGGCATGTCTTGTGCACCTGGCATCGCGCATCACGCTCGCAAGCAATAACGCCGCGGAATGCGCATGCGGCCAAACCCGATGCGCATTGGACCATCAAGCACACTGCGACAACGGCTGCACCTGCGAGTTTCCACACGAAATTGGCTACTTCCTGGGGTACCCCTACGACGACGTATACGAGTTCATCGCCCAGCGTGGCGAGAACTACAAGATCTTTGGAGCCTGGAAGGTCTATACGAATGTCGAGCAGGCGCTTGCGACGTTTGATGCGTACCGTGCCTGCACCCAACACCTCACCTTTATCTATCAGCAGGGCTGCAGCTTGGCGCAACTTGCCCAGGCGACCCGATAGAACGTACAAACCGCGGCCGCACGCCGCACAACCGAAAGGACTCAACATGAGCAAGATCGCCGTCGTCTATTGGAGCGGCACGGGCAACACCGAGGCCATGGCAAACCTCGTTGCCGAGGGCACCACGTCCGCGGGCGCCGAGGCCGAAGTCATCCCCTGCGCCGACTTCTCTGCCGACAGGGCCGCCGACTATGATGCCTTCGCCTTCGGTTGCCCCGCCATGGGCTCCGAGGAGCTTGAATACGATGAGTTCCAACCGATGTGGGACGAAGTCAAGGAAACCCTCGGCGACAAGAAGGTCGTCCTCTTTGGCTCCTATTCGTGGGCCGAGGGCGAGTGGATGGACAACTGGAAGGCCGATGCCGACGAGGCAGGTGTCAACGTCGTCGATTCCGTCATTTGCTACGACGCCCCCGACGATGAGGGCGAGGCGGCCTGCCGCGCCCTTGGAGCTGAGCTCGCCTAGCGGCAATGAGCTCCGCCCGTAACGCGCTCTGCACCAAAACACATTCGCGTCCCAACAAAAACGGGAGCCGGATCACATCCGGCTCCCGTTTTCTGCTATGTCAGTCATATAAAGCGGCTACGAGATATTGCCCAAAAACGCCTTGGTGCGTTCGCTCTTAGGATGGTCGAAGACCTCGCTCGGCGTGCCATCCTCCACGATAACGCCGCCGTCCATAAAGACGACGCGGTCGGCGACGTCGCGGGCAAAGCCCATCTCGTGCGTCACCACGATCATGGTCATACCGTCATGCGCAAGATCGCGCATGACGCCCAATACATCGCGGACAAGCTCAGGATCGAGCGCCGACGTGGCCTCGTCAAAGAGCATCACGTGCGGATTCATCGACAGGGCGCGGGCGATGGCCACGCGCTGCTGCTGACCGCCCGAAAGCTGACTCGGCATAAAATCGATGCGCTCGGCCAGGCCGACCTTGGTCAGCTCCTCGATGGCAATCTTCTCGGCCTCTTCCTTGCTGCGCTTGAGCACCTTTTGCTGCGCAAGCATGACGTTCTTTTTGACCGACAGGTGCGGGAACAAGTTGAACTGCTGAAACACCATGCCCAAGTGCGTACGCACCTTATTGAGGTCAACGCCCTTGGCGCACACATCCACGCCCTCGACGATAATCGAACCACTCGTGGGCTCCTCGAGACGGTTAATGCAGCGAAGCATCGTCGACTTGCCCGAACCCGAAGGGCCCAGGACTACGACGACCTCGCCCTTGTGCACATCAAGGTCGATGTCGCGCAGGACCACGTTATCGCCAAAGGCCTTCTGGAGATTCTTGATGCTGACGACGACCTCGTTCGAGTTATTGGTTTCGCTCATAATAGAACCTCCTTACAGACCAGCGATATGGTCGGCGGGCGTCGCGACAACCTGTCCGGCGCTCTTGGTGGGACGCTTCTTTTTGGTTTCGGCCGTACCCAGCAGCCTCGCCTCAAGACCGCTCACCAAGCGCGCAAGCGGCAGGGTAATGACCAGATAGAACAGGGCGGCAACCACATACGGCGTAATGGAGCCCGTTGTTGCCACGATGGTGCGGGCGTTCATGACGATCTCGACCACGCCCACGGCGGCAAGCAGCGACGTATCCTTGTAAAGCAGGATAAACTCGCTGGTCAGCGTAGGCAGGACATTGCGGAACGTCTGCGGAATCATAACGTAGAGCAGCGTCTGGAAGGCATTCATGCCCAGCGAGCGAGCAGCCTCGTTTTGACCCTTGGGGATCGACTGAATACCGGCACGGAAGATCTCGCACAGGTACGCAGACGAGTTCATGGCCATGACGATAACGCCCAAGACGTAGTCGTCAACCTTGACACCGGCAAGCGGCAGGCCAAAGAACGCAATGTAGATCTGCAGGAACGCCGGCGTGCCGCGGATGATATTCACATAGATGCCGGCAAGACAACGAAGGATGCGCGACTTGGAAATGCGCATGAGCGACAGCGCAAAGCCAAAGGGAATGGCCAACGGAAATGCCACGAGCACGATCGAGAGCGACATAAGGAAGCCCTTAAAGACGATCGGCAGGCTCTGGACCAAAATGACCGGGTTCAGGAACAGGCGAAGGAACATGTTGGAATTCCATGCCTCGACCCACGGCTGTTCCTTAAGGTCGGCCAGGAAGTTATCGAATGCCGTCACGCCCTTAATCTCGACGGAAGGAATCTTGGAAATCTTCTTGGTCGAACCGTCGGCAAGCGTATAGGTGCCGCTAAAGGCCTCATCGCCGCCCTCGACGGGAAACGTCACGCCGTAAACCTCGACACGGAAAAAGCCGCCGGCAGGCGCCGTCTCGCCAAAGTCAATCTTGAGCGTCTGGCCGTCAGCCTTGCACGTGGGCTTCATGGGCGTACGATCCATGAGGTCCTCGCCCGAGAGCATCGTCAATCGCGTGTCATCGGTACCAAACGTCGTGCCGTCGACAAACGTCAGCGAAAGACCGCTC
>DBGAZC010000008.1:0-3465 GCA_048472015.1 Collinsella sp. | reverse complement strand
GTCGAGGTCGTTACGCCTTCCGGCAAGACTCGCGTCTACACCATCGCCAAGATCGCACGCTAGACCACGGTCCCGCGTAAAGGTATGTTTTCGCTCCCTGGGACCGAATCCTGGGGAGCGTTTTAGTTTGAGGAGCTAACTTATGGCAGAGAACCAGAACGCCGCCGATCAGGCATCGACGCTCAACGACGAGCGCGCCACCCGCCTGGCCAAGCGCGCCGCCCTGTTCGAGGCGGGCCAGAACCCCTATCCCGAGCACTCTGAGCTTGAGGACTACGTCGCCGATATCGAGACTAAGTACGCCGATCTTGCCGATGGTGAGGACACCGAGGATGTCGTGAAGATCGCCGGCCGTGTGGTCGCCAAGCGCGGTCAGGGCAAGATCATGTTCATCGTCGTGCGCGATGCGACTGCCGAGATTCAACTGTTCTGCCGCATCAACGACATGGACGAGGCTGCCTGGAATACGCTCAAGGCCCTCGACCTGGGCGACATCCTGGGCGTGACCGGCGTGGTCGTGCGCACCCAGCGCGGCCAGCTTTCCGTTGCCCCTAAGAGCGCGACCCTGCTTTCCAAGGCCGTTCGTCCACTGCCCGAGAAGTTCCACGGTCTTTCCGACAAGGAGACCCGCTATCGCCAGCGCTATGTCGACCTGATCGCCAACGACGACGTTCGCGAGACCTTCCGTAAGCGTTCGCAGATTCTCTCCACCTTCCGTCGCTTTATGGAGTCCGACGGCTACATGGAGGTCGAGACCCCCATCCTGCAGACCATCCAGGGTGGTGCCACGGCCAAGCCGTTCATTACCCACTTCAACGCGCTCGATCAGGAGTGCTACCTGCGTATTGCCACCGAGCTGCACCTCAAGCGCTGCATCGTCGGTGGTTTTGAGCGTGTGTTCGAGATCGGCCGCATCTTCCGTAACGAGGGCATGGACCTTACTCACAACCCCGAGTTCACCACGATGGAGGCCTACCGTGCCTTCTCCGACCTCGAGGGCATGAAGGCGCTTGCCCAGGGCGTCATTAAGGCGGCTAACAAGGCCATCGGCAACCCCGAGGTCATCGAGTACCAGGGCCAGGCCATCGACCTTTCTGGTGAGTGGGCCAGCCGTCCCATGACCGACATCGTCTCCGACGTGCTCGGCAAGCAGGTCACCATTGACACGCCGGTCGAGGAGCTTGCTGCCGCCGCGCGCGAGAAGGGCCTGGAGATTAAGCCCGAGTGGACCGCCGGCAAGATTATCGCCGAGATCTACGATGAGCTGGGCGAGGACACCATCGTCAACCCCACGTTCGTGTGCGATTACCCCATCGAGGTCAGCCCGCTCGCTAAGCGTTTTGAGGACGACCCGCGTTTGACTCACCGCTTTGAGCTGGTCATCGCCGGCCACGAGTACGCCAACGCATTCTCCGAGCTCAACGACCCGGTCGACCAGGCTGAGCGCTTTGCTGCCCAGATGGCCGAGAAGGCCGGCGGCGACGATGAGGCTATGGAGTATGACGAGGACTACGTGCGCGCCCTCGAGTACGGTATGCCTCCCGCGGGCGGCATTGGCATTGGTATCGACCGCGTGGTCATGCTGCTTACTAACCAGGCTTCTATCCGCGACGTGCTGCTGTTCCCGCACATGAAGCCCGAGAAGGGTTTCCAGTCCGGTGCCGCTGCAGCCAAGGCTGCCGAGGCCGGCAACGCCGCGAGCCCATTCGTTAAGTCGCTTAAGCCCACGCTCGATTACTCCAAGATCGCCGTTGAGCCGCTGTTTGAGGAGTTCGTCGACTTTGATACCTTCTCCAAGAGCGATTTCCGCGCTGTGAAGGTCAAGGCATGCGAGGCCGTCAAGAAGTCCAAGAAGCTGCTGAACTTTACGCTCGACGACGGTACCGGTACCGACCGCACCATCCTCTCCGGTATTCACGCTTATTACGAGCCCGAGGACCTGGTTGGCAAGACCTTGCTCGCCATCACCAACCTGCCTCCGCGCAAGATGATGGGCATTCCCAGCTGCGGCATGCTCATCAGTGCCATCCACGAGGAGGAGGGCGAGGAGCGTCTCAACCTGATCCAGCTCGACGCTTCCATCCCCGCCGGCGCAAAGATGTACTAACTTGTTACGCGGTTCTACGAACCGCGTAACGGCTCGACGCTGCGCGGGCCGCATTTGGACAATCTGACGTTCAACTTCAAGGGCGCGACCAAAAGGTCAGCGCCCTTTCGTTTCACGTCACCTTGTCACAAATGCGACCCGCTCGCTGACTTATGCTCAACCTGCGGCGCCATTTTTCTTGAAGGCACCTTGCTCGCTCTGGCGGGCTTTCGCTGTCCGTCCTCTATCTGCGGTGTTGCCCTGGTTGGCACTTAGGGACGTTCCTTTTCTGCCGGCACTTGGGGACAGTCCTTGTCGAGTTACTGGTAGTCATTGGGGACGTTATTAAACGACTACCCACGGCTATTGCGCACATGGCTCGCATGACAGCCGTCTCTTTTATGTTTCCTTTAGCCGTTGCTGCCTAGGATGGGGGTTAGTCGGTAGGAAGGGAGCGTCTATATGGACGACGCGAGCGAGCGTTCAATCGAAGAGGACATGCTCGATCAGTTCAATTACTTTGATGATGAGGACGAGGAGCTGATCGACCGTCGCGAGCCAGCGCCGCTTGATTCCTTTGATCTGGTCGATGAAGAGACTGATGAGGTTGAGGACGAATCAACGGAGCCCCCACAGCCTTCGCGCCTTGACTCGCTGCTTTCGAGAGCCCCCATGCACCACGGCGTTCGTGCCGGCGCGCTCCATATGAAAACTGACTGGCACCAGATCGTGACGGCAGGCGATGAGCTTGCCGTCGATGCGCCGCTCACCGATAAATCATCCATCATCTGCCGCACCGGCATGCTTATGCTGGCAAGCGGAACGGGTGCCTGGCGCGTGCGCGATACCATGAATCGTGTTGCCGCCGTACTCGGTGTCACCATCCACGTTGACTTAAGTCTTCTGTCGTTTGAGTGCACCTGCATCGAAGATGGCCACTGCTTTAACGAGGTTGTCAGCCTGCCCACAACGGGAGTCAATACCCATCGCATTTGGATGATGGAGAGCTTCTTAAAGGAAATCGAGACGTATGGGCGCCGGTTTACCGTGCACGAATACCACGAGATGCTCAAGACCGTTGAGAGTTCAAAACCCGATTACTCTCCCTGGCAACAGGGCCTTGCGGCAGCTTGTGCTTGCGGCGCCTTCGTCTTTTTGCTCGGCGGCGGCCCTATCGAGATGGCCTGCGCGTTTGTGGGCGCGGGTGTCGGCAACTTTGCCCGCTCCCATATTCTCAAGCAAGGCCTTGGTCAGTTCAGCGCGCTGACGACCGGCGTTGCGCTCGCTTGCGTTTCGTATCTGCTGGCATTGCTCGGCCTTGGCCAGGTCATACCGGGGGCAATGTCGCACCAAGAAGGCTATATCGGCGCCATGCTCTT
>DBGAZC010000007.1:0-2324 GCA_048472015.1 Collinsella sp. | reverse complement strand
TGGTGGCGCCGCTCTACGTCGTCGCCAAGGCGGCGGGTGCGCTGCTGTGGATCAACGCTGCAATTGTTATCTATGGCGTGGTGCTTATGGTGCACTATCGTCGCCCCGTCATGTTGGTCGAGCTGCTGCTCGTTGCCGCCGTGACGCCGCCTGCCGTCCATGCCATGGGTCCGGCATGGACGGCGGTTCTTGTCGCAGAGGCCGCGTTCTTCCTGTTCCGCTCCGTCGCGGCGCTTTTGATGGACGTGCGCAACCGCCAGGAGGACATCACGGCGTTTTCGACGATCGAGACCATTAACGTGATCCCCGTCGGCATTCTGTATCTGGATTCGAAGGGCCGCCCGTTGCTCATGAACCGCTGCATGCGCAGGAATCTCGTGGAGCTTCACATGCCCACCGACCTGCACGACATGAGCGATACGTGGGGCGGTCTTCGAAAACTCAGTGCGCAGATGCCCGAGAGCAGCAAAAACCGCGTTCGAATCGACTTGGACCGCTTTGGGGAGGCGCGTGCGGTGGTCGAGGTTTCCCCCTCCGAGATTCGTCTGTTCGCGTGCGATGAGGTTATGGTTTCGGGCCGCCCCTTTGAGCGCATTATCGGCTTGGACGTGACGGAGTACGCGCATGCCCACGACCGTCTGACGCAGGCCAACCACCTGCTTGAGCTTGCGGGTCAAGAACTTCAGACTCAGATCGAAGAGGTCAAGAAGGTTGCCGACAATGCAGCCTACCTGCGCATGCGTGCCCGCGTGCACGACGTGATCGGGCAGCGCCTGTCTATTCTCCATCGATACTTGGAGGAGGGGCGTCTGGATGACGAGTCGCTCGAGCAGATCGATCCGCTGCTGCGCTCGATTGCCGCCGACCTGCGTAGCGGCGGCGCTAGCGAGCCTGCGGAGCAACTGGGCGATATCGTTCATGCCTTTGGCCTGGTGAGCGTTCAGATCGATGTAGATGGATCGCTTCCGGACGATGCACACGTCGCTGCCGCCTTTTTGCAGATTATCCGCGAGGCATCGACCAATGCCACCAAGCATGCGCAGGCCCACCAGGTCCAGGTGCGCCTGTGGCAGGAGGTATCGGATGGCGGTGCCATTGCGCACATGACGGTGTCAAACGACGGCGCGCCTGCCCCCGTATCGTATCGCGAGGGAACGGGTATTCCAGGTATGAGGCATGTCGCGCAAAATCTGGGCGGCAGCCTGGAGGTTCATGCCGCCCCGCCCTTTACGCTTGCGGTATCCATTCCGCTGAACTCCAACGCAACGGTCCAAAGGAGAAGCTCATGATTCGTATCCTTATCGTCGAAGACCAGGCCATCCTGCGCGAGAGCCTCGCACGTTCCGTTGGTGACCAGCCCGACATGACCGTTGTTGCCGCCATCGCCGATGCCTCAGATGCCTTGGACGTCGCGCTCAAGGAGCGTCCGGACATGATTTTGATGGACGTGTGCACCGAGCACGATTCCAACGGCATCGTGGCGGCGGCGCGCATCAAAGAGCAGCTGCCCGAGTGTCGCATCATTATCATGACGGGCATGCCCGAGATTACGTTTGTGGATCAGGCGCGCGAGGCAGGCGTCGACAGCTTTGTGTACAAGAATGTCGGTATCGATGAGCTGTTCGCCGTGATGCGCTCCACGTTGGCAGGTTACTGCACGTTTCCCAAGCCGCCCGAAAGCATCTTTTCGGGCACGGCGGCGCTCGACGACGTTGAGCTATCGATTTTGCGCCTTGCCTGCGAAGGCAAGAGCCGTCGCGAGATCGCGGCCGAGTTGTTTATGAGCGAGGGCACGATCAAGCGCCGCATCTCGGAGATTCTCAACAAGACCGGCTACGACAACATCATGCGCCTGGCCGTGCACGCGGTGACCGAAGGCAGCATCGTCCCCAATATGGAGCGCTAGCGCTCGTTACCTATCGGCGCAAAGTGACGGGGCCGCAGGATCAACTCCTGCGGCCCCGTCTTGTGTGCGCGGATGTGTCCGCCAATCCGCGACTGTCGTGGTCTGCCGTTACGCGATGGTTGCGCTGTAGGAGGCGACGTCCTCGTAGGAATCGGTCAGGTAGGCGTCGATGCCGATGGTCGTGTTGACCAGGTCGTCGAGGCTATCGAGCGTGCCGTTCGAGAACGTGAATTCCTCGGTGGCGTTGGTGCCGGGCATCAGGTGAGCCGAGAACCAAGGTTCCTTCATGGTGCCGTTGACGTTGGTCTTACCGCTGGGAGCGTAGAAGGTCAGGTCCTTGTCGCTCTTGTTGGTGATGTTGACGACAAAGCCGATGTCGCCCCAGTCGTCCTTGAACTTCTCGGTGATGGTGATGGTG
>DBGAZC010000006.1:0-1133 GCA_048472015.1 Collinsella sp. | reverse complement strand
CTCACCAAGGCCGCACAGATGCCGTTCCACACTTGGCTGTTGGGTGCCATGGTTGCCCCCACGCCCACGAGCGCCCTGCTGCACTCGTCAACCATGGTCAAAGCCGGCGTGTTCCTGATGGTCAAGCTGAGCCCGCTCTATGCCATCTATCCCGTGACCGGCTTTATGGTCACGAGTGTGGGTGCCATCACGTTTTTGCTCGCTGCCCTCATGGCCATCTCGCAGAGCAACGCCAAACGCGTGCTCGCGTACTCCACCATTTCCAACTTGGGCCTCATCAGTGCCTGCTTGGGTGTCGGCGCGCCCGAGGCCGTGTGGGCCGCCATCTTCCTGATCCTGTTCCACACGGTGGCCAAATCGCTGCTGTTCCTGTGCGTGGGCACCGCCGAGCATCATATCGGCAGCCGCAATATCGAGGACATGGACGGTATGTTCAGCCGCATGCCGCACCTGACGCGCCTGATGATGCTGGGCATCATGGGCATGTTTGTGGCGCCGTTTGGCATGCTCGTGTCCAAGTGGGGCGCCCTGGTGGCGTTTGCGCAGACCGGCAACGTGCTCATGATCATGGTGCTTGCCTTTGGCTCGGCCGCGACGTTTTACTTCTGGGGCAAGTGGCTTGCCAAGCTTTCGGGCGTCGATCCCACGGCTCAAAACGTTGAGGTCAATGTCCATAAGACCGAATGGATGGCGCTCAACACCATCGCCGCGCTACTGATTCTGTGCTGCGTGGCGTTCCCGGTTATCTCGAGCGGCCTGGTGTCGCCTTACTTGGCCATGGTGTTTGGCCGCGTGCCGTACGTTATCGGCAAGGACGCCATGTATCTGATGGTGGTTATCGTGGCTTTTATCGCCGTGGTGCTGCTGACTTCATTCCGCGTGAGCAACAAGCCGCACGTCAACGTGTATCTTTCGGGTGTGGGAACCGACAATTACCGCCATTTCCGCGGCTCGATGGGACACGAGGTGAAGGCCGAAAAGCGCAATTGGTACTCGGAGGACGCCCTTGGCGAGAAGCGTATTGGCCCCGCGGGTAGCGTCGTGTGCTGCAGCATTATCTTGTTTGCGCTGCTGTGTTGCGCGTGGATTGGGCCCGAGCGGCTTGCCATGAGCGCGCCCTCGGTGCTGCGCGG
>DBGAZC010000005.1:0-7346 GCA_048472015.1 Collinsella sp. | reverse complement strand
CCTTAGCCTGGACCCACTTGCCCTCCTCGGGGATGGGTGCGGGGCCGTGGTATGCACCCTTGGCAACGGGGCACATGTTCTCCACTTCCTGTGAGTACTGCATGCCTCTCCTCTCTATCGTGTTGGCGTCCCGTCTGGGGGCCGTGGCTGGCGATTGCCGGGCGACCCTTCGAAAGGGACATGACATGCAGCCCCTATAATACCGCGAAATGCACGGAATATTCGGCGAACGGCTCAGTTTTCGTAGCGAGAAGTCCGGAAGTTTTAATTGAAACGGTTTAACTCTATGTTCTGTGGTCGCGAACTTCCGTAGAGGGGGTCCGTCTTTGGCAAGCTTTTGGGCAGCTCTTGTAAGCGTTGCGGGGGTTGACCTGTTGCAACGGTGCCGTTCGCCGCCTGTTTACTGCCTTTGGCCGCGCGAGCGAATTGTTTTGCGTGAATGTTTTGATGGCACGCTTCAATCGTGCTGTATTGGATGGCAAGCAGATCCCGGCGAAGGGAGCGCCATGCAGCGCGTTTGGAGAACGGTTACCGGCTTTTACCATGTCTGTGCCCGCGGTACGGGCAAGCAGCTCATCTTTGAGGGCGATGAAGACCGGTGGGAGTTCTTGGAGCTGATGCGTGAGTGCTGCCGCAAGGCGGGCGTGACGGTTATCGCCTGGTGCCTTATGGGCAATCACGTGCGTCTGGTGCTTGCAGATTACGAGGACGCGATGAGCGCGGCGATGCACCGGCTGCTTTTGACGTACGCGCGGCGGTTCAATAAACGCACGGGGCGCACAGGGCATCTGTTCCAGAACCGTTTTGACCGGCGCTCGCTCGATACCGACTGGCAGGTGATGGAGGCTATTCGCTCCGTTCACGCCGATCCGCAGGAGGCGGGCATGAGCCTAATCGAGCGTTACCCCTGGAGCAGCTTTGCGGAGCATCTGCGCGCTTACGACAGTGATGCGGCAGATGCCACGAGGGGATTTTCCGATCCTTCTTGCGTGCTTGAGCTTTTTGGTTCTGCCGAGGCCTTTGCTGCCTATTCGCTTTCGACGCCCGACAGCGGCGAACCGGCGCTGCGCGATATGAAAGAGACGGAGTGGGAACGCCACGCCTTTGCCAACAAGTTGGCGAAGGAGCTAGGGGTTCCGCTCAACGGGGTTAAAACTGTACCGCCGGCGCAGCGCGATACCGTTATTGTTGGATTGAACAATGCCGGCTTTACAGTGCGTCAGATTGAGCGGTATACCGGGATTGGCAAAAGTACCGTCTCTCGTATCGTGCGCGCCCGCGCGCGAACGGCGATGCGGGCTGGCGGAAACGTGATGTAGGGTCGCCTGTTCACCGCAGCTGGGGTCGTCCATACGCCGCAACCAGCGTTCAAAAGCTTGGTACGGTAACTGCACTTCTTAATATGCATAGAACAATCGTCATCTTGCATAAAATAACAGCTCAGTCCGGGTTTGCCCGTGCCTACCCCCGTCTGCGCCGTGCAAAAAACGGAGTTTTCAGCATCGTGGTGCTGTCGGCACTGCCACAATCTTGCAACACACGGGCCCCTAAGCTATTGATCCCTGCCGTTGCACCCCCGGAGTATGTGCCTGCGTCCCGTCAGACCGCGATGTCTGGTCTAAAACACAATATTTATGCGCCTGGAGACGTTGATTAACGCTTCCGATGCGTATGCACACAGCTTGGCGTGCTGAATACTCGCAAAAATGCACGCAGCATCCTATGGGACCCTTCTGCGGCAGGCGCGAAGCGAGTCGGAGCTCAGCAGAACGGGGCTTGGCGCATTGCTTGGCGGGTCCGGGGCCCTGCCGCAGGCCTTTGGTGCTGTGGAAAACGCCCGTGTTCGCGTCTGCTGTGTGGTAAATGACAGACGGAGCGCCGGACGCGCGGACTTCGTGCGTCCGGCGCTCATTAGGAAAAACAGAGCCGCCTGTATCGGGCGGCTCGGCAATCAAAAACCTTGGATTCGGGGCATACGCTACTGGTTAGTTTACCCCTCGAGCATGCCGTCGAGGGTGCGCCAGGCGAGCTCGGCGCATTTGACGCGGGCGGGCATGTGCGAGATGTCCTGGAGCTGGGCAGCCTCGTCTAGGTCTTCCAGGTCTTCCTCGGAGAGCTGTTCGCCGCGGATCATGGCGAGGAAGAGCCCCGCCAGGCGGCGCGCCTCCTCGACCGTCTCGCCGGTGATGAGGTCGGCCATGATGTCGGCGCTGGCCTGGCTGATGGCGCAGCCATGACCGGTAAAGGAGGCCTCCTCGATCACGCCGTTCTCGACGCGCAGCTGCAAGGTGAGTTCGTCACCGCAGCTGGGGTTGATGCCGTCGTGCTCGTGCGTGGGAGCGTCCATCTCGTACTTATAGTCGGGGTGCGAGTTGTGCTCCATAAATGTGGTGGAGGTGTACAGATTACCCATTGAACGTGCTCCAAACGTGATGCAGACCGGCGATGAACTTGTCAATGTCGGCCTTGTCGTTGTAGAAGGCCACGCTGGCGCGGCAGCAGGCAAGGTTCTCGACGCCCAGCCAGGTGAGCAGCGGCTGTGCGCAGTGGTGACCGGCGCGGATGCAGACGCCGTCCATGTCCATGATGCTCGCGACATCGTGCGGGTGGATACCCTTGACGTTAAAGCTCACGACGCCATGGTGATTGTCCCAATAGATGGAGCCGATAATCTGGACAAAGTCGAGCTGCATGAGTTCGCCCATCAGGTAGTGGACGAGTGCCTGCTCGCGTGCCTGGATGTTTTCGTAGCCCACGGTGTTAACCAGGTAGTCAAGCGCCGCGCCCGTGGCGAAGATGCCGGCGGCGTCCTGCGTGCCGGCCTCGAACTTCTCGGGGACGGGCGCCCAGACGGCGTCCTGCTCGGTGACCGAGTCGATCATCTCGCCGCCGGTAAGCATGGGCGGCATGGCGTTGAGCAGGTCAATCTTGCCCCACAGCACGCCGATGCCCATGGGGCCCATGGCCTTGTGCGCGCTAAAGGCAAAGAAATCGGCTCCAAGGTCGGCCACATCGACCGGCATGTGCGGCAGCGACTGCGCGCCGTCGACGACCAGATAGCCGCCGTACTTGTGCACGAGCTTGCCGAGGTTCTTGACCGGGTTCTCAACGCCCAGGACGTTAGAGACCTGACCCACGGCCAAGATCTTGGTCTTGGGGCCCACCTTGGCAAGAACTTCCTCGGTGGTGAGCTGGCCGGTCTTGGTGGGGTAGAGGTAGACGAGCTTGGCGCCGGTCTCACGGCAGACCTGCTGCCACGGAATCAGGTTGGAGTGGTGCTCCATGATGGTGATGACGACCTCGTCGCCCGGTTCGAGGACCGTGGGCGCAAAGCTCTTGGCGACCAGGTTGAGCGACTCGCTCGTGTTGCGGGTGAAGACGACCTCGTTGGCCTGGGGGGCGCCGATGACGTCGGCGATCTGCTGACGCACCTTTGCGATGGCCTCGGTGGCCTCGACGGACAGCGAGTACAGGCCGCGCAGGGGGTTGGCGTTCATGCGCTGGTAGAAGTCACGCTCGGCGTCGAGCACGCAGGCGGGGCGCTGCGCGGTGGCCGCGCTATCGAGGAAGGCGATCTCGGGGTGCTGCTGGAACAGCGGGAACTGCGCCTTGTAGGGATTGGTCTCGATGTCGACGGTAGGCCAGCCGCGCGAGGCCTCGTCGCTGGCGTCGAGTTCCATGGGCTCGGGGGCAGTACAGGTATCGCATTTAACGTGCTCGGTGTCGATCATGCGAGCTCCTCCTCAAAGTTATCGATCAAGTTGTTGCCCAGGCGGACGACGGCGGCGCGGGTGCGCTCATCGGTGGCGGAAAGCGCAGCGTCCTCCAGCTTGGCGCGGATGAACAGGTCCTCGGCGGCGTTTTGGTCAAGGCCGCGGCAGGCGAGGTAGAACAGCTGCTCGTCGCGGACGTGGCCGATGGTGGCGCCGTGGTTGCCAGCGACGTCGTCCTCGTCGCAGAGGATGACGGGGACGGTTTTGTTGTCGACGCCCTTGTTGGCGAGCAGCACGGTCTCGCGCTCGGTGCCGGTTGCGCCCTTGCAGCCGTGCACGAGGTCGATGGTGCCGCGGTAGACCTTCTTGGACGTGCCAGTCAGCACGCCGTTGGCGTCGATCTCGCACTCGGTCTTACGACCGCGGTGGCGCAGCTCGTAGTTAAAGTCGCGCACCTGTTCGCGGGCACCTAGGTAATCGGTATCGATGGTCACCTTGGCGGTGTCGCCCAGCAGATCGCCGGCGAGGCCGGTGGCGCTGGCACCGGCACCCAGGACGGTGTGCTGCACGTTGACGCGCGCGCCCTCGTCTAGGAATAGACCGGTGTCATCGAGTGCGATCCAGCTGTCATCGAGCGTCTGTGTGCAGGTCACGTTGACGGTGGCGTACTCGTGAGCGCACACGCGCAGCACGGAGCCCACGACGCCTTGGCCGCTGACGGGGGAGTCCAGGGCTAGAGCGAGGTCGAGCGTTGCCTGCGGACGGGCGACGACATCGATAGCGGCGATGGCCGCCGCCGCGTCGGCGCCACTCACGCGCACGGTAACCGTGGCGTGCTGGTATGCGGGCACATCGATGACGATGCACTTGGTGGCGTGGTCGATCAGATAGGTGCAGGCAGCCTCGCCCATGCCGGTCTCGAAGGCTTCGGCAGGGGAGAGCTCCTCCTCGAGCTTGATAGCGCCGGCCTGGTAGACGGAGGTGGCGGGCACGTCGAGCTCGGTCTCGGGCGTGATGCGGGCGCGGTCGGCGGCGTCGCCGGGGGCGGAGGCACGGCGCTCGGGGAAGCGCTCGGCCATGGCGTCCATGGCGGTATCGAAGGCGTCGGCCGTGCCAGCAAACTGCTCTTCCAAGCCCTCAACCTCAACGGCCTCGGCGGGAGCGGCGGAAAGCTCGTCCGAAAGCTCGAGCTTGGTCTGGTTCATTTTGAGCCAGCCCCAAGTTGCTGCCGGCATCGCATTAACCTGCTCGAGCGTGGTAGCAGCGGTGTTGGTTTCCTGTTTCATTATCCGATCGCTCCTTCCATCTCCAGCTTGATCAGGTTGTTCATCTCGACGGCGTACTCAAGCGGCAGCTCCTTGGAGACCGGGTTGGCAAAGCCGTTGACGATCATGGTGCGGGCCTCTTCCTCCGAGATGCCGCGGCTCATCAGGTAGAACACCTTGTCGTCGCCGATGCGGCCGATGGTGGCCTCGTGGCCGATGTCGACGTTCTTGGCGCGGATGTCCATGGCCGGAATAGTGTCGGAGCGGCTCTGGTCGTCGAGCATGAGCGACTGGCAGCTCACGGTTGCCTTGGAGCCCTCGGCCTTGGGCGTGGCCACGATAGAGCTACGGAAGGTCTGGATGCCGCCGCTCTTGGAGATGCCCTTGGTCTCGACGGTTGCCGAGGTCTCGGGCGCGTTGAGTACGACCTTACAGCCGGTATCGAGGTTCTGGCCGGCGCCGGCAAAGGTGATGCCGGTAAAGCTCGAGCGGGCGCCGCGGCCGTTGAGCACGCTCATGGGGTAGAGATAACCCACATGGCTGCCGAAGGAGCCACTGATCCACTCGATGTCGCCGTCCTCGTCCACGCGCGCACGCTTGGTGTTGAGGTTGTACATGTTCTTGGACCAGTTCTCGATGGTCGAGTAGCGCAGGTGTGCACGCTTGCCCACAAAGAGCTCGACAGCACCGGCGTGGAGGTTGGCCACGTTGTACTTGGGTGCGGAGCAGCCCTCGATAAAGTGCAGGTCGGCATCGTCCTCGACAATGATGAGCGTGTGCTCAAACTGGCCGGCGCCCTTGGCGTTGAGGCGGAAGTAGCTCTGCAGCGGGAAATCGAGCTTGGTGCCCTTGGGCACGTAGACAAACGAGCCGCCCGACCACACGGCGCCGTGCAGGGCCGCAAACTTGTGGTCGGTGGGCGGGATGAGCGTCATAAACTTCTCGTGAATGAGCGGCTCCCACTGCGGGTCGTGCAGGGCCTCCTCGATGCCGGAGTAGACGATGCCCATCTTGGACGCGGTGTCCTGCATGTTGTGGTAGACGAGCTCGGAGTCGTACTGCGCGCCGACGCCCGCCAAGTAGCTGCGCTCGGCCTCGGGGATGCCCAAGCGCTCAAAGGTGCTCTTGATGTCGTCGGGCACCGACTCCCAGTCGTGCTTTTGGTCGGTGTTGGGCTTGACGTAGGTGACGATGTTGTCCATGTCCAGGCCCTCGATGGAGGGGCCCCACGTCGGGTCGGGAAAACGATTGAAGATCTCGAGGGACTTTAAGCGCAGGTCGAGCATCCACTGCGGCTCGTCCTTCTTGGCGCTGATCTCGCGCACGATGTCGGGCGTGATGCCGGCGTCGAGGCGCTCGAATCCCTCCTCGCCATAGGTGAAGTCGTAGAGGCTGCGGTCGATGTCCGCGACCTCGGTGCGGTTCTTGGTCATCGCGTCGCCCCTTTACGCCTGCTGCTCGGCAACGGCGGACTCGGCCTGGGCGCGCTGCTCGGCGGCCTCGCGCTCGAAGGTCTCAAAGCCGTTCTTGTCGATCCAGGGGATCAGCGAGGCGTCGTCCTCGCGTACGATGTGGCCCTTGACCATAACGTGGACGCGGTCGACATCCAGGTGCTCCAGGATACGCGTGTTGTGCGTGATGATGAGCATGGAGCCGTCGCAGCTCTTGCGGTAGGCGTCCATGCCGTGGCTGACGGTGGAAAGGGCGTCGACGTCCAGGCCGGAGTCGGTTTCGTCCAGGATGGCGAGCTTGGGCTGCAGCAGCAGAAGCTGGAGCATCTCGACCTTCTTTTTCTCGCCGCCCGAGAAGCCCACGCCCAGCTCACGGTTGAGGTAGGCGGTGTCCATGTTGAGCTCGGCCGCGAGCTCCTTGACGCGACGGCGGAACTCCTTGCCCTTCATCTCCAGGCCGGGGCGGCCAGCGATGCTGGCACGCAAAAAGCTCGACAGCGGCACGCCCGGGATCTCGACCGGGGCCTGGAAGCTCAGAAACAGGCCGGCGCGCGAACGCTTGTCGGTGGTGAGCTCGGTGATGTCCTGGCCGTCAAAGACGATGCGGCCGTCGTTGACGGTATAGACGGAGTCGCCCATGACCAGGTGGCCGAGGGTGGACTTGCCGGCGCCGTTGGGGCCCATCAGCACGTGGGTCTCACCGGCGGCGACGTTGAGGTTGACATTGTGGAGGATGGTCTTCTCGTCCACGGAGGCGGTGAGACCATCGATGGAAAGCAGCGGATTTGCGCTCATGCTGTCCCTCTCTGTATATGGTGTACTCATAGGTGTACTAAACCCTAGGAATCTTCTCGGAATAAAGTTACTATGGGTTCGGCGTTAGTCAAGGGAAAACCCGACTAATCCACTCGACTTTT
>DBGAZC010000004.1:0-2789 GCA_048472015.1 Collinsella sp. | reverse complement strand
CCCCCAGACGGGACGCCAACACGATAGAGAGGAGAGGCATGCAGTACTCACAGGAAGTGGAGAACATGTGCCCCGTTGCCAAGGGTGCATACCACGGCCCCGCACCCATCCCCGAGGAGGGCAAGTGGGTCCAGGCTAAGGAGATTTCCGACATCTCCGGTCTTACGCACGGTGTGGGTTGGTGCGCACCTCAGCAGGGCGCCTGCAAGCTCACGCTGAACGTCAAGGACGGCATCATCGAGGAGGCCCTCGTTGAGACCATCGGCTGCTCGGGCATGACCCACTCTGCCGCCATGGCTTCCGAGATCCTTCCCGGCAAGACCATCCTCGAGGCCCTCAACACCGACCTCGTCTGCGACGCCATCAACGTTGCTATGCGCGAGATCTTCCTGCAGATCGTTTACGGCCGCAGCCAGACCGCGTTCTCCGAGGGCGGCCTGCCCGTGGGCGCCTCCCTCGACGACCTCGGCAAGGGCCTTCGCTCTCAGGTCGGCACCATGTTCGGCACCAAGGCCAAGGGCGCTCGTTACCTCGAGCTCGCTCAGGGCTACGTCACCCGCATGGCCCTCAACGACAAGAACGAGATCATCGCATTCGAGTTCCTGAACCTCGGTAAGTTCACCGACGCCGTCAAGGCCGGCAAGACCCCCGAGGAGGCCATCGCTGGCGCTATGGGCCACTATGGTCAGTGGGAGAACGCTGCCAAGTACATCGACCCGCGCACCGACGAGGAGACTCACTCCGTCGCCAGCGTGTTCCCGGTTCACGAGTAGAAAGGGAGGGAAATAACTATGACTGTTACGTTCGAAGGTTACGAGCGCCGCGCTGACAAGATCAACAAGTGCCTCGCCGACAACGGCATCGCCTCCCTCGAGGAAGCTCTGCAGATCTGCACCGACAAGGGCTTCAACCCGCGTGAGATCGTCAACAACACCCAGTCCATCGCCTTCCAGAACGCCGAGTGGGCCTACACCCTCGGCTGCGCTCTCGCTGTCAAGCGTGGCGCCAAGTCCGCTTCTGAGGCTGCCGCCATCATCGGCGAGGGCATCCAGGCCTTCACCGTTCCCGGCTCCGTCGCCGAGGACCGCAAGGTCGGTCTGGGCCACGGCAACCTGGGCGCCATGCTGCTCTCCGACGACACCGAGTGCTTCGCCTTCCTGGCTGGCCACGAGTCCTTCGCTGCCGCTGAGGGCGCTATCGGCCTGGCTCTGAACGCCAACAAGGCTCGCAAGAAGCCGCTGCGCGTTATCCTCAACGGTCTGGGCAAGGACGCCGCTCAGATCATCGCCCGCATCAACGGCTTCACCTACGTGAAGACCCAGTTCGACTACTTCACGGGCGAGCTCAAGGTCGTCGAGACCATCCCCTACTCCGATGGTCCCCGCGCCGCCGTCAACTGCTACGGCGCCGACGACGTCCGCGAGGGCGTTGCCATCATGTGGCACGAGAACGTCGACATCTCGATCACCGGCAACTCCACCAACCCGACGCGCTTCCAGCACCCCGTCGCTGGCACCTACAAGAAGGAGCGCCTCGAGGCTGGCAAGAAGTACTTCTCCGTCGCTTCTGGTGGCGGCACTGGCCGTACCCTGCACCCGGACAACATGGGCGCCGGCCCCGCCTCTTACGGCATGACCGACACCATGGGCCGTATGCACTCCGACGCCCAGTTCGCCGGTTCTTCCTCCGTGCCCGCGCACGTCGACATGATGGGTCTCATCGGCATGGGCAACAACCCCATGGTCGGTGCCACCGTCGCCTGCGCTGTCGCCGTCGAGGAGGCCCTCAAGGCCTAATCGCGCCCGCGCGATGCTCATATAGTTGAGCTTTAGAGCCGCTACCTTTCGAGGTAGCGGCTCTTTTTGTTTGCGCTGGTGCAGGGTAGCTAATGCCGATATATCAGTTGGGGCGAAATACAAGATGTGATGAGATGGAGCGTCAGAGCGTCCATGACGCCCACCTGCCATATTTGCCCTTTACCGATTTGCCGAGTCTTTGCGGCCCCATTGCCGATCACCCGTGCGACAATGCGCCGGACGAGAAAGGAATCCGATGGAATCGACTGATGTACTGGTAATTGGATCTGGCATTGCGGGCCTTTGCGCCGCCATCGAAGCGGCACGCACGGGTGCAACCCTCACTGTGGCAAGCGCCGGCAAGACTATGAGTGGATCGAGCTTCTTCCCCGGAACCTGGGGCCTAGGGCTTATCGGACCCGTTAACGAAGACGACGAGCAGGACCTCATCGACACCATCCTGGCCGTCGGCGGCGGCGTTGCCGACCCCGAACTCGTCCAAGCGTTCGTCCACGGCATTCCCCAAGCGATTGACTGGCTCGAGCAAGACCTGGGCGTTGAGCTCCAGCGTCCGCAAAGCGCCAAGAGTGCTCAACAAAAGCAATTTATCCCCTGCTTTGACCACAAGACGCGCATGTGGCGCGGCCTCACCCGCAAGCCCCTTGAGGACGCTCTGACGACCTGGATCGAGTCGCTCGGCATTCGCCTGCTCCCCCGCCATGAGCTTATCGACCTTGTTGAGGACACGAACGGCAGAATAACCGGAACCGTACTCTACGACCTTACCGAAAATCGAATCGTGCCCTTTGCTGCCAAGGCCACGGTCATCGCAGCCGGTGGCACAGGCGGCCTGTTCGAGCGCAGCCTTACGTCGGCTGATGTGCTCAGCTCCTCGCAGGCCATCGCACTGGCGCACGGCGCAACACTTACTAATATAGAGTTCATGCAGATGATGCCCGGCTTCATCGAGCCCAGGCGTAACTTGGTCTTCAA
>DBGAZC010000003.1:0-9314 GCA_048472015.1 Collinsella sp. | reverse complement strand
TCTGCAGTTCCGTCCCATGGGCGCGGCGGATGCCGAGGGCGCGAGCGCGCTAGAGGCTGCCTGCTTTGAAGGTGCCGGACACGAGGCGTGGACGCCGGGCATGTTCCTGTCCGAACTGGGCGAGGACGTCGCTGCGCCGCGCAGTTGGTGGGTGGCACACGACGACGGCAAGCTGCTGGGCCTTGCCGGCGGTATGGTCGTGGACGGTGATGTGCAGATTCTGGATGTCGCCGTCGACTCGGCACATCGCCGTGAGGGCATTGCCCGCAAGCTGCTGTCGCATGTGAGCTATGATGCCCAGATGCTCGGCTGCACCACGGCTTCGCTCGAGGTCGAGGACGGCAACGAGGGCGCGATTGCGCTCTATGCCGCTCTGGGCTTTACCGAGGTGGGTCGTCGTCGTGGCTACTACGGTGTCGGCAAAGACGCCATCGTCATGACGGCCCCACTTCCCCTCGTACTTCCGGTCGATAACGCCTCGCCCGAGCCGACGGCAGCCGAGCAACGCGTATGGCCGCTGCCTGCGCCTGGGCGCTCCGAGGGGGAGCGCGCCGAAATTGAGCGCCGCCGCCTGGTGCTCGCTATCGAGAGTTCCTGCGACGAGACGGCCGTGGCGATTATCGATGCGGATGGCAATATGCTGGCCAACCAGGTGTCGACACAGATTGATTTTCATGCCCGCTTTGGCGGCGTGGTGCCCGAGATCGCCTCGCGCAAACACGTTGAGGTGATTGTGAGTGTCGTGGATGCGGCGCTCGAGGATGCCGCAGCATCGCTTGGTCTTGAGGGTGGAGCCATTGCTCCCAGCGAGCTTGCCGCCGTGGGCGTGACACAGGGTCCGGGCCTGGTGGGCGCCCTCGTGGTGGGCGTTGCCTTTGCCAAAGGCTTTGCCTACGCTGCCGGTAAGCCGCTCGTATGCGTCAACCATCTGGAGGGGCATCTGTTTGCCAACCTGCTGGCGCAACCCGACCTCAAACCGCCGTTTATCTTCACGCTTGTCTCGGGTGGGCACACCATGCTCGTGCACGTGAAGGCGTGGGGCGACTACGAGGTGCTCGGTGAGACGCTCGACGACGCTGTGGGCGAGGCCTTCGACAAGGTAGCCAAGGCGTTGGGTCTGGGCTATCCCGGTGGCCCCATCATTTCCAAGCTGGCCGAGACGGGCAACCCCAAGGCGATCGATTTCCCCCGTGCGCTTAACAGCAGGGGAGACTATCGCTTCTCGCTTTCGGGCCTTAAAACCGCTGTGACGCTCTACATTGAACAGGAGACCAAGGCCGGGCGCACGATTCACCTGCCCGATCTGGCAGCTTCGTTTGAGGCAGCTGTCTTTGACGTGCAGTACAAGAAGGCCAAAAACGCACTGCACGCTACCGGATGCAAGGAATACTGCATCGGTGGCGGCGTCTCGGCCAACCCGCATCTGCGCGAGATGATGATCAAGAAGCTCGGGCGTCAGGGGATTCGCGTAACGGTGCCGCCCTTGTCTGCCTGTACCGATAACGCCGCCATGATCGCGGAGGTCGCTCGCCGTAAATTCGACCGAGGCGAAATCTCGCCGTTCGATGTCGACGCCGATCCAAACATGACGCTGTAGCTGGTACGGCGCGGTCCCCGGACGGAGGGGCCGGATATAAGGTTTCCTGCTTTACAGTCCTGCGCAAGACTAAGGCCACATTAAGTGGCCTTCTTTGCGTGCGGAACTCGCGATAAAGTTCATATGCGCCGCCCGGCTCCCGCGGCTCTCAGGGGCATCTCTCATGCAAAAACTGTCGTGGGGTAAAGTCCGAGGTCAATGGCGTTTTATACCGAGAAATTCAAAAAAAGTTGAAAATTCATTACAAATTTGCGTTGACTTTAGGTAACTAAAGTTTCATACTCCTTTTCAACCACTGGGGGATGTGAACACGCACGGATCGTTCGCATCATGATTGAAGAGGATTTCTTAGACATGTTCACGCATCAGCTAAACATTATCAGCGTAGTAATTATCTGATGCGGGTTAGCACATACAGCTAGCCCGTACGATAACGGGCGGCTGATGAAGATGAGGGCCGTCGAGCGCAACCGACGGCCCTCATTTTTTATGTCTAGGAAGTTCTTTTTAGAGGAGGAAATGTAATGAACGGAGTTTTGCTCATGGTTGTGGCTGCGGCGGTGCTCGCCTGCGGCTATCTGGGCTACGGCCGCTGGCTGGCCAACAAGTGGGGCGTTGACAAAGAGGCCCTCACGCCGGCCAAGCGCATGAAGGACGGCAAGAGCTTCTCGCCCGTCTCTGCCTTCACCGCGTTCTCGCACCAGTTCAGCTCGATCTGCGGTGCTGGCCCTGTCACGGGTACGATCGTCGCCATGGCCTTTGGCTGGCTGCCCGTCGTGCTCTGGGTCCTCGTCGGCGGTATCTTCTTTGGTGCCGTCCACGACTTTGGTGCTCTGTACGCTTCGATGAAGAACAACGGCAAGTCGCTCGCTCAGCTCATCGAGAAGTACATCGGCAAGACCGGCCGTCGCCTGTTCCTGCTGTTCTGCTGGCTGTTCTGCATCATCGTCATCGCCGCCTTCACCGACATGGTCTGCAAGACGTTCATGTTCACCCCGGCCGTTGACGCTTCTGGTGCTGCTACCGGTGCCATCGACTTCACCAAGTCCTATGCCGCCGGCTGCGCTGGTACCATCTCCATCCTGTTCACCTTCGTCGCTATCGCCTTTGGTTGGGCCCAGAAGAAGTTCAACCTCACCGGTGCTGCCGAGTTCGTCACCGGCGTGGTCCTCATGGTTCTCATGTTCGCCGTCGGTATGCAGTTCCCGGTCTACCTGGATAAGTTCCAGTGGTTCGCCGTCGTCATGGTCTACCTGGTCTTCGCTGGCGCTATGCCCATCCAGATGCTCAAGACCCCGCGTGACTACCTCACTTCCATCATGATGATCGTCATGATCGTCTGCGCTGTCCTCGGCATCGTCGTCCTGGGCGTCAACGGTCAGGCCACTATCACCGCTCCGGTCTTCACCGGCTTCTCCACTGCCTCCGGCATGATGTTCCCGGTCCTGTTCGTCTCCGTCGCTTGCGGTGCTCTCTCCGGTTTCCACAGCCTCGTTTCTTCCGGCACCTCTTCTAAGCAGGTCGAGAAGGAGCAGGACGCCGTCAAGGTCGGTTACGGCGCCATGATCGTCGAGTCCTTCGTCGGCATCCTTGCCATCATCGTCGCCGGCATCATGTTCTCCGACATGAACACCGCCGGTACCGGCGCCCTCAACGCCGGTGTCGCTTCCACCCCGTTCCAGATCTTCGCCGCTGGCATCTCCCGCGGTATGCAGGCCTTCGGTGTTGACGGCACGCTCGCTACCGTCTTTATGACCATGAACGTCTCTGCTCTGGCCCTGACCTCGCTCGACGCCGTCGCCCGCATCGCCCGCACTTCGTTCTCCGAGTTCTTTGCCCAGACCAACGATGCCCTGGCCATCGAGTCCAAGGCCGGCTATATGAAGGTCCTCGGCAACCCCTGGTTCGCCACGGTCGTTACCCTGCTTCCCGGTCTTGCCCTCGCTTTTGGTGGCTATGCCAACATCTGGCCGCTCTTTGGTGCTTCCAACCAGCTGCTCGGCGGCATGACCATGATCACCCTCGCCGTGTTCTGTAAGTGCACCGGCCGCAAGGGCTGGATGCTCTACGTGCCCGTCGTCTTCCTGCTCTGCTGCACCTTCACCTCGCTGGTCCAGAGCGCCATGGGCTGCATGGTCGCTGTCCAGGCTTACGGCTTCTTCGGCACCATCCCGGCTACCGCCACCACGGCCGCCGTCTCCGTCGCCGCCACCAAGGGCCTGCAGCTTGTCTTTGCCGTTCTGCTGATGGTCCTGGGCCTCATCGTTGCCGTTAACTGCCTCAAGGAGTTCTTCGGCAAGGAGACCGGTTCCATGCCTGACGAGGATCCCGAGTGGTCCGAGATGGGCAAGGCCGAGTATGGCCGCACTGCTGCTGCCGAGGCTCCCGTCGACGCCGAGGCCGCCAAGGCTTAGCCGACCTGACGAGTTGAACGTCACATCTATATGACTCGGAAAGACCGGGTCCGCGACTTCGCGGGCTCGGTCTTTTTTTCATGCAAAAGCGGGTGACGCTCGAGTGTTCTCGCAGATGTTTTGCATGGATAAGGGCGCGCGTTGTACCATATGGACGTATATGTGTGCATATGAAAGGGGCCCCGTGGCCAAGACGGTATATTCCGATAACCAAAATAATGTCGATGCCCTGGCTGAACGTCTGAGCAGCCAGACGTCGCTTTCTGCCGAGCGTGCCAAGCTGGTTGCCTACGACCTGCTTTGCCGCAAGGCGCTCAAGATTAAGTCGAGTGCGCTGGCGCAGATTTTCCGCTCCGTCGATAAGGAATGTGACACCAAGGCGATGCGCGATGAGCTTATCGCGGCCAATATTGTGACCAAGATCGAGGGTAGCGGCATTAACGGGCGCCCGGCGTTCTATACCATCAATGCCGAGATCTGCGATGCCCAGGAGCAGCCTGCCGAGTCCGTCGAGGATTCCGCTGACGTGCCTGCTGTGGAAGAAGTTGCTCCGCGTGAGCATGTCGATACCGATGAGTTGCTCGATGAGAACGTCGTGCGTGCCTTTACGGCCAAGGCAGGACGCGGCGGTTTTGGCGGGGGTGGCAAGCGCGATGCGCAGCGCCGCGCCCAGCAGGAGCGCTTCCGTCGCGCCGTCGCTCAAAAGGATGGGGCCGTTACCGAGGTTGTCGAGAACGAGCCCGTCTCCGAGCCGCAGGAGTCTGTGAAAGAGCAAAAGTCCGCTGAGCCTCAGGAACCCAAGCGTCGCCGCGGTGCGCATTTTAGGGCCGAGCAGCAGGATGTTGTGCGCGAGGCCGAAGAGACTGCCGAAGTTGCGGACGATTCTGAGAAGCCGGCCAAGAAGGCCTCAGACTCGTGTCGTCCCGGTCGCGGCTTTGCAGGTCGCGCGTACCCCGTAAAGCGCCAGGAGAAGGTTAATCAGGTTCCGGAGGTGCGGGCCGAGAAGGCCGTGAAGCCTGCCGAGTCGGGAGTTCGTGAACAGAAGCCTGTTGATGAGCAGACTGCGTCCGATACGGAGACCCAGGGCCAGCAACCTGCGGTTGAACAGACGGGGGAGGGTGCTTCGAGCAAGCCTCGCCGCCGTCGCCATCGTGGGGGCCGCAGTTCCCATGCCGAGACTGCAGCCGAGAAGACCACGCCGCAGGACGAGGATGCGAAGGTCGAGGTTTCTTCGGGGCAGCCTAAGCGCCAGCGGGCGAAGGAGAGTAAGTCCGATCGTCCGCAGAAGCAGGCGTCTATGCCGAAGCGCGAGCGCAATTCCCAAGGCGATTCTAAGCGCAAGTCTCAGAAGAAGCCGGAGTCTGCCGCAGCAGATACTGCTGCCCAGCAGCCCAAGTCGGCCGTTCACGGCGAGGTCTCGGCGTTTGCCCTTGCCCGCGTTTTAGGCAGGCAGCTGCTCAAAGTTGTCCCTACGCCCACGGCGCTCTCTAAGATCAAGGAGCAGCAGACTCAAATTGTTAAGGTCGAGGGCAAGGACGGCAAAAAGGCTCCGCAGCGCACTCAGCACAACGAGATGTCCAACCGCAAGATTGCCGAGGAAATTGCGATCATCCAGGCTTGGATTGAGCAGAATCGCGGTGCCGACACGCCGGTCGCTTCGCGTCGCCAGCGCGCCTACCAGATTTTTAACGATGAGAAGGCCTTTGACGGCAAGCACGGCGAGCGCCTGATTCGGCGTATGACCGAAAAAGGTATCAGCATGCAGGCGATTAAGGTCGCCCCCAACCGCCCCGTGCACTTTACGGGTTTCTTTACGCTGGGCGCCGACAAGCCGTTCATTATGGTCGAGAACCTAGACACCTATGACGAAATCGTCAAGCTCCTGCGCGGCCGCAAGCACGCCAAGCTTTTTGGCACCAAGGTGGGCGGCGTGATCTTTGGCGGTGGCTGCAAGGCGAGCGTTTCGCACGCACTGGATGATTATCTGGCCGAGATCGGCTATCGCTTTAACTATGTCTACTACGTGGGCGACATCGACCGAGAGGGTGCGCGCATTGTCGAGCAGACCCGTAACGCCAATGTGGTAGAGATTCGCCTGCATGCCGGTATGTATCGCGCCATGCTTGCCGAGCACAAGCGTCGCGTGAAGGCCGGCGGAGAGTGCGAACCCGCAGCTGCCAACCAGGGTGTGCCGCAGAACCTGGCGGCGACGATCAAGGATCTGCCCATGGTCACGCGCGTGCAGTTCCGCAACGTGCTGCGCGAGGGCGGACGCATTCCACAGGAGATTCTGATGACCGCCGACTATCGGGATGGCGACTCGGGAAGCTTCGACCGCATGCTGAACAATTAGTTCCGCCGTTCTACCGAACGGCGGTCCTCTCGACGCTGCGAGGGGCCCTGGCACGGCAATCTGACGTTCAACTTCGGCGGCGCGACCAGAAGGTCGGCGCCGCCTTGTTTCACGTCACCTTGCCATGCCAGGGCCCCTCTCGCTGTCACGTCCAAAACATCGAGGTTAAGTGGCCTCCTGTTCGTGCGGAACTCGCGACAAACTTAATGCCCGGCCCGTCGGGGCCACACGCCATTTTGTAGATGACGGCTCGCTTTTCGGAACGGGGCTGATATTTTCTTGATGTTAGGCGCTCTTGGTCCTAATGGGCTTGGGGCGCCTTCGCGTTTCCTCAGCTCCGCACTCTTGCGGGTTCGAATTCCTCCGCTTGCCCACAAGAAAGCGCTCCAGGTTCATAAGGGCCTGGAGCGCTGTGTTCTTAAAGGCTGGGACGGAGGGATTCGAACCCCCAACAGCCGGCACCAAAAACCGGAGTTCTACCGTTGAACTACGTCCCAATGTGCGGTGTTGCCCAAAAGCAACTCGTTTAGTTTACCTAATCTGCGAGGGCATCGCAAACACCATCGAGCAGGCGTACGGCGAGTGTCTGCGCGTCGCTGGCCGTGAAAGTGCCGTTGTAGCGCGTCATGCCCGTGAGCTCAATGCGAATGCGAGCCGGCTTCTGCTGCGCGGCGACATTGGCGGTGCGGATGCGCTGGGCCAGGTTGTGGCACTCGGCGAGGGCGATCGTGGCGCGCGGCGCTGCATCTGCGGACAGCTCATCGCTTGCGATCTCGAGCACCAGGTCAACGTCGGTTGGGACCTCGGAGTCGCAGAGCATCATGCCGCTGTTGTCGGTCGTTGCCGTGGCGATATTCCACATGCGCGACGCAACGCTGCGTGCGATGGGGTCCTCGCCGATAACGGCAATCTGGAAGCGCTCGAGCACGTTGGCGGCGCGAGCAAAACCGATACGGGACTCGGCTTCGGTGACCGAGGGCTTGCCCTCCCACACATGGTGCAGGCGGTTGATGTAGGCGTAGGTGTCCTGGAAGGCCATGCCGTCGGCAAACAGGCCGACATTTTCCTGGAACTGCTGCAGGGCGGCCTCGGTATGCGGACCAAAGTAGCCGTCGTCTTCGCCACAGGCAAAGCCCAAAACGTTGAGAGCGCGCTGCAGGGCCTGCACATCGGCGCCATGGAAATTGGGCATGCGCAGATAGAGAGTGCGGTCGCCCAGCTTATACGAAGCGTCTACAAGGGCGCTCCAGCAGGGGATATCGACGGCATGACCGGCAGCAAGGCCGCTGTCGAGCCTGAAGGTGCTGACGGCCTGCTCAGTGGTGGCTCCAAAGTACTTGTCGGTGACTTCGGCGGCATCAATCGTGTAGCCGAGCTGCAGGAGACGAGACTGCACGTCCTCGACGGCTGCTCCTTGCATGCCCGTTGTAATAGGTTCCATGAACGAACCCCTTTCGGCGTACCATTCGTACTATTTGAGCGTCTGTCGGATAGACAACGCAAAGGGATGCATAAACATGCACTCAACAGTGTAGCAAGTTGTGCCTAAATACGCTGCTGACAGGTTTTATAACCCCCGTTAGTTAAGACGCTCCACAAAGAAATCTGCCATGGAGAGGAACAGCTCGCGTGCGTGCGGATCAAGCTCAACGTTCTCGATGGCCGCTTTGGCCTTAGCGGTCAGGTCGAGCGCGTAAGTGTGGGCGTAATCGATGGAGTCGGTCTCCTGGAAGATCTCCACGGCGCGTGCGAGCTGCGCGGGATCATCGGTGCCCGAGGAAAGAATCGCCTCGACCTCGTCGTGGTGGCGCTCATCAGAGAGGGCGTGTACGGCGACAAGCGTGCGCTTGCCCTCGGTGATGTCGGTGCGGAAGTCCTTGTTGGCGGCTTCCTTAGTGCCGACAAGGTTGAGCAGGTCGTCCTGAATCTGAAAGGCAAGGCCTGTGTGCAGGCCAAAGGCGCGCAGCGCTTCGATTTGCTCATCGCTGCCGCCGCCGATAATGGCTCCGGCGGCAAGCGGCGTGGCTCCGCTGTAAAACGCGGTCTTGTGCGTCGCCATGTCCAGGTAGTCATCAACCGAGATATCAAAGCGCCCGTCGCGGACCCAACCCAGGTCGAGTGCTTGACCCTCGATGGTGCGGACGATCATCTCGGTAAGCTCGTGGAGCACGCGCAGCTTCACGTCGGACTCCAGCGTAGGGTCGTCGAGAACCGTCTTGGTGACCATGGTGAGCGCCAGGTCGCCACAATTGATGGCAAGGCCCGTGCCCTCGGTAAGGTGCATGCAGGGCTTGCCTCGACGAAGCTGTCCGTTGTCGGCGATGTCGTCGTGGATTAGCGCGCCCGACTGGAAATGCTCGATAGCTGCCGCGGCGCTGCGGGCGCTCTCGAAGCTACCGCCCACTGCGGTTGCGGCGAGCATGCAGATAAGCGGGCGGTGGCGCTTGCCGGCGTTGGCCGTAAAAGTCGAGAGCGGCGCGTACAGGTAGCGCTCGATATCGGCAGAGGTCGCCTGTCCGTCAAAGAACGTGGCCAGATAGTCGTTAATCTGGTCAAAGTGCTGGGCTAAAAAGCTGGTAAACGGACTGTACACGGGTTCTCGCATTCTTTCTGAGGTTGCGTTGATGCAATATGCAGATAACATATTGCCACATCAGGGCGTTTGGCGCGGCAGTTTTGGCGATTTAGGACAACGAGCGTGCGTTTGATGGAGCGCGCCTAAATCAGCCCAAAATGCTCGAGCGCCGCAACGACACCGTCGTGATCGACGGTGTCGGTCACGTAATCGGCCTTATCCTTGAGATAGTCTGGCGCATTGCCCATGGCGATACCGACATCGACGGCGTTCATCAGCGAGACGTCATTGCTGGCGTCGCCGATGCCGTATACGGTTCCGTGGTGGGGATCGAGGGCGTCGAGTACAGACTGGATGCCCCCGCGCTTCGTGCAT
>DBGAZC010000002.1:0-7189 GCA_048472015.1 Collinsella sp. | reverse complement strand
GACATCAACAACGTCATCGCCACCAAAGCAAACAACCTCATCGCCAGCATCAAAGAGTAGCTAATTTGCGGAGGGCGTTGTCTAGGGCGGCGGCTACGGTTAGGGGGTCGTCGGTACCGGCGAAGAGGCGGATGGTTCCCCCCTGCTTGCCGCGTGGGGCCGAAAGGCGTGTCGTTGCGCCGCCGGCGGGCGACGTGCGGAACTCCCCCGGCAATGTGTCGAACAGCTCACCCGCACTTCGCTCGATAAGGTCAAACTCAACTGCCGGGCCAAAGCCGTGCTCGAGGATTCCCGTTGCAACCGCATGGTCGGAATGCGAGCTCAGCCCGGGATAGCGCACGTTGCGCACCATCTCGTTGGCAGCCAGATACTCGGCTAGCGCACGGGCGCGGTCGAAATGCGCCTGCATGCGGGTATCGAGCGAGTCCAGCCCGCGCTCCAGCACATCGGTCTCCTCGGCAGACAGGCCAAGCACAGACGCACCGCAGTCCGCAAGCAACGCGTGTGCGCACTCTGCGGCGGCATCCACGCGATGGCGCTTGAGCTGCGAGCGCGCCACCGAGACGGCGACGAGCTTGCGCGGAGCTTCGCCGGCACACACACGGTCGAGTGCCTCAAGCGACAGCGCGGCACCCAAGCGCAACGGATCGCATCCAAAAACACCTGACACGGTGTTATCCACCACAAGCAGCGCATGCGCCTCGCGAGCCGCGCGGCCCAGGGCACGAAGATCGGGCACACGCAGGCCAAACCCGCCGATGGAATTGACGAACCACCACAGATGCGACCCGCCATCATCAAACGAAGCATCAAAGCCCTCGGACGCGGCAGCAAACGTCGCAGCCGCAGGCTCCCCCACCAGCGCAACATCGCAGCCATCAAAACCGCAGGCAAACGCATCGGCAAAGTCGTCCGCAAAGGCCACCAAGCGATCGCCGGGCTGCACGATCCCCAGCATCGACAGCGCCGCCGGCACATGCGAGGCCGCAACAAGACGCGCCTCACGCGCACCAGCCCTTATAGCCCAGGCCTCTTCTAGCTGTTGCACGTCCACGCGACACCGCCCCTTAAAAAAAATTGAACCAAACTAGCCGTGATATTCGCCGTTGTACTGGATGAGTGTTAGGTCCTCCACGCCGTCGAGCGCGCGGATGGCGTCGGCATAGGGCATATCCACACCGTCCGAGAACACCTCGACGGCCATCTCGACCTTGTCGCCGCGCATCGTCTTGGATTTGACGGTGAACTTGGTGCGCCCAAATGCACGCACGATATCATCGCCGGTGGTCTGCCCCGTGTAGTGGATGACCATCATGTACACGCGCGCCTTGTCCTGGTGGCTCGCAAAACCGACGATCATCACCACGATCACCACTGCCGTGAGCCCCACGAGCGCGTACATGCCGGCACCTGCCGTAATGCCTGTGGTAATGGCCCAAAACAGATACAGCAGGTCGAGCGGGTCCTTGACCGCCGTACGATAGCGGACGATAGACAGAGCACCGACCATACCGAGCGAGATGACCACGTTCGTCGAGATCGCGAGCGTGACCATGCAGGTGAGCACGCACATGCCCACGAGCGTCACGGCAAAACTGCGCGAATAGACCACGCCAGTAAAAAAGCGCTTGTACACGTAGTAGATCAGGATGCCCATGGCGAGCGCCACGAGCAGCGACAGGCCAATCTTGGCTGGGTCGACCTGACCAAACGCCTCCAAGACGGAGTTCTTAAAAAAGTCCCTGGTGCTCATGGTCTAAATATCCCCTCGGTTCCCAAAATCCGATTCCCAGTAGGTAAAACCGCGCAGGTAGGCGGTCTTCTCATAACATAGGCAGTACTTAGAGACCGCCGTGAGTTCGGCCGCACCCGGTGGCACCATATCGCGCACCAGCTGCGGACAAAACTCGGTAAACTTGACCTCCATCACCAGCTTGCCGGGCTCCAGCACGGGCAACGCGGGCAACGTCGCGTCAAAGATGTCAAAGCTCCCCACCGCCGCACGCACGTTGCTATCAAAGGTAATGCGCACGGTACCCTCGTCCATCACCCACGGCTCGCGCTCGTAGTCCACGATGGTCCGCGGGCGCATCATATTGCAGATGCACTCGATGTAGAACTCGCGACAGAGCGGATAGGGGCTCCTCAGCAAAAAGCCGTAGTCGCCGGCCAGAATCTGCTCAAACTCGCCGCGCGTAAGCGGCGCGTCCTCCTTGTAGATCCAGCTACCGTACTTCTTTTTACGCTCGAGCTTAATCACCTTATCGCTGCCGTTATAGATGCGCACGCGATACTTTTTGCGCATGAGAATACCGGCGTCTTTTTCCTCGTAGGCCGAGTTGCAGTAGTCGTCAAAGTAGAGGCTGCGAATGGTGTAACCACCCGCCCGTGCATGCTTGTCCAGTTTAAAAACCGGCGCCATGCGACAGGCAAGCGCGGCGTGCTCGCCCTCGTTAATGAGATATTTGAGCTCGTGGCGGTAACGCTCCTGCGTGGTACACACAGGCGGAGCCGCCAAGCGCTCAAGCAGCGCGCTAGCCCTCCTCATACGTGTCCTCCACGACCTTACCGCCGTCTTGCACGTAAAAACACTTCATGCCGTAGTGCTTGCCGTCGTCGGTCACATAGTAGTCAAACGCATCTTGCGTAAAACCGTCGGAGTTGGTGGCACGCACGCGCACAAAATACTGGCCGGTATCGGGCGCATCGCAGGTCACCTCGGGAAGCAGCACGTCCTCGGCCTTAAAAAGCACGTCGCTTATGGCATAGTCGCGCGCCAGCTCCACGGCATAGCGAATGTCACGCGCCTCAAAGTCGTAGGACGCATCCCAGTTAATGCGCAGCTTACCGTTATCGATCTGCGGCACGCCAATGTAGAACGGCATGGGCTTTTTATAGCTCTCGCGAAAGCTCTTGTAGTTCTCCTCGATCTCGGAGGGAATCGCCGCGGCAATCTGCTCGTATTCGTCCTTGGTGACAGGCAGATTGTCGATATCGGGCGAAGCAAAGACCAGCGATTCGGTAACCTCGCGATAATGTTTGATCATCTTGCTCAGGCGCGCCTCGGTCATATACGAGCGCAGGTCCTTTACGGCGCGGTCGAGCTCGCTGCGGAACGATTTGCTACGCAGTGCACGATTGAATAGCACGTTGCCCCAGTAGTTGCTTACGCCGCGCTCCCAGCTCGCATAGTCCGAAAACCCGGTAAGAGAAAGCTCCATCTTACGCAGCATGCCGTCGTTATCCCAATCGAGGATGTACCACGTATTGGAGTTGAGCGAGCTATACAGATAGCAGTTACGGTTCTGCGTATCGCAGTTGCCCGTCAGAATCTGAAACGCCAGCCAATAGACCAGGTTCTCGGTATCAAAGTAGGTGTCGAGCACGTCATCGATCTTTTGCGATTCGTCGTTGAGGGCGTCGAGCATCTCGATGAGCTTGGTGTGGTCCGAATCGCCCTTAATCTCGAGCATGCCCTCAAAGCTTGCCTGGTTGTAGTCGGGATCGTCGGCAAGTTTAATGGTGTCCTCGCAGCGATGGAAATCAAAGCTGTTCACCTTATACAGGTGCCCGCTCTTATCCAGGCCATGTGCCTTAAGCGCCGTCTTGTTGAGCTGCTCCACCTGCGTAAACAGGCCGTAGTCCTCAAAGGTATCGTTGGACTTTTCGGTCTGGTCGCACACCCACAGATGCACAAACTGCGTGCGCAGGCCCATCATCTGGGGAATCCCGCGGATAAGGTCGTAGGCCATCTTGTTGCGAAAACGCATACCCTCGCCCATGTGCTTGTTGAGCGCAATCGCGCGCTGTTGGCGCCAGGTGCCCTTGCCTTTTTTGAGCTCCACCTTGTAATTCTTTTGCGTGTAGGAGCTCGATGTCTGGCCGCGCACCTGCACGGTGGCATTGGGCGCTTCCTCGCCATAGCCAACCTCGCCGGCCACCGGGCCGTCTTCGTCGCCCGGCTGCAGCAGGCCCATAACCTGATAGCGCGTCACGCCCATGTCGGCATAGTCATACACCGAGTACGTGTTGATCTCGGCCCAGCTATGGTCCGTGTTCTCGGAGCTGTTGCCGCGAGAGACCGTCAGGTACATGGTCACAATGTCCGAGTCGTCGTAGACCTCGTACAGTTCATCTTTATCGCGTAGGTGCTTGGTACCGTCCGAGGACTCGGCCTTTTTAATCTTGTCCTGCTTTTTTACCTTATTTGTCGAGGATTCGTCCTGAGATGAGCAGCCCGAAAGCAGCAGCGCGCCGGCAGCCGCCTCGATCAGACAGCGGCGAGACATCAACTTATCGATCATCAGAACCTCCCCAATGGTTGCGATACACGCGAACTACTGCGCGCTGAAACGCGCCGTGCGGCACGCCCTTGCGGCGGCACTCCTCATAGCGCTGCTCGGCACGGTCGAGCAAGCGGCCCAGCTGTGTAAAACGACCCGTTTTGTCGGTCGCCACAATAGGCTGCTGGCTCAGGATACGATACGGCAAGTTGGCGGTATAGGTATCGAGCCGCAGCAGCGCCACGATAAAAAACACCACCGCACCCAACAAAAAGCCAAAGCCGTAAAACTGCTGCGGCAAAAGCAACGACACGGCGGTCGCCAGCCCTGCCACACCGGCAAACAGGCCCGAGGCCAGCACGGCCCCCTTGTAGTCGGTAAAGTACAGCAAGATAAGCAGGATCGTGTTGCCCACGGCATACAGGCCGTAGCCTACGCATAACGTGCGAAAATACCCGTGCATAAGGTTGTTAAAGCCCAACGGTAGGGCCGACAGCACCGTGGTCTCGAGCGAGATGACCGCCGCCGTCACAAACAGTTGCTTGATCGCACAAAACCGCAGTTCTCGGTTGAGCGTGGCAAGCATTTCCTCCTCGGCCACCACAATGTCGCCCACCACACCACCGTCGTTGAACAGGCTGTAGTAGTCGCGGTAGCGCGGATAAAAGTTGACCTCAACCGAGACCACAAAGTTGACGGACGTGACCAAGATCGTCAAAAACGCGATGAGCGCCGGCACATCGTGGTAGGGCGCACCATAAAACAAGCCCTTGACCTGCACGCCAATGGGACCGACCCAAATTATCACCAAGTGCGCAAAGAGGCCCAGGTTGGTAAACAAGCCCGTGAGCGCCAACGGCATAAACTGATCGAGCCACCGTAAATAGAGCCAGGGGCTGCGATCGCTCTGCGGAAAATACCGGTACAGCAGCACCACGTCCCAGGCGAGCATGACGCCGTAGCCCAGAGCAATTGATGCCAACAGGCCCTCGACCGGCGGCAGTCCCAGCGCCAGCGCGGCCAGGGCGCACAGGCACGCCACGCCAATGGCAGCCGCAAAGCTGCACAGGATACCGCGGTAATCCTTGATGGCCGTGAGGTAACTCATGCCGTTCCAGTTGACGATCATAATGTTGAACAGCCACAGGCACAGCAGCCCCTGCAGCAGCGTGGCGCCCGAGAACAGCAAAAAGACGCCGTAGAGCACGGTGCCCGCAACGAGCATGATGGCATTAGACCCCCAAAACGAAGGCAGGATCTCATCCTCGCGCTCGGCAAAGAGCATGTCGGCCAAAAAGCGCGTGACCGGCATGGAGAAAAAGCTCGTAAGCGTGAGCGACGCCAGCAGCGTATAGGTCACCATGCACACCAGCAGGTCTTGGTTGGCGCGTCCCACACCCCACAGACCGCACAGCACCAAGATGCCCACCTGGAGTAGCACACCCAGCAGCATGGGGCCCGTGCACACAATGCCAGCGTAGCCATAGGCGCGCATCGTGGCAAACAGACCCTTGCGCCTAAACAGGCGCTTGAGCTCAAAACCGATTCCGGCCACCGGCTACTCCCCCTCTCTGGGCAGGTCAAACGCTTGCGCCGTCTCGTCGTACAGCGCGCGATAGTTGGCGAGCATCTGCTCGTGCAAGAAGTACGTGGCAACGCGACGCTGGCCGCGCTCCCCCATCTCAATGCGACGAGCGCGGCTTGTGCACATGCGTTCCATGGCATCGGCCAAGCCCTTGCGATACATAGGCGGCGTCACAAAACCCGCCACGCCAAAGTCGTCGCCCGGGGCGCCTTCGAGAAGCTCGCGACAGCAGCCCACCTCAGTCGTCACGCAGGGACGGCGCGCTGCAAGCGACTCCAGCACGCTGAGCGGCTGGCCCTCGGAGATGCTCGTCAAAATGGTAAAGTCGAGCTTTTCCATGTACTCGACCACGTTGACGCGGCCGGTAAAGATCAGGTCGCGCACGCCCAGGGTTTCGACCAGCGCGTGGCACTCGGCGCCGTACTCCTCGTCGTCCACGCCGCCCATGATGTGCAGGCGCACCTTGGGCAGGCGCTCGTGCAGCTCAAAGAAGGTATAGATCATGGTCTTGACATCCTTGATGGGCGCCAGGCGCACCACCGCGCCAATGTCCACCCAGCCGTCATCGGTCTTTAAGGGAATATCCTTAAAGCGATCGAACTGGATGCCGTTGGGGATGACCAGGCATTTGTCCGCATCGCAGCCCATATCAATCTGCGTCTTGCGGGCGTTATGGAACAAACTCGTCACGCGGAAGGCGCGGCGGTAGATCTCCTCCGAAAGCAGGTAGAAAAAGCGAATCCAGCGGTCCTTAAACGACGGCACCACCCAATCGGCGCGAATGATCTCTTCCTCGCGCTCGCGGGTATAGATGCCATGCTCGGTCAGCAGCACCGGCGCATGGTGAACGCTTGAGCCCAGGCAGGCGAGCAGGCCACCGTAGCCGGTCGAGATGGCATGGTACACATCGGCCACCGGCACCTCGCTGCCCAACAGGTAGAGCACGGGCAGCAACATGGAGCGCATGGTGTGGAATGCATCGGCAAAGGGCGTGTAGGGATACTCGGCCAGGCACACGTCGCGAAAGATATCCATAAACGTGCGGCTCTGCAAAAACGAGAGCGGATGCACGCGACGGCGGTGGAAGATATCGAATAACACGTCCCAGTCCGGATTGGAGAGCGACACCAGACGGCGCAGCGCCTCGCGCTCACGGTCGTTAAAACTGGCTTCATGTTGCTCGCCCGAAAGCCGCAGGGCATCGTCCAGGAACACCTCGTGCACCTCGACCACGTTGCCGGGCAGCTCGTAGACAAACTTGCCACGGTCGGCAGCATGCGCGCCGATCACCCACAGCACAAACTCGTGCTCGGGCATGGCC
>DBGAZC010000001.1:0-4057 GCA_048472015.1 Collinsella sp. | reverse complement strand
GGGGTGGTTGGTATAGGTTTTGGAAGTTCGCGGAGCCCACTTCCAAAACCTATACCAACCACCCCGGCCCTCGCCCGTATTACCCCGCTGAGCGAGCCATAGGCACCACGCACCGACGCGCTAAAGCGCCGGCTTGAAATTGGTGCTATATTCGGCTTGAGTTGTTTAATGCTAGTACGGGAGGCTGATATGGGGCTGTTCAAGAAGAAAAACCCGCAGGACGCCTTTGATCCCGATGTGTTTACCATCACGGATACTATTTTGGACCCGCCGCGGTTTACGTTTTTGCCGGCCATCTACCAGGATGCTACGCGTCGCAAGTGGGCCGTGCATCAGCGCGGTGCGCAGCCGAAGATCTTTGACTATGCGGATGTTCTGCAGTGCGAGGTGGCCGAGGCTGGCGATCCGGAGGCTGACGAGACGCCTTCAAAACAGGAATTTGCCCAGCGTATTCTGGCAAATCCCGCGAAGGCGGCAAAAATAAACGCTGCCAAGCGTAATATGTGTCTTGGTATGGGCGTTGTCGTGGCGGTTCAGACGGGAAAAGACGAGGTTTCCAAATTAGAGATTCCCGTTATGACCGACGAAGTCAAACGCGATTCAAACCTATATAAGTCGTATCGGAATGTCGCCGAGAAAATCAAGGCCGAGTTTGATGCCATGGGAGGGCTGGCCTAATTCTGGTGACATACATTTTTGAATGAGGAGTCTGTGCAATGGCAGGCGAATCTTATGCAATTCCCCCCAAAGACCGTGCTGTTGAGGGGATTCTTTGGTACATCCAGCACCATCAGCTTGCCGGCGGCGATCGTCTGCCGGCCGAGCGTGTGCTGTGCGAAGATATCGGCGTTTCGCGTACGGCGTTACGTGCTGGCATCACGCGGCTCATTTCGTGCGGAACGCTCGAGAGCCGCCGCGGATCGGGTACGTATGTGTGCCCTCCCAAGCCGCTGAACATCTTCCAGGAAACGTATAACTTCTCCGATGCCGTGCGGACTGCCGGCTTGCACCCCTCTTCTCGCTTGGTTTCCGCCGAGGCTGTCGAGGCGGATGAGACGCTTGCCGACAAGCTTGGGGTGGCCGTAGGCGCTCCCTTGCTCCGTATGCAGCGCGTCCGCCTCATTGAGGGCGAGCCGGCATCAATCGAGACGGCCCACATCAATCTGTCGCTCTGCCCGTCGCTTCCCGGTCATGATTTTGAGTGCGAAAGTCTCTACGACGTGTTGCTCAAAGAAGGCGGCGTGCGTGTTGAGCATGGACGAGAGCACATCTCGATCTCGCGATTGAACGCTGAGGAGGCTGAGCTTCTCCAGCAAGAAGAGGGAACGCCGGTATTCTACGAGAGCACGATTGAGTTTGATAAAGACATGCGCTTTGTGGAGCATTGCAAATCGGTGATTCTGCCCACAAAGTTCCGCTTTGCCGATAACGGCGAAAAGAACGGTATGAGGAGCGTGGCAGGTGAGCAATGGCTGAAACAGTAGATGCCACTCCGGTTTATATGCGCATTCGACGTCGTATTGAGGAACGTATCGAGCGCGGCATATACCCCACGGGTTCGATGATTCCGTCTGAGAATGAACTTGCCGAGGAATTTGGTACGACGCGCCTGACTATTCGAAGTGCCGTGGACGAGCTAGTTCGTCGCGGCCAGATTCGCCGTGTTCGGGGAAAGGGCGCCTTCGTGGCGCAGAAAGTGCCTGCTATTTTTGAGCGCATGGGTGGCTTCCGCGAATCGGTTCGCGCCTCGGGAGGCGAGCCGTCTGTTCGCATTCTGGCGCGCTCCAAGCGTTATGCGGGGCCATACTACGCCGACCTGTTTGGTATCGCCGAGGACGACCTGCTCTATTCCATTCGACGTCTTAACTGCATTAATGGCGACCCCGTATCAATTGAGATGGCGCTGATTCCTTGCTTGCTGTTCCCAACCATCGAAGAGATCGACGTGTCGGTGTTCAGTCTTTACGAGACCTATGAGATGTTGGGGCGAAAGCCGGTCATGGCACAGGAAAAGCTCGATATCGAAGCGCTGGGCGCGCGCGATGCCGGCCTGCTTGGGCTGGAGCAGGGCGATCTTGCCTTGACGCTGGAGTGCGTGAGCTTCGATGCAAGCGGACAGGCAATCGAATACGTCAAGTCGTTCAACCGCGGCGATGCGGGCGGATATACCTATACGTACTAACTGGTGCTTTTGCATAAACGTGCTGAAAAAGCTGACTGAAATTTGATTCGTTAAGCTGACTGTATATACAACCTTACATGGTCCAAAATCGACCGTTCGCCGAAGGGAAAAGATTGGTCAGCAGATAGGTATCAAAAAGTCGTAATCTGTAACTGTGATTGGTATCAAATACTAATGATTTGTACGAGGTGAGACGATGAAAATGCTCGATTACGTTCAGCTTGCCCATGTGCGTATGGGTGAGAACCTCGAGCGTTCGTTCGAACTTGTAAGCCAGCTCGTCGATTTTTTCCAGTCCGCATCCTTTGGCGCGCTGCGCATCGTTGCTTCTGGTTCGTCCCGTCATGCTGCCGATTGCGCCCGCGATTACCTGCAGGACGCATTGCAGATGCAGGTGTCCGTCGTGACGCCCGAGGCCTTTGTCGATTTCGAGCACACCTATCCGCAAAACGCGCTCAACATTGCCATTTCTCAGAGCGGCTATTCGACCAATACGATTGCAGCGCTAGACTACATGCGCGCGCACGACATGGCCGCAGTCGCGCTCACGGCAAACATCGAGGCTCCCATTAAGGAGCATGCCGATGTTGTGCTCGATTACGGCGTGGGCGTCGAGTCGGTGGACTTTGTGACCCTGGGCGTTCAGACGCTCATCGAGTACCTGGTGCTCTTTGGCATTTACGGTGGTCAGGCGTGTGGAACGATTGACGCCGATGGCGTTGTTCAGCGTCTTGACGACCTGCGCGAGGCCATTCAGGCCAACGCCACGATGTGCAAGACCGCCGAGGCATATGTCCAGGATCATCTACTCGGGCTGTCGGAGCATGTGCCGGCCATGGTTGTGGGCAACGGTCCCAACTATGGCGTTGCCGAAGAGGCGGCGCTCAAGCTGAGCGAGACCATCAAGATTCCGGCCATGCACCACGAGGGCGAGGAGTTCGTCCACGGTCCCGAGATGCAGATTACCCCGGGCTACCTGGTATTTATCGTTGACGATCCTCGTGGGTCGGAGCGCTTGGCAAATATCGCCGATGCGCTGTCGAAGGTAACGAAGAAGGCAGTCCTTTTGACCATGCACCCCAAGGGCAGGGCCCACGAGATTGCGGTGCCGCAGGTGGCTCCGCTGCTGGCCGCGATTCCCGGCCTGGTGTTCTTCCAGACGATGGCGGCAATTGTCACCGAGCGCCTGAGCTCTTGGGATGTCCATCCGTATCTCGATGCCGTCTCCAAGCAAATGGAGGTCAAGGCAGAGGGCTACGAGGAATCGGTCAACACGCTTAAGGCCAAAGCTGCCGAGTGTTACGGAATGTAGGCGGGCGCTGTCGCTCGTTGGCATAGGGGATGTCAAGGCATCCTCAGAAAGGAGAAGCAAATGAAGGAAACCGAGAAGATCGAGATCATGCATTTCGACCAGGAGGGCTACCTCGAGGACGGCAAGGCGCTCTACGAGACCGGCAAGAAGATGACCGCGCTTGCCGACAAGGTCGCCGACGAGGGCTACGACGCCGTGTTCCTGATGGGCGTCGGCGGCACCTGGGACGAGCTCATGCAGCTCGAGTACCTCATGAACAAGTTCGGCGACCGCGACCTCGAGGTCTACCTGATCCATGCCGCCGAGTGGAACGTCATGGGCCACAAGCGCATGACCGAGAAGTCCGTCGTGCTCACCGCCTCCGAGTCCGGCACCACCCCCGAGGTCCTCGAGGCCGTCAAGAAGATGAAGGAAAAGGGCAGGCGTGTCTACGCCATGACCAAGCCCGAGGGCCCCATCGGCCAGGCTGTCGGCGCCGAGAATTGCGTCAAGATGGCTTCCGATCATGGTAACGGCGGCTGCGAGATGGGCTACTACCTCGCCGACTGCTTCGGCCTGCGCCT